>JBHEPI010000078.1:0-6406 GCA_046260345.1 Marinobacter sp. | reverse complement strand
CCGGTCAGCCGGCGAATGGAGCGCCAGAGGTAGTAAAAAATGGCGATCATCATGATCATCGATGGAATAGCGATCATGGGATAACTTACCAGGGTCATTCGTCCCAGCTCTTCGTTGAAAGCCTGGGTGCCGGAGGGGCTGGTGACAATCCATTTCGCCAGCACGAAGTTCATGATGGACGAAAACAGAAAAGTCAGGCTGAACAGGTAGCTAGCTTTGAGCAGCCGTGCTTCAAATTCCTGTTCACTGCCCCTCTTTTTCAGCACGGCCTGGATCTTGTCCACATTCAGTACCGTCGGGTTGTAAAGCAGCGTTCTCACCAGGGGGTATCTGGTGCGGGTTGAAATCAGCACCGCAATACCTATCACGGCAGGAACGGCTGCTTCCTTGATGGCAAGCCAGCCGGCATCCAGCTCCATCAGGCCGATACCGCCGGTTAGTCCAACGCTGATGACACCCAGCACCGCGATGAAGTTGTACTTACGGTATCGCACCAGCTCGAACAGCCCCCAGCTCAGGGGGAACGCAAGGCCAATAATCAACGCCATGACACTGCCCAGGTATTCGTCCCCACTGAGCTTCATAAGGATGACGGAGGGGATAATGATGCTGACAAGCAGATCCACCCAGGGCCTGGGTTTGTGGGTAGGTCTTGATTGGGTTTCCGGGGAGGTCATAAATCAGCCTGATGTTTCGGGTAAGTAATGCTGGTATGGATCCAGCATACCGAAAAAGTCCTCAGGCAGTATACTTTGAAACGGGCAATAACCGAAGGAAGGCCCGACGGGTCCCGGAGAAAATTCAGGGTTACTGACTTTTGCGGATAGGTGTCATATAACTGAAACACACTAATGGGTGTATTCGTTTAAGCTGGCAGCCGTTATGCGACAGGGCTTCTGGAGGAAGCATGAAAATTATAGCGTTTTACAGCCTCAAAGGCGGCGTGGGAAAGACCGCGGCAGCTGTGAATATTTCTTACCTGGCGAGCCAGGCCGGTATCCCGACACTGTTGTGGGACCTGGACCCGCAAGCGGCTGCCAGCTGGTACCTGGCTGGAACCGAGGAAATCAAGGGTCGGAAACTGGCCGCATTGATGGATGGCAAGACCCCGATCGGCAAGTTTATCCGCGCCAGTGCCTACCCTGACCTGGACTTTATTCCTGCCCACAACAGCTTCCGCAATCTTGATGTCCGGCTGGACAAGGACGACAGCAACAATACACTCAAGAACTGGCTTGCTCCGCTGTCAGAGGAAACCAGCCTGGTGGTTCTGGACTGCCCGCCGTCCATGTCACGGTTGTCTGAGCAGGTGTTGAAAACTGCCGATGGCGTATTTGTACCCGTTGTGCCTACCTGGCTGGCGTTGAACAGCTGGCATCAGCTTCAGGACTTCGCCAGGGACAAAAAACTCAAACCCGGTCGTCTGCACCCCTTCTTTTCGATGGTGGACCGGCGCAAGAGCCTGCACAGGGATATGGTCATCAACCGGAAGCAGCATCTTGAGGGTGGGATGAATACCCTCATTCCCAATGCCAGTATTGTGGAGAAAATGGGCGAAAGCGGCCAGCCGGTTGAACTGATGGACCGGTCCTCGGCTGCCGCTGACGCCTACCGTCGGCTTTGGAAGGAAATCCGTAAGCTGCTTTAGCCTATTTCTTTCAATGCCTGCTCAACGATCCCCAGACCTTCCTCGAGAATGTTGTCCTCGATGGTTACGGGCATCAGGAAGCGGATAGTATTGCCATACATACCGCAGCTGAGCAGGATCAGGCCGTTTTCTTTGGCTTTCTTCGTTACTGCCGCGGCGAAGTCCGCTCTCGGCTCTTTGCTGGCCTTGTCAGTCACCAGCTCAATGGCGGCCATGGGGCCCAGATTGCGCACATTGTCCACATGGGGGAACTGCTCCTGCCACTGGTCAAAACGCTTGCGCAACGTGTCACCCAGGCGCTGGCTCTTGCCCAGGATGTCCTCTTCCTCGAACACTTCCAGTACCGCCAGGGCTGCGGCGCAGGCGGTGGGGCTGCCGGTATAGGTGCCACCAAGGGAGTTGGGGCCGGAGGCATCCATATGTTTGTCAGTACCGACAATCGCCGAGATGGGCATGCCGTCAGCCATGCTCTTGGCCATGGTCATCATGTCCGGCTCGATACCGCTGTGTTCAATGGCGAACATCTTGCCGGTGCGGCCGAAACCACTCTGGACTTCGTCAACAATCATCAGAATGCCGTGCTCGTCACAGATCTCACGAATGGCTTTCAGGAAGCTTGGCGATGCAGCGTAAAATCCGCCCTCGCCCAATACGGCTTCAATAACGATGGCCGCAGTGTCCTTGCCCGGGGAGTCTGCCTTCATGGTCATCTTGAGGCCGCGAATTGCTTCGTCTTCACTCACGCCGTGATAAGGCACCGGATAGGGAGCGCGGAAGACGGTACCCGGCATGGGGCCAAAGTCTGTCTGATAAGGTGCCGCCTTGCCGTTCATCGCCATGGTGTAAAGGGTACGACCATGATAGCCGCCATCGAAACAGATGACGTTACTGCGGCCGGTTGCGGCACGGGCGATTTTAACGGCGTTCTCGAGCGCCTCGGCACCACTGTTGGCCAGCATGACCTTGGCATGTCCACGGACGGGCACAATACCACTGAGCTTCTCAGCAAGCTTCACATAGCCCTCGTAGGGCATAACGGTCTGGCAGGTGTGCATCAGCTTGTCCAGCTGTCCTTTCACTGCCTCAACCACCTTGGGGTGACGATGGCCGATATTCAGTACACCGATGCCGCCGGCGAAGTCGATCATCCGCTTGCCATCCGCATCCCAGAGCTCGGCATTGGTCGCATGGTCGGCGAACTGCTCATTGGGGCTGGCAGCCCCCGCCGCGACATAACGTTCTTTCAGTGCCTGCAATTCTTTGTTCGTCACTTTGCCTCTCCTCGAATTCGGTTTGGTACCGTCAGCATACACGAAATGACGACCCGGTTTGAAAAACCCGGCGCTGATGTTTCTACGTATTTCAGCTCCCGTTGTCTTCCCGGAACTGGAGTTTTGCCAACCGCCGGTAAAGCGGGTTCCGTTTAACCAGGTCGTCGTGGCTACCAATATCCTGAACAATGCCCGCGTCCAGCACAATGATACGATCGGCGTGCCTTACGGTAGCGAGCCGGTGGGCAATGACCAGAGTTGTCCTGTCTGACATCAGCCCCGGCATGGCCTGCTGAATCAGGTGTTCACTTTCCGCATCAAGCGCGCTGGTTGCCTCATCCAATAATAGTATAGGCGCATCCGCGAGCAATGCCCTGGCGATGGCCAGTCGTTGTTTCTGCCCGCCGGAAAGCCCCAGCCCGGTGTCACCCAGGGCGGTATCGTATCCTTGTGGCAGCTTGCGGATAAACTCATCGGCATGGGCAATTTGGGCGGCCTCCACCATGGCCTCGTCACTGGCATCCGGGCGGGCGTAACGAATGTTGTCGGCGATGGTGCCATGAAACAGTGCCGGGTTCTGGGGCACCAGTGCGAAACATCGGCGCAAGTCGTCCAGGGCGATACGACGGCTGTCGATGTTATCAATCAGAATCTGACCCTGGTCCGGATCATAGAATCGCAGCAACAGATCAAACAGCGTGGATTTGCCGGCTCCGGAAGGACCAACCAGGGCCACGGTCTCCCCGGCCCGAATGTTCAGGGAAAGACTCTTCAGAACCTGCGTATCGGGCCGGGACGGATAGCTAAAGGTCAGATGGCTGATCTCGATATCGCCACGAATGTGCTCTGGCAACACCCGGCGGGTGTCCGCTTCCACACGGATTTCCGTGGGCGTCTGTAACAGCTCGAATATCCGCGCAGCCGCCCCGGCAGCGCGTTGCAGTTCACCAATCACCTCGCTGATCGCACCGGCCGCCAGGCCTACCAGCAGGCTGTAGAAAACAAACGCTGCCAGCTCACCCGGACTGGTGCGCCCGGAAATCACATCCAGCCCGCCAATCCAGATCACCACGCCAATGGCCCCCATCACCAGTGAAATGGCAATGGTGGTCAGCCAGGCGCGCTGACGGATACGTACACGGGCAATGTCGAAGGCATTCTCCGCCACACGGGCGAAGAAGCGCCGGTCGTGGGGTTGATGGTTGAATGCCTGCACCGTCTTGATCTGGGTAAGGTTTTCACCCACGTAACTGCCAACTTCCGCAACCCGGTCCTGGCTCTGGCGGGACAGCGCCCGAACCCGGCGCCCGTACACCAGAATGGGAACAATCACCAACGGAAAGCCGAGGATGATAATGCTGGCGAGCTTGGCATTGGTTACAAACAACAGGATCAACCCGCCCAGCAGCATCAGTGAGTTGCGTAAGGCGATGGAAACGGTCGAGCCGATGACCGATTGCAGCACGGTGGTATCAGCGGTAAACCGCGACTGAATCTCCAGCGCCCGGTTCTGCTCGAAAAATCCCGGGTGAAGGTCAATCAGATGGTTGAACACCTGCTTGCGAATGTCCGCCACCACCCGCTCACCAATCCAGGACACCAGGTAAAACCGGGCAAAGGAGCCGATAGCGAGCCCGATCACCAGTACAAAGAACAGTCCTACCGCCCTGGATAACATCGCCGGTGACTGGGTTGCCAATCCCTGATCCACCAGAATCCTTAGCCCCTGGCCAAGTCCAAGTGTGATGCCAGCCGTAAATACCAGAGCTATAAGGGCACCGGCGACCGCCCTTTTGTAGGGACTGATGAAATCGACTGCCAGCTTCAGAGCCTTGCGGTGTCGGGTGTTGATGATGTGCCTCCTGGGTGCGGGGTACTGTAAACTCTGGCAACCATACGATTTTTACTCGAAACAAGACCTATCATACATGGGGGCAGAGCACGCGTGGGTGGCAGGGTCTTCCGGGACACGCTGTAAATACGTCCCTGTACGCTCGTCAAAAGCCATCCCTGGCTTTTGACGGTCCCGGAAGACCCTGCCACCCACGCGTGCTCCCCAGCCTCGGAGACTGTAGGTCGGATTAGCGCAGAGTAATCCGACAAACCGACCAAAGGATAAGCCAGTGCGAGCCTACGCCGACAATGATTACCCCGCCGACCACAAACCGGACTGGAAAGTCATTTCCGGCCTTTGGCCTTACCTGGCGGAATTCCGTGGCCGCGTTGCTCTGGCCCTGGGATTCCTCGTAATCTCCAAGCTGGCAACGGTCGCCACACCGGTCGCCCTGAAGTATATCGTCGACTACCTGGACGAGAACCGTGGCGGCGAGGTGCTGTTATGGATTCCGGTCTTACTGGTAGTGGCTTACGGACTGCTCCGTTTTGGCAGTACCCTGTTCAGTGAGCTGCGGGATGCGGTATTCGCACGGGTTGCGGAACGAGCCATGCGGCGGGTATCGCTTCGGGTTTTCCAACACCTGCACAACCGGGAGCTGGCGTTTCACCTGGACCGCAAGACCGGAGGACTGGCCCGGGATATCGAACGCGGCACCAACGGCATCAGCTTTCTGCTTCGCTTTACCCTGTTCAACATTGTACCCACGCTGCTGGAAATCCTGCTGGTCGCCGGCATCCTGTTTGTGGTGTTCAACGTCGGCTATGTGCTGGCTATTCTGGTGGCGGTGGTGGTCTACGTGGTGTTCTCCATCAAGGTTACCGAGTGGCGTACCAGGTTCGTGCGTGAGGCCAATGCCCGGGATAACCAGTCCAACTCCCGGGCCGTGGACAGCCTGCTCAACTACGAGACGGTGAAGTACTTCAATAACGAGCACTTCGAGGCAGAGCTCTACGACATGGATCTGGATGACTGGGAACAGGCGCGCCTGAAAAACCGCCTGTCCCTGGCTGCCCTGAACTCGGGTCAGGCTTTCATCATTGGTCTGGCGATGATTGCCATCATGGCCATGGCGGTGCAGGAAGTGGCCAGCGGCGAGATTACCCTGGGTGATTTTACCATGATCAACGCCTACCTGCTGCAGTTGTTCATCCCGCTGAATGCCCTCGGCTTCGTGTACCGGGAGATCCGTCAGGCGCTGGTGAATGTGGAGCGCCTGTTCGGGCTGCTGGGTGACAGACCTGACATCGAGGATGCCCCGGATGCCAAGGCTCTTGTGGTCAGCAAGGGCGAGGTGCGGTTTGACCATGTGCATTTTGCCTATCGCCAGGACCGCCAGATTCTCCGGGATGTCAATTTCGCCATCCCCGCCGGGCATACCGTGGCAGTGGTCGGTGCCAGTGGCGCCGGCAAGTCCACCCTCGCCCGCCTGCTGTTCCGTTTTTACGACGTGAATCAGGGCAGCATTACCATTGATGGCCAGGATATTCGCACCGTCACCCAGAACAGCCTGCGGTCAGCCATCGGCGTGGTGCCTCAGGACACGGTGCTGTTCAACGACACCCTGTATCGCAATCTCGCATACGGCCGTCC
>JBHEPI010000052.1:0-32316 GCA_046260345.1 Marinobacter sp. | reverse complement strand
GCCGGGCGGTAAAATGCTACCAATAGCAGTAAAACCAGAAACCCCCAGAGAGTGAGAGAGAACCATGGCGGGCAAGACCTTATACGACAAATTGTGGGACGATCATCTCGTCAAGCAACGGGATGACGGCTCGGCATTGATCTACATCGACCGGCACCTGCTTCATGAAGTGACCTCACCACAGGCCTTTGAAGGGCTGCGGCTGGCGGGGCGTAAGCCCTGGCGGCTGGATGCGAATCTGGCGACGCCGGACCACAACGTGCCGACCACTGACCGTGCCCGCGGTGTCGAAGGCATCGTCGACCCCGTATCGCGGATTCAGGTGGAAACACTCGACAAGAACTGCGACGAGTTCGGGATTCTCGAGTTCAAGATCAAGGACCAGCGCCAGGGTATTGTGCACGTGATCGGGCCCGAACAGGGCGCCACACTGCCGGGCATGAGCATTGTATGCGGTGACTCCCACACCTCGACTCATGGTGCCTTCGGGTGTCTGGCCCACGGTATCGGTACGTCCGAAGTTGAGCATGTGCTGGCGACCCAGTGCCTGGTCCAGCAGAAGATGAAGAACATGCTGGTGAAGGTAAACGGCAAGCTCGGGCCCGGTGTGACCGGCAAGGATGTTGTGCTGGCCATTATTGGCAAGATTGGTACCGCCGGTGGCACCGGTTGTGCAATTGAGTTTGGCGGTGAGGCCATCCACGATCTTTCCATGGAAGCCCGCATGACCATCTGCAACATGTCCATCGAAGCGGGCGCCCGGGTAGGCATGGTGGCGGTGGATCAAACCACCATCGATTATGTGAAGGACCGTCCGTTTGCACCGAAAGGCGAGATGCGGGACCGGGCCATCGAATACTGGAAGACGCTGCACAGCGATGACGACGCGGTGTTTGACAAGGTTGTCGAGCTGGAAGGCTCCGAGATCATGCCGCAGGTAAGCTGGGGTACGTCACCGGAGATGGTGGCCGGAGTGGGCGGTCATGTGCCCGATCCGCAAGCAGAAGCAGACCCCATCAAGCGTGAGGGTATTGTCCGGGCGCTGAAATATATGGGCCTGAAGCCGAATATGCCGATTACCGATATCAAGCTGGACCGGGTGTTTATCGGCTCCTGCACCAACAGCCGCATTGAAGATCTGCGTGAGGCAGCGGCCGTTGTGAAAGGTCATAAGGTGTCACCGCTGCTCAAACAGGCCATGGTTGTACCGGGCTCCGGGCTGGTGAAGGTCCAGGCTGAGCAGGAAGGGCTGGACAAGATCTTTATCGAGGCAGGCCTGGAATGGCGTGACCCCGGTTGTTCCATGTGTCTGGCAATGAACGCCGACAAGCTGGGGCAGGGTGAGCATTGTGCGTCGACTTCCAACCGCAACTTCGAGGGTCGTCAGGGCTTTGGCGGGCGTACCCACCTGGTCAGCCCGGCGATGGCAGCGGCTGCTGCGATCAACGGCCACTTTGTTGATGTCCGCGAGATGATGAACTGATCCACAGGAGAGACACCATGCGAGCTTTGCAGCAACACAAGGGCATTGTTGCCCCCATGGACCGGTCCAATGTGGATACGGACATGATTATTCCCAAGCAGTTTCTGAAGTCGATCAAGCGCACCGGCTTCGGCCCGAACCTGTTTGATGAACTGCGCTATCTGGATGAGGGCAGGCCGGACCAGGATTGCTCCCAGCGCCCGATCAATCCGGATTTCGTGCTCAACCAGGATCGCTACCAAAACGCCAGCGTGCTGCTGGCCCGGCGTAATTTCGGCTGCGGCTCCAGCCGTGAGCACGCGCCCTGGGCCCTGGAAGATTTTGGCTTTCACGTTATTATAGCGCCCAGCTTTGCCGATATTTTCTACAATAACTGCTTTAAGAATGGTCTGTTACCGATTGTTCTGGATGAAGAAATTGTAGATCAGTTGTTCAGGGAGGCAGAAGCAGAAGAAGGCTATGAACTGGCGATTGACCTGGAAGCCAAAACGGTCACCACGCCGTCCGGTGAATCGTTCAGTTTTGAGGTGGATGATTTCCGTCGCCATTGTTTGTTGAATGGTCTGGATGATATCGGTGTAACGCTTGAGGATGCGGACGTGATTAAAGCCTATGAAGAATCACGGCGCACGACGGCGCCCTGGTTGTTTGGTGCGAGCGGTTGAGAGGGTTTGAGAGGGTTTGAGAGGGTCTGAGAGAGTTTGTCGGATTACGGCTGCGCCTAATCCGACCTACATCAATCGGCACAAGCTCGCCCCCAATCCGTAGGTCGGATTAGGCGCAGCCGTAATCCGACACCAAACCCAAAGCCAGGCACAAGGTTGACCAAAACCCGTAGGTCGGATTTACCCGTGAAAGGCACAATGAGCCAAAGGCGTAATCCGACAAAGAAACAATACCAAGGAAAAATTATGTCCCGAAACATCCTGTTGCTCCCGGGCGATGGCATCGGCCCTGAAATCGTTACCGAGGCGGAGAAGGTCCTGCACAGAATCAACGAGAAATTCAGCCTGGGTCTGAATTTCGAATCCGCGCTGGTTGGCGGCGCGGCGATCGACGAAACTGACGCGCCACTGCCTGAGGAAACCCTGGCCAAGGCCCGCAAGGCAGACGCCATTCTGCTGGGCGCCGTCGGCGGTCCCCAGTGGGACGGTCGCCCCATGGCCAGTCGTCCGGAGAAAGGGTTGCTGGGTCTGCGCTCCAACCTGGAACTGTTCGCCAACCTGCGCCCGGCAATCCTCTATCCCCAGCTGGCTTCTGCCTCCTCCCTGAAACCGGAAGTGGTCTCCGGCCTGGACATCATGATTGTCCGCGAGCTCACTGGTGGCATCTATTTCGGTCAGCCCCGCGGTGTACGTGAACTTGAGAGTGGCGAGCGCCAGGGTTACAACACCTACGCTTACACCGAATCGGAAATTCGTCGTATCGGCCGCGTAGCATTCGAGGCAGCCCAGCAGCGGGGCAAGAAGCTGTGTTCTGTCGACAAGGCCAACGTGCTGGAAGTGACTGTTCTGTGGCGGGAAATCATGGAGGACCTTAAGCGGGAGTATCCCGACGTGGAGCTGTCCCATATGTACGTTGACAACGCTGCTATGCAGCTGGTTCGGGCGCCGAAACAGTTCGATGTGATTGTGACTGGCAATATGTTTGGTGATATTCTTTCAGACGAAGCGGCAATGCTCACAGGCTCCATCGGTATGCTGCCGTCTGCTTCCCTGAACTCTGAGAAGCAGGGCATGTATGAACCCTGTCATGGTTCTGCGCCTGATATCGCAGGCAAGGGTATTGCCAATCCGCTGGCAACCATTCTCAGTGGCGCAATGATGCTGCGATACAGCCTTGGCGAGGAAGCCGCAGCGGAGGCTATTGAGGCGGCGGTCAGCAAGGTACTGGATCAGGGTCTGAGAACGGCAGATATCATGTCTGCCGAAGGTCGGAAAGTGTCCACCCGGGAGATGGGAGATGCGGTTCTGGCCGTGATCTGAGGCCAGCAGGTATTTGAGACCCGACGACAACGCGATGCGGTTGTCGCGGGATTATCCATCCTGTCCCTGCCAGCGATACAGGCAGAGGGCGGGCATAAAACGAGGTTCAAAGGTCGCACATGAAGCGAGTTGGACTTATTGGCTGGCGCGGTATGGTGGGCTCTGTCCTCATGCAGCGCATGCGTGAAGAAAATGATTTTGCGGATATCGAACCCATCTTCTTTACCACCTCCCAGGCCGGCAAGCCGGCTCCGGACGTGGGAAAAGAGGGTGTGCCTGCACTGCAGGATGCATTCGATATCGACACCCTAAAAACTCTGGATGTGGTGGTTACCTGTCAGGGCGGAGATTACACCGGTGCGGTGTACCAGAAGCTCCGTGATGCCGGATGGCAGGGCTACTGGATTGATGCGGCCTCCACGCTGCGGATGGTTGATCATTCCGTCATTGTGCTCGACCCGGTCAATCGCAACGTGATTGACGATGCTCTGGCAAAGGGTGTGAAGGATTATGTTGGCGGCAACTGCACCGTCAGCCTGATGATGCTGGCCCTGGGTGGCCTGCTGGAGCAGGATCTGATCGAGTGGGTGTCACCGATGACCTATCAGGCGGCTTCCGGTTCAGGGGCGCAGAACATGCGTGAACTGCTGAGCCAGATGGGCGAGCTCAAGGATGCCGTAGGTGACGAGCTGGCGGATCCATCCTCCGCCATTCTCGAGATTGACCGCAAAGTTACCGATACCATGCGCTCTGACGGGTTCCCTACCGAGCACTTTGAAGTGCCGCTGGCAGGCAGCCTGATTCCGTTTATCGACAAGCAGCTTGATAACGGCATGAGCAAGGAAGAATGGAAAGCCGGTGTTGAGACCAACAAGATTCTCGGTCGCAGCGACAACCCCATTCCCATTGACGGTATCTGCGTCCGCATTGGTGCCATGCGCTCCCACAGTCAGGCGCTGACCATCAAGTTGAAGAAGGATCTGCCGATATCGGAAATAGAGTCGATTCTGGCGAAGGCCAACGACTGGGTGAAGGTGATTCCGAATGAACGTGACGCCACTATCCGGGAGCTGACGCCTGCGAAGGTGACCGGAACCCTGAGTGTTCCCATTGGTCGCATCCGCAAGCTCACCATGGGCCCGGAGTACATCTCCGC
Organism: Marinobacter sp.; assembly: GCA_046260345.1. Lineage (GTDB taxonomy): Bacteria > Pseudomonadota > Gammaproteobacteria > Pseudomonadales > Oleiphilaceae > Marinobacter. The sequence goes on along the minus strand of JBHEPI010000052.1, from coordinate 27,692 downwards.
GTTTACGGTCGGTGACCAGCTACTCTGGGGCGCCGCCGAACCGCTTCGACGGATGCTTCGCATCCTTCAGGAGAAGTAACTCGGTCCCGCAGTAGGCAAGATTATGCCAACTGTGTCCGGTTTCAGAGAACCGGTGAGGGGCGGAGGCTGAAATACGCCTTCGCCCCTGTTATTTTCAGAGGCGTTTTTGTACATGATTCCGGTCCGGTGGGGCAGGCTCTGGCGTATTGGGAGAACCGGATCATCGTTGTGTAACAGTATGTTCCCCAACATTTATGAAAAAATGGTGAAAGGTCTGCGGCTGATTGATTGATAAAAGAGGTATTATCAACAATACTTGCGCAACCAAATATTAAAAACATTACATAATAACGATAGTAATCAAGACGGAAGTCATCCAACCTCGTCCGATATCTGTTCGAAAAGAGCAGTAACGAATAACGGAGACTGGTAAGGAAAAAGCATGAAGGTACGCAAGCTTGCGGTTGCTCTGGCTCTGGCGGGAGGGCTCGGTTCCGGCGTCGCACAGGCCCTGGGTCTGGGAGAAATCGAATTACAGTCCTATCTGAATGAGCCTCTGGACGCAGAGATCACTCTGCGTAAAAGCGAGGGAGTTGACCCCGGTGATGTGTTTGTGGACATCGCCTCTGAGTCGGCCTACGAACGCGTAGGTATAGACCGGAACTATTTCCTTACCAAACTGGATTTCGAGGTGACTACTGCCAGCGATGGCAGCCTGGTAGTCAATGTGTCCTCGCGGGAACCGCTACGGGAACCGTACCTCAATTTCCTGCTTGAAGTGACCTGGCCCAATGGCCGGTTGATGCGCGAATACGCCGTGCTGGTCGATCCGCCGGTTTATGCAGAGGAGTCCGGGGTAGAGGAAGAAGTCTCTGCTCCAGCGACTCGTCAGGCCTCTCAGCCTTCGGAGCAGCAGACAGAGCCCCGCACCGAAGCCAGGGAGCAGGAACCTCAGCGCGCCACCACGCAACGTGCCCGTACCCTTGGCCCCACCGACGCATCGGACACACTCTGGAACATCGCAGCCAGTGTTCGGCCGGACAGCAGCGTGTCCATGCAACAGGTGATGCTTGCGCTGCAGGATATGAATCCGGATGCCTTTATGGGTGGCAACATCAACCGCCTTAAGCGGGGAGAAGTGCTGCGTGTGCCCGACATGGAGGCCATACGTAGCCGTTCCCGCGCTGAAGCCAACAGGCTGGTGGCTGACCAGAATGAGGCATTCTCAAGCCCCGAACGCACGGTTGACGCTACTGATGACAGCGCGGATTCCGGAGTTGCATCCGGCCAGGCAGGCGAGGGAGGCACCAGCGGTGATGAACTGAGATTGCTGGCCAGTGATGACACCGGTTCGCGGGATGCTGATGAAGGTGGTTCCGCAGGCGGTGATGGCGATACCGAGGGCGGTGCCGATGCCGGTTCTGCTGTTGCCATGGAAGAGCTTGAAAGCGCGCGTCGGGAGAACGAAGAGCTCAGCGGCCGTGTGGATGACCTGCAGGAGCAGGTAGAGACTCTCCAGCGCCTGCTGGAGCTCAAGGATACCCAGCTTGCAGAGATTCAGCAGGCAGAAGGCGAAGAAACGTCCGGTGAACAACCCGCCGATGCACCAGATGAAGAATCTCTGTCAGAGGAGGTCGCCGAAGAAGATGTTGAAGCCGATGGCGAAGCTCAAGCGGATGCGGTAACAGCCGATGCCTCTGAGCCTGAAAGTGGTGAGGAGGACACCTCTGCTGATGACCAGGTAACAGCTGCTGAAGATGAGGCTGCTGAGACAGCCGGGGATGAAGACAGTGGTGCGGCGGATGAAGAGCGTGCAGTGGATGAGTCAGAAACGGCCGCTGCCCCGGACGACGATGAAGAGCGTGACGAGGAGGCTGACGTCGCTGCACCATCAGCGGAGCAGCAGGGCGAGGAGCCCGCTACGCCGCCGGCGGAGCCTGACAAAGGCTTCCCGGACAATATCATCAGCGCTGTCACCAACAACCCCATGTACCAGCTTGCCCTGGGCGGTGGCCTGATCCTGCTGTTGCTGTTGTTGCTGCTGCTGGCCCGTCGTAACGCCAACCGCGAGAAGGAATTCTACGACCAGCTCAATGGCGAGGCCGAAGGTGAAAGTGACACCTTTGATCTGACCCTGGATGATGAAGAAGGTGGGGACAGCCCGGATGGCGATCCGTTGGCAGAAGCTGACGCTTACATCGCTTATGGACGGATGGACCAGGCTGGCCAGTCACTTGAAACCGCCATCTCCCGTGAGCCGAGTCGCACAGACCTGCGGCTGAAGCTCCTGGGAGTCTACGCAGACACGCAGGACCGCGCATCGTTCGAGAAACAGCTGCGCGAAGTTGAGGCTCTGGAAGATGAGCAGGCGATCGCCGAAGCTCATCAACTGCAGTCGCGTCTTGAAGAAGCCGAGTCAATGCCGAGTATTGACGATCTCGAGTCACAGTTGCGGTCTGACTCCTTCGATGCCAGCAGCGAGTCCGCCGGGGAAACTGCTGATGCCGCAGACGAAGACACCCTGTCTGATGAGTTTGCTTCCGACCGCTACGAAAGCCGTCCGGAAGAGGAAGATGAGGACGAGTTTGGCAGCCTGGAAACCGACTTCTCGGAACTCGACCTTGATGAGCAGGAAGAGGCCGAGGCTGCCAGAGAGTCCAGCCCGGATGACATGATTGAATACGATCTGTCTGACATCGATACCTCAAGAAGCGAACAGGAAGCAGCCGGCGCCGACGAGGCGGTAAGCGAGCCAGAGTCCGGTGAACCGGCAGATGATGCGTTCGACTTCACCCTCGAAGACGACTCTGTCAAAGAAGGCGATGAAGACGATCTGGGTGATGACGATCTGGGTCTTGAGCTTGATGATCTTGAGAGAGATACGGAAGCGAGTGAAGCGGAGGAAATCACCGGCGTGGATGACGACGCTGACGAATTTGCCTCGCTTGAGCTCGATGAGGCGGATCTGGAAAGCCCGGAGCCTGAAACTGCCGAAACCGGCGAAACTGAGCCGGAAGAGAGCGACCTTCAGGAAGGTGATCTTGATTCGCTGGATGAGTCCTTCCTGGATGAGCTGGATGCCGAACTGGATAAGGTTGCCAGTGATGACGACGTAGTCGCTGACAGCGACGAGAACGAGCTTGACGATCTGGAGCTTGACGTTTCTGACGAAGACCTCGCTCTGATGGAAGAGTTTTCTGATTCCGGCGACAGCGCAGGTGCTGACCCAGAAGCGGATTCGTCACCACTGGACGAGGAGCTCGGCCTTGAAGATGCTCTCAGTGGCGAACAACCGGCCAGCCCGGAAGAGACGGTTGCCGGCGCAGAAGCCGTTGAGGATGAGCTGCCGGAATCCGGTGATGACGCTGAAGAAGAGCCCCCGGTTGCCTCCGATACCGCGGCCACTGGTGGTTCAAAGTCGGCTGATATCGATGAGTCTGATCTTGGCGATGACGATGACTTTGATTTCCTGTCGGGAACCGATGAAGCGTCAACCAAGCTGGATCTGGCCAGAGCCTATGTGGAAATGGGCGATGTGGACGGAGCCCGGGACATCCTGGAGGAGGTCTCCCTGGAGGGAAATGAGGAGCAGAAAGCGGAAGCGCAGGATCTCCTTAAAAATCTGTCCTGATTCGCTATAATCGGGACCAGAAGCGCAAAACGCCGGCTACCGGGCCAAGCCCGGACCAAAAGCCGGCGTTTTGTTTTGTTATCAGCACCGAAATCCGGACAACCCATTGTTTCTTACACCGCAACCACTGACCACCGATAGCTCTATTGGCCCGGGGCGTGTCGCGCTTGCCTTCGAGTATGACGGCCGGGGATTCCACGGCTGGCAGTATCAGAAGTCCGGTGTGCGCTCTGTACAGGGTGAGTTGACCCGCGCGGTATCAAAAGTGGCGAACCATCCGGTTGAACTTGTCTGCGCCGGCCGCACGGATTCAGGTGTGCACGCCAGTTATCAGATTGCCCATTTTGAAACCCCTTCGCTACGTAACCCCCGCTCGTGGGTGATGGGGATCAACACGTCATTACCTTTTGATATTGCCGTACATTGGGCCGGTAATGGTGTGGGTGATTTCCATGCCCGATTTTCGGCAACGTACCGGCGTTACCGCTACGTGATTTACAATCACCCGGTACGGCCAGGCATCCTCAATGGTCAGGTCAGCTGGACCTTCCGGCCACTGGATGCTGAGGTAATGCACAGGGCGGCCCAGTCCCTGAAAGGCGAGCATGATTTTTCATCATTTCGTGCTGCAGGTTGCCAGTCCAGGTCGCCCATCCGGTTTCTTGAAGCAATCAGCGTAACCCGAAAGGGAGAATTCGTCGTAATTGATGTGCAGGCCAATGCGTTTTTGCACCACATGGTCCGTAATATCGCCGGCGCACTGATGGCTGTCGGCGCAGGGAAGCAGCGCCCGGAATGGATTCGTGAGATACTTGAGAACAGGGACAGAACCACTGCGGGAGTCACAGCTCCGCCCCACGGGTTGTACCTGGTGGATGTGGGGTACCCGGCCGGGTTCTCGATTCCGGCAGCACAGTGCGGGCCTGGTTTTGTGGCGCCCTGGTTCGATACCGCTGAAAACAGGCCGCGCAACCCGACTCACATACATCGAAAGCAGCGATAATCGCCTTATGAGAACCCGAGTTAAAATCTGTGGGGTTACCCGGCCCCAGGACGTTGCTGCCGCAGCCAGGGCGGGAGCAGACGCCATAGGCTTCGTGTTCTACGAACCCAGCCCCAGATGCGTGACGCCAGCGATCGCTCGGGATCTGGTCAGCGCGGTGCCTCCCTTTGTGGCGGCCACAGGGCTGTTCGTCAACCCGGAGGCGGAATACGTAAACCAGGTGTTATCGCAGGTACCGCTGGATTTGCTGCAGTTTCACGGTGATGAATCTCCGGAGTTCTGTAACAGTTTCGGGGTGCGCTGGATCAAGGCGGTGCGGGTTCGCCAAAGCTCTGACATTGAGAATGCCTTCCGTGATTTCGGGAATGCCAGCGGTCTTCTGGTGGACGCCTGGGACCCGGATAGATATGGCGGCACAGGGCAGGCCTTCAACTGGTCGCTTATTCCGGAAACCCGCCCGCTGCCGCTGATATTGGCCGGCGGACTGGCTTCTGATAACGTATCCCGCGCTATTGCGAAGGTCCGGCCCTGGGCGGTTGATGTCAGTGGTGGTGTAGAGAGCAGCAAAGGCATCAAAGACGACGAGAAAATCACTGATTTTATAAACGAGGTTCACCGTGTCGATGAAACTGACTGAAGAAATGCTCAAGGCGCTTCCGGATGCACGGGGCCACTTCGGTGCCTACGGGGGAAGATTTGTTTCCGAAACACTGTTTGATTCACTGATGACCCTTGAGCGGGAGTACAAAAGGCTCAAGGATGATCCGGAGTTTCAGGCCGAATTCGACAGGGATCTGGCGCACTATGTGGGCCGGCCCAGCCCTTTGTATTTCGCCGAGCGACTGACCCGGGAAACCGGTGGTGCCCAGATCTGGCTCAAGCGCGAAGATCTCAATCACACCGGCGCCCACAAGGTGAACAACACCATCGGGCAGGCGCTGCTGGCGCGTTTTCTCGGTAAAAAACGTGTTATTGCCGAGACCGGCGCCGGTCAGCATGGTGTTGCGACGGCTACTGTCTGCGCCCGTCTGGGGCTTGAATGCCACATTTTTATGGGCGAAGAAGATATCAGGCGTCAGTCTCCGAATGTTTACCGGATGAAGCTGCTGGGTGCCGAGGTTCATTCAGTAACCAGTGGCACCCGCACCCTGAAGGACGCCATGAACGACGCCATGCGGGATTGGGTGGCGAACGTTGACGATACCTTTTACATCATCGGTACCGTGGCCGGCCCGCATCCTTACCCTCTGCTGGTCCGTGACTTCCAGTCAGTCATCGGCCGCGAAACCCGCGCGCAGTGTCTGGACCGCACCGGTAAGTTGCCGGACGCCCTGGTAGCGTGTGTCGGCGGCGGTTCCAACGCCATCGGGATGTTCTATCCGTTCCTGACAGACGAAAGTGTGGAGTTGTATGGTGTTGAAGCCGGTGGCCTTGGTATTGACACCGGCCAGCATGCGGCACCGCTGAGCGCCGGCCGGCCGGGGGTGCTGCACGGAAACCGGACTTACCTGATGGAAGACGAGAACGGTCAGATCGCCGGGACACATTCGGTCAGCGCCGGCCTGGACTATCCGGGTGTTGGTCCCGAGCATAGCTGGCTCAAGGATATCGGCCGGGCGCACTATGTGTCGGTGACCGACGACGAAGCGCTGGACGGCTTCCGCAAGCTGACCCGGGTCGAAGGTATTATGCCGGCGCTGGAAACCGCCCATGCGGTTGCGTATGCGATCAAGCTCGCTGCCTCCATGGAGAAAGACAAGGTGGTGGTGATCAACATCTCCGGACGCGGCGACAAGGATATGCAGACCATCGCCGAAATTGATGGTATCGAGGTTTAAGTTACAGCAAAGGAGCTGGCATGAGTCGAATCGAAGGGGTTCTTAAATCCCTGAAAGGGCAGGGTCGCAAGGCGCTGATTCCGTTCATTACCGCAGGTGACCCGCACCCGGATCTCACGGTTGACCTGATGCACACTCTGGTGGACGCAGGTGCCGATATTATCGAACTGGGGGTGCCCTTCTCGGATCCGATGGCAGATGGCCCGGTGATCCAGCAGGCCTGTGAAAGGGCGCTCAAGCACGGAACCTCCTTGCGCCAGGTGCTGGCGATGGTGAAAACCTTCCGTGAGAAAGACGGTGCAACACCCATCGTGCTGATGGGCTATCTCAATCCCATGGAAGCGATGGGGCAGGAGAAGTTTGCTGACGCCGCTGTTGAGGCAGGCGTGGACGGCATCCTTACGGTAGACTTGCCGCCGGAAGAGGCGGACGAGGTGGCGCCGTTGTTCACTGCGCGTAATCTGGATGCGATATTTTTGCTGGCACCTACCACTACCGATGACCGGATTCGTGCAATCAGTGAGCACAGTTCCGGCTATGTGTACTATGTTTCATTCAAGGGTGTGACCGGAGCTGGCAAGATTGATGTGGATGAAGTGGCCGCCAAGGTCGCTCACATTCACGAAATGACAGCACTTCCGGTTGCTGTGGGCTTCGGTATCCGGGATGCGGCCACCGCTTCTGCCGTCGGTCAGGTATCCGATGGTGTAATTGTCGGCAGTGTGCTGGTGGATACAATAGCCCGGAATCAGGCAGATCCTGATCAGCTCAAGCGGGCGCTGTCGGATCTGCTCCACCCGATGCGCGAAGCACTTGACAGCCTGGCTTCCTGATTGACAGGTATCCGGCAGGCATCAAAGGACAGGATGAGATCATGAGTAACTGGCTGGACAAGATCATGCCGAGCAAGATCCGCTCGGAATCCAAGCAACGGACCGGTGTTCCCGAAGGCCTCTGGAAGAAATGCCCGAAGTGCGGTGCCTTTCTCTACAAACCGGAGCTCGACAAGAATCTGGATGTTTGTCCCAAATGTCAGCATCATCTGAGGGTAACGGCCCGCCGGCGCCTGGATATTTTTCTGGACGACGACGGCCGCCAGGAAATTGGGGCAGACCTTGAGCCCTGGGATCGCCTGAAATTCAAGGACAGCAAGCGCTACAAAGATCGGCTGACCCAGAATCAGAAGGCAACCGGGGAAAAAGACGCCCTGGTCGCCATGCGCGGTACTTGCCTGGAAACGCCGCTGGTCGCCGTGGCGTTCGAATTCAACTTCCTTGGCGGTTCCATGGGCCAGGTCGTCGGTGAGAAGTTTGTTCAGGCGGCCAACGTGTGTCTGGAAGAGCGCATACCACTGGTCTGTTTTTCCGCCAGTGGCGGCGCGCGAATGCAGGAAGCGATTCTGTCGCTGATGCAGATGTCCAAGACCGCAGCGGTGCTGGAACGCATGAAGCAGGAAGGCATTCCCTACATTTCTGTGATGACAGACCCGGTGTTTGGTGGTGTCTCCGCCAGCCTGGCCATGCTGGGAGACCTGAATATTGCCGAGCCCTATGCCCTGATCGGTTTTGCCGGGCCCCGGGTCATTGAGCAGACAGTCCGTGAAAAACTGCCCGAAGGCTTCCAGCGCAGCGAGTTCCTGCTGGAGCATGGGGCCATTGATATGATTCTGCATCGCCACCAGATGCGTGAACGTATCGCCGCTCTGCTGGCCAAGTTTACCGGCCTGGAAAAGCCGGCTACGGAAGAACCGATCGAGTTCGAAGTGTCGGAGCGACCGGAAACCGATGTCCCCGCAGAATAGTCCTGTTGCCCGGCACACACCGGTGCCGGGCGTCGATTCCACGCTTGAGCAATGGCTCGGTTACCTGGAATCCATCCATCCTTCCGAAATTGACCTCGGCCTTGACCGTGTGCTGCTGGTTTTGCGGCGCCTGTTCCGCAGTAACCCGACAGCGCGGATCGTTACCATTGGCGGAACCAACGGCAAGGGCAGTGCTGTGGCAGCTCTCGAAACGCTGTTGCTCAAGGCTGGCCGTACGACCGGTGCCTACACGTCCCCACACCTGCAGCGTTACAATGAACGCGTACGGATTAATGGTTCCGATGTCGCCGATGCCGACCTGGTTCGTGCCTTTGAGAGGGTTGAGGCTGCACGGGGCAACACCACGCTGACCTATTTCGAGTTTGGTACCCTTGCGGCGTTTGTATTGTTCCAGGAAGCCGGTGTCGAAGACTGGGTTCTTGAAGTCGGGCTCGGCGGGCGACTGGATGCGGTCAACGTACTGGATCCTGATCTGGCCATCATCACTTCTGTGGATATAGATCATGTCGCTTACCTCGGCGACAACCGGGAAGTCATCGGTTTTGAGAAGGCGGGGATTCTGAGGCCGGGTATCAATGCCATTTATGCGGATATGGACCCTCCCGCGTCCGTGTTGCAGCAGGTATCGGCACAGAAGGTCCGGCTTGAGCGCCCGGGGCAGACCTATCAGCTGTTACCGGCAGCGGACCACGGAGCGACTTCCGGGACGTATACCCTCAGACAGGCCTGCTACGGTGACGAGGTAACGATCCCCGATACCGGGCTTCCCGTCCACAGTCTGGCTGCTGCAGTGGTTGCCATTCGTCAGCTGGAACCGGGCCTGGCGCTTGCGGCTATTGAGCAGGTACTTGGTGAACTGACGCTGCCAGGCCGTTACGAGATTCTGCAGCCCTCACCCCGGGTGATAGCGGATGTCGGCCATAATCCCCATGCGGCAGCCTGGCTGGCGAACCGGATAGCCCGCCAGCGGGATCCCGGGGGGCGTGTCATCGCTGTCTATGCCGCGTTGGCTGACAAGGATGTGGAGGGCGTTGCCGGGGTAATGAGGCCGGTTGTTGACCAGTGGTATCTTGCCGCACTGGACGTTCCCCGGGGCCTGACTGGCGAGGAACTGGCATCGCGCCTGGCCGGTAATGTGGAGGTTTCCGCAGCGGCGCGCGCTTTGTCGGTGGAGCAGGCCCTGGAGCAGGCCCTTGAGGAAGCAGCGAAGGAGGACCTGATCATTGTGTTTGGCTCTTTCTACACCGTTGCCGCCGCCCGAAAGGCTCTGGGAAAATAACGCATCTTAAATATCCGTCATTCCGGCTCCGGGCCTTTGAGTTCTCTGCAGGCGGCGGTTACTATCGGGCACAGCACCGGTCAACTCTGGCGAGTCGTCAATCAACAGGAGATAGCGTAACGTGGACGGATTGAAACAAAGAATCATCGGGGCCCTGGTGCTGGTGTCTCTTGCCGTTATCTTTGTGCCGATGATGTTTGACGAGCCACATTCCGAGCGCGAGTCCACGTCCATCAAGATTCCCGAGGAACCACCATTCCCGGAAGTCGAAGCGCCTGAACCGGAGGTTACCGATGCCCCTGCCTACCGCATTGAAGAATCCGGTGATGACGGGCAGCAGCCGGAAGTAGCGGAACCGGCCCTTGATGAGCCACCACAGGTGGAGGCCCAAGCGGAAGCACCGGAGCCTGCGCCCACGGTTGAAGAGCCCGAGGCGTCCCGTCAGGAAACGTCAGAAGGTGAGCCGGAACCAGAACCAGAACCGGAAGAACCCGTACAGGAAGAGGATTCCGCGGAGTTTACCCGCTCCCTGGAAGGAGCCTGGGTGGTGCAGCTTGGCAGTTTCGGCAGTGACGATAACGCCAGAAACCTGCGAGACAAGGTTCGGGACAAGGGGTACAACTCCCACCTCCAGCAGATTACCCGCGGTGACGCCGAGCTGACCCGGGTTTTCAGTGGACCCTTTGCCGAGAAAGCGGAAGCCGAAAAGGCCAAGCAGGCTCTCGACAAAGCCTTCGGCCTCAATAGCCTGGTCACGTCCGGCGACAAATAGGGCAGCGGGCAACGGTCACGAATGCGCAATGGGCGGTTTGGTCAGGTGACGTTTCCTGATAGAATTCGCGCTTCCTTATTGCCACCGGGTTTTCCATGGATGCGCTGATCTGGATCGACTGGGTCATCATTGCCCTGATTACTGTTTCCACTCTTATCAGCCTGAAGCGTGGCTTTATCAAGGAAGCGCTGTCGCTGATAACCTGGGTGGGCGCGTTCATTATTGCCCGAACGTTCCACCCCCAGATGCAGTCTCTCCTGGAGGGCACCGTGGAAACGCCGCTTGTAAGGCTGATAGCAGCGTTTGCCATCCTGTTTTTTGCCACTCTGATCGTTGGTGCCATCGTCAACAACCTGATTGGTCACCTGGTAAGGGCCACAGGCCTGTCTGCCACTGATCGTGTGCTGGGAATGGGTTTCGGGCTGCTGCGGGGCGTGGTGGTGGTGATTGTTGCCATAGCTTTCACGCGCTATACCCCTCTTGCGGAAGACACCTGGTGGCGCACATCCATAATGATTGACCGTCTGGCCGTGGTTGAGGACTGGTCAAGAAGAACCCTTGGAGACGAATTTGCCCGCTTTCTCGGGCCGGCAGGTGGAGGCACGGATGACTCCTCCGAATCTCAACAGGAAGATAACGTGGAACCCGCTTCCGCGTCCCGCTAACATTCAGTTTTAACGCTTCGGAGATTACCGTATCCATGTGTGGCATTGTCGGCATAGTCAGTACTTCCAATGTGAATCAGACGCTTTACGACGCGCTGACCGTATTACAGCACCGGGGCCAGGATGCGGCGGGAATTGTTACCTTTCAGGATGAGCGTTTTTACCTCCGCAAGGACAACGGGCTGGTGCGGGATGTGTTCCGTACCCGTCACATGCGCCGGTTGGTGGGCAATGTGGGTATTGGTCATGTCCGTTACCCCACAGCGGGCAGTTCCAGTTCGGCCGAGGCACAGCCATTCTATGTCAACAGCCCTTACGGTATTACCCTTGCACATAACGGCAACCTGACCAACGCGGAAGATCTGAGCCAGGACCTGTTCCGCACCGACCTCCGCCACATCAACACCAATTCGGACTCCGAAGTTCTGCTGAACGTGTTCGCCCACGAACTGCAGAAGCTGGGCAAGCTGGACCCCACCAAGGAAGAGATTTTTGCCGCCGTGCGCGCCGTGCACAAACGCTGTCGTGGTGCCTATGCAGTGATTGCCATGATTACCGGCTACGGCATTGTCGGTTTCCGTGACCCTAACGGAATCCGTCCCGCTTGTTACGGGGTTCGCAAGACCGAGGAAGGGGAGGAATACATGATTGCCTCCGAGAGCGTGGCCCTGAGCGCTGCCGGGTTCAAGCTGGTGCGGGATATTGCCCCCGGTGAGGCGGTGTATATAGAAACTGACGGCACCTTGTATACCCAGCAGTGCGCGGAAGACCCGCACCTGTACCCCTGTGTTTTTGAACACGTGTATTTCGCGCGACCGGACTCCATTATTGACCAGGTGTCCGTGTACAAGGCACGCCTCAGAATGGGTGAGACGCTGGCGGAGAAAGTGTTGCGTGAGCGACCTGACTACGACATTGATGTGGTGATGCCGATTCCCGATACCAGCCGCACTTCGGCCATGCAGATGGCGCACCGGCTTGGCGTCAAATTCCGGGAAGGTTTTATAAAGAACCGTTACATTGGCCGCACGTTCATCATGCCCGGCCAGAAAATGCGCAAAAAGTCAGTACGCCAGAAACTGAACCCGATTGACCTCGAGTTTCGGGGTAAGAACGTGATGCTGGTGGATGACTCCATCGTGCGGGGCACCACCTGCAAGGAGATCGTCCAGATGGCCCGGGATGCGGGTGCCCGTAATGTGTACTTTGCCTCGGCGGCGCCGCCTGTCCGCTATCCCAACGTGTATGGTATCGACATGCCGTCTGTCAACGAACTGATTGCCCATGATCGCAGTGTTGAGGAAATCGGGCAGCTGATCGGAGCGGACTGGCTTTTGTACCAGGACCTGGATGACCTGATTACCTGCGTTAACGACGTCAACCCGGACATTGAAGGGTGGGAATGCTCGGTATTTACCGGTGATTACGTGACCGGTGATGTGGATGCTGCGTACCTCAATAAGCTGGAAGCGGCCCGCAATGATGAGAATAGGTTTCAGGCCAGCTCCGGAGATTCCTCCGATAACGGTATTATCGATCTGTACAACGATGAAGACTGAGCAAACCTTGGTCGTAAACAGGAGTTTGTCATGACCTATCGCCGCGAAGAGCACGTCCTGATCCCCGAGTCGGATCTCGAGGGCATGTCTGTGGACACTCTTGCGGTTCGTGCCGGGCAGATCCGCACCGGCCAACTCGAACACAGCGATGCGATCTTCCCGACATCCAGCTTCGTCTATGGCAGTGCCGCCCAGGCGGCTGCCCGCTTCGGCGGTGATGAGCCGGGCAATATCTATTCCCGCTTTACCAACCCGACGGTGCAGGCCTTTGAGGCCCGGATTGCCGCTATGGAAGGCGGGGAGCGGGCAGTGGCGACTTCCTCGGGAATGGCGGCCATTCTGGCCACCTGCATGGCGTTGCTGAAGTCCGGCGACCATGTGATTTGCTCCCGGGGTGTGTTCGGCACCACCAATGTTCTGTTCCAGAAGTACCTGGCCAAATTCGGTGTTGAAACCACCTTTGTTGCGCTGACGGACATGGCCGGATGGCGGGCTGCAGTGCGGCCGGAAACCCGGATGATGTTTATCGAGACGCCATCCAATCCGTTGTGCGAAGTGGCCGACATGGCGGCACTGGCCAGGCTTTGCCATGACAATGACGCCCTGTTTGTGGTGGATAACTGCTTCTGTACGCCGGTGCTACAGCGCCCACTTGAGCATGGGGCGGATATCATCATCCACTCCGCCACCAAATACCTTGATGGCCAGGGGCGTTGTGTCGGCGGTGTGGTGGTTGGCGCGGACAAGCTGATGGAGGAGGTGTACGGCTTCCTTCGCTCGGCGGGGCCTACCATGAGCCCGTTCAATGCCTGGGTTTTTCTCAAGGGCCTGGAAACCTTACCAATCCGTATGCGAGCTCACTGCGACAATGCGTTAGAGTTGGCAACATGGCTGGAAGGGCAGGGAACTGTAGAGCAGGTGTTCTATGCCGGTTTGCCTGACCATCCCCAGCACGCGCTGGCAAAACGTCAGCAAAGCGGGTTCGGTGGCGTGCTCTCGTTTACCGTGAAAGGCGCAAGGGAGCAGGCCTGGGCTTTTATCGACGCAACCCGGATGATTTCCATCACCGCCAATCTTGGCGATGTCAAAACGACCATTACCCATCCGGCCACAACCACCCATGGCCGGCTGTCTCCGGAAGACAAGGAGCAGGCTGGAATTACCGAAAATCTGGTACGGATCTCGGTAGGTATTGAAGCTGTTGAGGACCTCAAAACCGACCTGCAGCGTGGCTTTGAGGCTCTTGAAAATTACCGTCAGGGAACTGTCTGAGCATTCATGGCTGAGAGCGCAAAAGTAAAAAAATCAGGAGAGCTGACCGACAAGCAGGTGCGATTCCGCCGTTTTCTGGCCCAGGGGGCCCGGGAAGGGGCGGTCATTGCCCTGATTGCACTGTGTATCTATCTGGGCATGGCGCTGGTGACCTTCAGTGCTTCGGATCCTGGCTGGGCCAGCATAGGGCATGAGACCAGTGTTCAGAATTACGCCGGTCGCACCGGAGCCTGGCTCGCCAGCCTGCTGCGGGACTTCTTCGGCCATGTCGCCTTTCTGTTTCCGGTGATGATTGCTGCCTATGCGCTGATGCTTATTCGGCGCCGGAACGATCCCATCGATATGCACATGCCGCTGTTTCTGGTCCGGTTTGGCGGATTTCTGCTTATCCTGCTGTCAGCCACCAGCCTGTTGTCGCTCTATTCCGTATTCGGGCTGGGTGTGACCTCCGGGGGTGTGCTCGGGGCCGCCGTTTCCGAGGCCATGGTGCGATTCTTTAATCTGCCGGCTACCACGCTGCTGTTGATTGCCATCTTTCTGTTCGCGTTGACAGTCAGTACCGGGCTTTCCTGGTTCTGGTTGATGGACCAGCTTGGCAACCTGACGTTGCGGGCTGTTAACAGCGTCAAGGATCTTTTTTCCTCCGGCGGCAAGGCCCCGAAGGCGTCGCATAAGCCGGTTCCTGCAGCACCCGAAGCAGAGAAAAAAACCGTTGAACCCCCGGTGGTGCGGGACAAAGTGGCCACTTCCGGCAAGGAAAAGGATTCCGCCCGTGGTCCCTGGTGGCGCCGCATGCTGGGTCTTGGCCCCCGCAAGGTAAAGACAAAACCAGAGGTACCTCCCGGGGAGCGTCGGGAACCGGGGCTTGAGGGTCTGACCCCTGAGGCTGACGCAGAACCAGCGCTGTTGGAAAGCTTCAGTTCCCGGGATGACAGTGCTTCGGATTCTGACTCGCCTGCGCCTGCCCGCAAAAATGGCAAAAAACCACCGGCTGGCAAGTCTCTGAAAATCTCTCCCTTCAAGCGTGAAGATCAGTCTGCGACAAGTGCCGGTGCAAACAACAAACAGGGGTCGTTGCTGGAAGATATCGAGAGCACCATTCCACCCCTCACCCTTCTGGATCCTCCCGAGGAGCACAAGGAACGAGGCTACTCCGAAGAGTCACTTCAGCACATGTCGCGCCTTCTGGAAGAGAAGCTGGCGGACTTCGGGGTGTCGGTGGAAGTGGTAGAGGTCAACCCGGGCCCGGTCATTACGCGTTTTGAAATCAAGCCTGCGCCCGGGGTCAAGGTAAGCAAGATCTCCAACCTGGCGAAGGACCTGGCACGCTCACTGGCGGTCCTCAGTGTCCGTGTGGTTGAAGTGATACCCGGGAAATCCGTGGTTGGCATTGAAATTCCCAATGAAGAACGGGAGATGGTGCGCCTGAGTGAGGTGCTTAATGCGCGGGTGTTCAAGGAATCTTCCTCGGCACTCACCCTGGCACTGGGGAATGATATCGGCGGTAATCCGATGGTGGCCAACCTTTCCAAGATGCCGCACCTGTTGGTAGCGGGTACCACGGGTTCCGGTAAGTCCGTGGGCGTGAACGCCATGATCCTGAGTATGTTGCTCAAGGCCACGCCGGAAGAAGTTCGCTTTATCATGGTAGACCCCAAGATGCTGGAATTGAGCATCTACGATGGCATACCGCACCTGCTGGCACCGGTAGTGACCGATATGAAGGATGCAGCCAATGCCCTGCGCTGGTGTGTGGCAGAAATGGAGCGGCGTTACCGGCTGCTGGCGAGCCTGGGCGTGCGTAACCTCGCCGGTTACAACCGTAAGGTGAAAGACGCCGCCGCAGCGGGAGAGCCACTGCTGGATCCCACCTGGAAGCCGGATGAATATCTGGCCGATGACGAGCAGGAGAGACCAGAGCTGGAAACCCTGCCGTTTATCGTGGTGGTGATCGATGAGTTCGCCGACATGATGATGATTGTTGGCAAGAAGGTGGAAGAGCTGATTGCGCGGATCGCACAGAAAGCCCGGGCTGCCGGCATTCATCTGATTCTGGCTACTCAGCGGCCATCGGTTGATGTCATTACCGGTCTGATCAAGGCCAATATTCCCACCCGCATGTCGTTCCAGGTGTCGTCGAAAATAGACTCCCGTACGGTACTGGATCAGGGTGGCGCAGAGCAGCTGCTGGGCCATGGTGACATGCTTTACCTGCCTCCCGGTTCCGGGTTGCCGGTGCGTGTTCATGGCGCATTTGTGGACGATGACGAAGTTCACCGGGTTGTCAGTGCCTGGAAAGCCCGGGGCGAGCCTGTTTATGTGGATGATGTACTCAATGGTGCCGAAGGCGAGCACCTTCCAGGCGTGCCGAACCTGAGCGAAGGCGGTGGCGACAGTGAGGGTGATACCCTGTTTGATGAGGCGGTGGCCTTCGTAACCGAGGGCCGGCGAGTCTCGATTTCATCCGTACAGCGGAAATTCAAGATCGGCTATAACCGGGCGGCAAACCTGGTAGAGGCCATGGAAGCATCCGGTGTGGTCAGCGCCGCCGGGCACAATGGTGCCCGAGAAGTTCTGGCTCCACCGCCACCAAGAGATTAGGAGTAAAGATCGATGACGCAATCGCAGAAGGGTTTATGGTTGGTATCCATACTGGCAGCTTTGCTGGTGTTTTCCGTGCCCGCCCAGGCAGAGGAAAACGGAGAAGCAGCCGCTGCCGAACTGGCCTCCATGCTGGAAAGTTATGAATCCTTTCAGTCCAACTTCATCCAGATTGTGGTGAATGAAAACGGCAACCGGGTGCAGGAAAGCCGTGGCTCCCTGAAGGCAAAACGTCCTGGCCTGTTTTACTGGGAGACCAGCGAACCCCACTCACAGTTTGTGGTCAGTGATGGCAGCAAGGTTGAGGTCTATGACCCGGATCTCGAGCAGGTGACCGTTCACAGTCTGGATGAGAAAGTCTCCACAACGCCTGCACTTCTGTTGAGTGGCGAGGTGGACAATCTTGATGAAACCTACAAGGTTTCCATGAAGTCTGGTGGCGAAAATAGCCGGGAGTTTACCCTTGAGCCCAGAAGCGAGGATTCGCTCTTCGTTTCGTTGCGCCTGACCTTCTCGGGAGGCGAGCTTCAGGAGATGCGTATGGAAGACTCACTGTCACAACTGAGTGTGCTGAGCTTCGAAGATATCGTTCTCAATGAAGATGTTAATGACAGCGCCTTTGTCCTTGAATATCCCGATGGCGTGGATGTCATCCGGGACGGGGCCTGATGCAGGAGAGCCTGTTCGGCGAACAGCAGGGATTCCGGCCCCTGGCTGCGCGAATGCGCCCTGCGAGCCTTGATGAATACGTTGGCCAGGCTCACCTGGTGGGCGAGGGCAAGCCGCTGCGGCGGGCCGTTGAGCAGGGTCAGCTCCATTCCATGATTCTATGGGGGCCTCCAGGCGTCGGCAAGACCACCTTTGCCCGCCTGCTGGCCAATCTCAGTGACCTGAGCTTCGAGACCGTTTCCGCCGTTCTGAGCGGCGTAAAGGACATACGTGCGATTGTTGAGCGGGCCAGGGAGCGTAAGCGCAGCGAAGGCCGGGATACCCTGCTGTTCGTGGACGAAGTTCATCGCTTTAACAAGAGCCAGCAGGATGCTTTTCTTCCCCATATTGAGGATGGCACCTTCATCTTCGTAGGCGCCACCACGGAAAACCCTTCGTTTGAACTCAACAGCGCGCTGCTGTCCCGCACCCGGGTCTATGTCCTCAAGAATCTTGCCGATGCCGATATTCTGGGACTGCTGAACCGGGCGCTGTCGTCACCGGAAGGACTGGGCAGTCGCTTTACGGTTGAGCAATCCGTGCTGGATCTGATGGCATCGGCCTCCGGTGGCGATGCCAGGCGCGCGCTGAATATCCTTGAAGTAGCCACGGACCTGGCCGAACCTGATGGCGAAAACAGCGCGAAGATTACCCGCGACCATCTCGAGCAGGTTCTGCAGACCAGCCTGAGGCGTTTCGACAAGGGTGGTGATGTTTTCTATGACCAGATTTCTGCCCTGCACAAGTCGGTGCGCGGGTCGGATCCGGATGGCTCTCTGTACTGGTTGTGCCGGATGCTCGATGGCGGCTGTGACCCCCTGTATGTTGCCCGCCGGCTGGCAAGGATTGCCAGTGAGGATGTCGGTAATGCCGATCCCAGAGCGCTGCAGATATCCATGGACGCCTGGGAAGCGCAGGAAAGGCTGGGGTCACCGGAAGGAGAGTTGGCTCTTGCCCAGGCGGTCACTTACCTGGCGATGGCACCGAAGAGCAACGCGGTCTACAAGGCATTCAACCAGTGCATGGCCGACATCCGCAATGATCCGGATTATGACGTTCCTGTGCATCTGCGCAATGCCCCTACCAAACTGTTGAAATCCATGGGCCATGGCGATGAGTACCGTTACGCTCACGATGAGCCCGAAGCCTTTGCCGCCGGCGAATCCTATCTGCCTGAATCCATCCATCAGCGCCGGTACTATGAACCGGTAAACCGTGGTCTGGAAATCAAGCTTGCGGAGAAGCGGGAGCGGCTTGATAACCGGAACCGGACCAGCGCTCGCAAACGTTATCCGCAGAACTGAAATGCACTGCCTGCAACCCCTGCTGTAGCCATAGACCTCGTCGCAGGTATAATGCTCAGTTAATCGTGTAAACCAGACACTTGTCCACATACCTTTGAACCGGAAAACTCAGGATAACCATGCTCGATCCCAAACGTGTCCGCACCCAGACTGAAGAGATCGCCCGTCGCCTGGCCATCAAGGGCTTTGATTTTGACAAAGCCAGCTTCGATCAGTTGGAAGAACGCCGCCGGGCGCTCCAGGTGAAAACGGAAACCTTGCAGGGCGAGCAGAACCGCCGGTCCAAGTCTATCGGTAAGGCGAAGGCGGCCGGTGAAGACATCCAGCCTTTGCTGGATGAGGTAGAGGATCTCAAGAAACAGAAAGCCGAAGCCGAGGACGAATTGCGGGTATTGCAGGAAGAGCTGAACGGTTTTCTGGCGACGATCCCGAACCTGCCTGACGAGTCTGTCCCGGCAGGGGAGAGCGAAGAAGACAACGTGGAGGTTCGCCGCTGGGGAACCCCGAAACGCTTTGACTTCGAGCCCAAGGATCACGTTGCCCTGGGAGAAGCCCTTGGCGGCCTGGACTTTGAGACCGCCACCCGCCTGGCTCATTCCCGCTTTGCGGTAATGCGTGGCCCGGTTGCCCGGCTGCATCGGGCACTGGCGCAGTTCATGCTCAACCTGCACACCGAGGAACATGGGTACATGGAAGCGTATGTACCTTACCTGGTGAATGCGGAAACCCTTTACGGTACCGGCCAACTGCCGAAGTTCGAGGAAGACCTGTTCCGGATGGACGGCGAAAAGCCCTTGTACCTGATTCCCACGGCCGAGGTGCCGGCGACCAATCTGGTCAGTGATACCATTCTTGACGCAAAAGAGCTGCCGCTGAAGATGGTATGTCATACCCCCTGTTTCCGCAGCGAAGCCGGCTCCTACGGACGTGACACCCGCGGTATGATCCGCCAGCACCAGTTCGACAAGGTGGAACTGGTTCAGGTAGTTCGCCCCGGGGATTCCGAGGCGGCACTCGAGGCACTGACCGGCCACGCAGAGAAGGTACTGCAGTTACTGGAACTGCCTTACCGGCTGGTAGATCTCTGTGGCGGCGATATGGGCTTTGCTGCGGCACGAACTTACGATATCGAGGTGTGGCTGCCGGGCCAGGACAAATACCGTGAAATATCCTCCTGCTCCAATACCCGGGATTTCCAGGCAAGGCGGATGCATGCCCGCTGGCGTAATCCGGAGACCAACAAGCCGGAACCGGTGCATACTCTGAATGGTTCCGGCCTTGCCGTCGGCCGTGCACTGATTGCAGTCATGGAGAACTACCAGCAGGAAGACGGCAGCATCCTGGTTCCCGAGGTTCTGAAGCCGTACATGGGAGGTGTAGAAACAATCCAATGACTGACAGATCCGACGATGCACCATGGAAGGGCGTTGGTGCGAAGCCTGCTCCCGTTCGGTACCGCAAGAATCCGGTAACGGATAACCCTAACAGTTCCGAGGGGGAGGTGGCTCTTGTCGGGGCCGGGCCGGGCGATCCGGAATTGCTGACGCTGAAAGCCTGGCGGTTGATCCGCGCGGCAGAAGTGGTGCTCTATGACCGCCTGGTATCGCCGGAGATCCTGTCGCTCATCCCGGAGTCCGCGGAAATGATTCATGTCGGCAAGCAACGCGCAAACCACACCTTGCCCCAGGATCAGATCAACAACCGACTGGTTGCACTTGCCCGCCAGGGGCATAAGGTAGTGCGGCTCAAGGGTGGTGACCCGTTTATTTTCGGTCGCGGCGGCGAGGAGCTTGAAACCCTGGCTAGTGCCGGTGTGCGCTTTCAGGTAGTGCCGGGGATTACCGCAGCCTCCGGATGTGCGGCCTATGCCGGAATACCGCTTACCCACAGGGACCAAGCCCAGTCAGTCCGGTTTGTTACCGGCCATCTCAAGAACGATACCTGTGATCTGCCATGGCAGGATTTTGTCCAGAATAATCAGACCCTGGTGTTCTACATGGGACTGGTGGGATTACCCATCATCTGTCGCCAGCTTGTGGCCAATGGCATGTCGCCGGATATGCCGGTGGCGCTGGTGTCCCGAGGCACCACGCCCCAGCAGCAGGTTGTGACCGGTGACCTGTCTAATATTGTCGAGCGGGTAAAGGAAACCGCGGTGCCTGCTCCCACGCTGGTGATTATCGGCAGGGTGGTCACCCTGAGAAGCAGGCTTGACTGGGTGGGCGGTTGAGCCTTCAGCCGCGGCGCTTCGGTAAAACGTCCTTCAGTTTGTCCCGCATTTCATGCAGTGCTTTCTCAGTGGCTTCCCAGTCAATACAGGCGTCCGTTACGGATACGCCGTATTTAAGATCCGCCAGGTTCTCAGGGATCGACTGCTTGCCCCAGTTCAGGTTACTTTCCACCATCAGGCCCTGAATGGACTGGTTGCCTTCCAGGATCTGGTGGGTAATATCCTGAATCACCAGGGGCTGGATGGCAGGGTCTTTACTGGAGTTGGCATGGCTGCAGTCTACCATGATGGATGAACGCAATTTGGCTTTTTCAAGCGCCTGTTCACACAGGGCAACACTCACGGAATCGTAGTTGGGTTTACCACCACCGCCACGCAGAACCACATGGCCGTAGTTGTTGCCGCGGGTGCGGATAATGGCCACCTTGCCCTGCTGATCAATGCCCAGGAAGCTGTGGGGGTGGGAGACTGACCCCATAGCATTGACCGCGACATCAAGGCTGCCATCGGTGCCATTCTTGAAGCCGATAGCCATGGACAGGCCACTGCTCATTTCCCGATGGGTCTGGGACTCGGTGGTTCGCGCACCGATAGCGGACCAGGAAATGGTGTCCTGCAGGTACTGCGGAGAAATTGGGTCAAGTGCCTCGGTGGCTGTCGGCAGGCCCAGCTCGGAAATGTCCAGAAGCAGGCGGCGGCCAATATGGAGGCCCTGTTCGATGTCAAAGGTGTCGTTCAGATGCGGGTCGTTGATCAGGCCTTTCCAGCCCACGGTGGTACGTGGTTTCTCGAAATACACCCGCATGACGATCAGCAGAGTATCGCTGACCTCGTCGGCGAGTTTCTTGAGTTTGGCAGCGTATTCACGGGCGGCTTCAACATCATGAATGGAGCAGGGGCCGACCACCACAAACAGGCGATGATCCTTGCCGTCCATGATGTCATAGATCGCCTGGCGGCCGTTTTCCACAGTTTCGGCGGCTTTGCCGGAAAGCGGCATTTCCTGCTTGAGCGCTTCAGGGGTGATCAATGGTTCCTGACTCGCCACATTCAGATTCTCTAGTTTAGTGCCCGACATGCTGTTGTTATCCCCGTCGCATAAAAACATGACTGGCCGGCGTTTAGTTGCAGTAAACCCCGGCGAGTTGGTTATACTGCGTTATTTGATGAACCTTTTCAACGCTTCTGACGCGCGGAGAACGGATGCAGCAGAGCACGCAGAACAAGCGGGAAGTCCTGTCCCGGAAGCGGGTCGCAGAGAAGATGGCCGACGTGCTCTCCGGCATTCGCGTACCAGATCTTCCATACCCGGCCCGAAACCCGTCACCGGACGCTGTCAATGACTGGCGCCCTCTGCTTCTGTCGTGCTGGACCGAACAAAGGGATGAGCCGGTTACCCGCGTGCTTCGTTCGGTTTCGCTGACCTGGTCTGTGCGGCAGATCAATTCTGCCTATGTTGCCGACCGCATCATGGGTGTGTTCCTGAAAACCAGTGGCCTGCATCCGGAACTCGCCCGTCGTATTGCCCGGCTGAGGTTCTTTTTTGCCTGGCGCATGGACCTTGAAGGAGACGGGGCGCTTCATGACACGCTGATCCAGTGGCTGGACAGCCTCCAGGACTGTCGTGGCTGGAGTGCCTCCGGGGGGCGCTCGGCCAGGGCCATTCTGGACCAACTGGATGCCCTGATTATTGCCGTTTCCGGGAGTTTCGATTCCGCTAATATTGAACCGGTGCTGACGTTTTGTCACCAATGGCAGCAGGACGCCGCCAAACGGGAGCAGCAGAACGACAGGTTACGCCAGCGTCTGCTTGCAACCGAAGAGGGTGCCGCCCGGCAACGGCGGGCGGAACAGACCGCTCGAGCTCTGATGGGCCGGGCTCTGCAGAATCGTGAGTTGCCACAGGCTATCGTCAGCTTTATCTTCGACTACTGGTTCGGGTTGCTGAAGCAGATTGTCTGGGAACAGGGAACCGACGGGGAAAACTGGCGCCATGCCGGCAAGCTTCTGGAATGGCTGGTATGGATTGGTGATCCCTGCCTCTCGGACTGTGACCGCAATCGCCTTTACACCGTGGGCGAGCAGATTGGTGACCGCATAGCCGACGTCTGGAACCGTGTTCAGAAGAAACCGCTGGATAATGAGCCCCTGGAGGGGGTGCAGGAAGTGATGGTAGCCCGTCTCAGAGGCGAAACCCCGGATCTGGTGCCCGCGCTGCCGCCCGATGACCGGTTTTCCTGGAATTCCTCATGGCTGACATTCACTGCCCCCGAAGAACCAGAGGTAATACCGCTGAAGGGCAAGTGGTTTGTGGAAGGTGAGGGTGACAACGAGCAGCGGAGGTTCTTTTTTGCGTTGTTGCAGGATACCAGTGAGGTGCTCTGGACCAACGGAGCCGGAGTCAAGCTCGGCGTGTTGCCCTGGGCCCGGTTTGTCGATGGCCTGGAGAGCGGCACTCTGCGGCCGCTGCCGCCGCTGAAACCGTTCGGAGAGGTGTTGGCGGAAACCATTACCTCGCTCTCGGTAGTGCTTGACCGGCAGAAACTTCAGCGGGAACAGGCCGCGAAGGAGGCCAAAGCCCGAGCCGAGGCGTTGCGCCAGGAAAAGGCCGAGGCCGAGCGACGACTTGGGGAAGAAGAAGCCGCACGACAGGCCGAAATTGCGCGCCATAAAGAAGCCACGGAAGCTCAGCGTCTGGCCGATGAAGAGGCGGAACAGGCGCGTTTGCTGCGAGAAAAGGAAGCGGCAGCGCGAGCGCTTGTCGAGGGTATCAAGCTCGGCGGCTGGATCGTCGAAGAAAATACCGGAAAAGAACAGGGGCCGGTCCGCCTTAAACTGGCTGTCCGGATCAATGCTTCAAGGAAACTGGTGTTTGTAGACCGCCTGGGCCTCAACCGCCGCGAGTTCCTGGTGGATGAACTGGTCAATGATGTTGTTGCCGGCCGTATTCGCGTACTGGGAGCATCGGCAGAATTTGATGACACCCTTTCCAGGGTTGTAGGGCGAATCCGGGTGGGCCGGAATTGAGCCGTTAACCGGCAACGTCAGGTGGAAGATCATGAGCGATATTGATTACGACTTCGGTAACTACGACGATTCTCCTGAATCCGGCGATAACCGTTCCGAATACCGGCTGATCGCAAGTGCAAAGGTAACCATGGAGCTGGAGTCGCCGGTTCCGGACGATACCAGAGACAGTGCTTCACGAACACTCGTCTCGCGAACCAGCGATCTGTCAGCCCGTGGGGTCCGGCTTGCCACCTCAGAGCCATTAACCACCGGGGCAATACTGCCTGCCTGGGTGAGCCTGGAAGAGATTTCCGAGCCGTTCAGGTTGATGGTGGACGTGGTGTGGTGTCGGCCGGCGGAGGGTAGCGGTTGGCTGGTGGGGCTTCAGATTCTGGAATCTGACGATACCGCTTACCTGGAATGGGTGGAAGCCGTCGCCAGGGCAATGTCGGAGGGGTAATACCGGCTCCCGGAAGGGCAGAGGCCCCGCCGGGAGATTATGGGCGGCGTCAGTCTTCGAGTTCGCCCATGCCGGTAATGTTGAAGCCGGCGTCGACGTACATGATTTCGCCGGTTATGCCGCTGGCCATGTCAGAACACATGAAGGCAGCCGCATTGCCGACTTCCTCGGTGGTGACGTTGCGGCGCAGTGGTGCCCTTTTTGCGTTCTCGGCTAGCATTTTCCGGAAACTCTTGATGCCGGAAGCAGCCAGCGTCCTGATGGGTCCTGCAGAGATGGCATTCACCCGAATGCCATCACGACCGAGGCTACCGGCCATATACCGTACGTTGGCCTCGAGGGAAGCCTTGGCGAGGCCCATCACGTTGTAGTTCTGCAATACCTTCTCAGCACCCAGATAGCTCAGTGTCAGCAGTGAGCTGTTTTCGTGCAGCATCTTGCGGCCGGCCTTGGCCAGCGCCACAAAGCTGTAAGAGCTGATGTCATGGGCAATGCGGAAGCCTTCACGGGTGGTAACGTCCACGAAGTTGCCATCCAGCTGATCGCCCGGTGCGAAGCCAACCGAATGTACAATTACGTCGATATCATCCCAGTGCTTGCCCAGCTCAGTGAACACCGCTTCGATTTCGTCATCGCTGGCAACGTCACACGGGAAAGTCAGTGAACTGCCCCAGCCTTCGGCGAACTTTTCCACCCGGGATTTAAGCTTCTCATTCTGATAGGTGAAAGCCAGCTCGGCGCCTTCTCTGGCGAAGGCATCTGCGATGCCGTAGGCAATGGAGTGTTTGCTCGCAACGCCGACAATCAGTGCTTTCTTGCCACTGAGTAATCCCATAATCATTCTCCCTGTATTTCAGTTTCAAGCATTATCCATGAACCGCAGCGGTACGGGTAACGCTCAATTGGTCGTAGTATCCGGCCCGCGTTAACCGGTGTAGAAGAGTGCCGCTCCAAGAAGTTCACGGGTGTACTCATGTTGCGGTGAGCTGAAGATTCCGGCCGCTTCGCCATATTCCACAACATGGCCATTCTTGAGCACCAGCAATTTGTGGCTGAGTGATCTGACGACAGTCAGGTCGTGGCTGATAAACACATAGCTTAGACCATATTTGTCCTGTATATCCCTGAGCAGGGTAATCACCTGCTTTTGTACGGTGCGATCAAGTGCCGAGGTGGGCTCATCAAGAATGATCAGTTCCGGCTGCAGAACCAGGGCCCTGGCAATGGCGATTCGCTGGCGCTGGCCACCAGAAAATTCATGGGGATATCGGTGCCGGGCGTCAGGATCAAGGCCGACATCGTTCAGTGCCTGGATAACCTTCCGGTCCTGTTCTTCCGGGGTGGCAGGAGCATGGATTTCGAGCCCTTCACGAACAATCTCGGCGACTGACATGCGGGGACTCAGGCTGCCAAACGGATCCTGAAACACGATCTGGATGCGGCTACGCCAGGGGCGGAACTGTTTCTGGTCCAGATGGGACAGTTCCTCTCCCGTGAGCCGGATACTTCCTGTACTGCCGGTCAGTTTCAGCAGCGCATGGCCGATAGTGGTCTTGCCGCTGCCGCTTTCGCCGACGATGCCAAGGGTCTCGCCCTGATTCAGGGAGAAACTGGCTTTGTCCACGGCCTGGAACCAGTCTTTGGGCTTCCCCAGCAGGCTTTTGCGGGTAATAAAACGCACATCCAGATTCTTAACATCCAGCAGGGGTTTGTTGTTGATCATCGCGCCGGAGGGTGAGGCCGGTGGTTCCGCGTCAAGCAGGCGGCGGGTGTAGGGATGCTGTGGATGATCAAACAGTGTCGGGGTGGCTGCCTCTTCTACCAACAGGCCTCGCTCCATAACGACGACGTGGTCTGCGTAACGGCGAACAATGGACAGATCATGGGTAATCAGCAGAATCGCCATTCCCAGTTTATGCTGGAGGTCTTTCAGCAGCTCCAGCACCTGTTTCTGCACGGTCACATCCAGGGCCGTCGTCGGCTCGTCGGCAATCAACAGGTCGGGTTCGTTGGCGAGGGCCATGGCGATCATTACCCGCTGTTTCTGGCCGCCCGATAACTGGTGCGGATAACTGCTCAACCGCTCCTCCGGCGACGGTATGCCGACGAGCTCCAGTAACTCGATGCAGCGTGCTCTTGCCCGGGGGCCGCGCATGCCTTTGTGGAGGGCCAGGGTTTCACTGATCTGCTTCTCAACCGTATGGAGCGGGTTGAGAGATGTCATCGGCTCCTGGAATATCATGCTGATCTCGCGGCCACGAATCTGTCGCAGCCGCTTCTGGCTTGCCTTCAGCATGTCTTCGCCGTTAAAAAGAATCTCACCCGTCGGGTAGCCGGCATGGCGTTCATCCAGCAGGCGCAGAACAGACAATGCCGATACCGACTTTCCGGAACCACTTTCACCGACCAGCGCCACTGTTTCGCCGCGGTCGATTTTCAGTGAGAGCTTCCTGACCGCCTCAATGGAGGCGTCAAATGTGACGGACAGGTCCTTTATTTCCAGAAGCTGCGACATATCAGTTCTTTCTCGGGTCAAAGGCATCACGCACTGCTTCGCCCACGAAGACCAGTAGCGTCAGCATGATGGAAAGCGAAACGAATGCCGAAATACCAAGCCAGGGTGCATGCAGATTGGATTTGCCCTGGGCAATCAGCTCACCCAAGGACGGGGAGCCCGAGGGCAGTCCAAACCCCAGGAAGTCCAGGGACGTCAGGCCGGTGATAGCGCCGGTAAGGATAAATGGCAGAAAGGTCAGGGTGGCGACCATGGCATTCGGCAGGATATGGCGGAACATGATCTTGCGATTACCCAATCCCAGGGCTCTGGCGGCTTTCACATATTCGAAATTGCGGGCACGGAGGAATTCCGCCCGTACTACATCGACCAGGCCCATCCAGCTGAACAGCAACATGATACCCAGCAGCCACCAGAAATTCGGTTGTACGATACTGGACAGGATAATCAGCAGGTACAGCACCGGCAGACCGGACCACACCTCGATGAATCGCTGTCCGATCAGGTCGATCTTGCCACCGTAGAAACCCTGGATCGCCCCGACAATGACACCCACGATACAGCTCAGCAAGGTCAGAATAAGGCCGAACAATACCGAAATCCGGAATCCGTAGATGACCCTGGCGGCAACATCCCGGCCCTGGTCATCCGTACCGATCCAATTGTCAGCACTCGGTGGCGCCGGAGAGGGGACATCCAGTTCATAATTGGTGGTGTTGTAGCTGAAGCGAATCGGCGGCCAGATCATCCAGCCATGGGCTTCTATTTCATCGGCGATGAAAGAGTCCCGGTAGTCCGCCTCCGTGGGCAGAAAACCTCCAAAGGTTTCTTCCGGCACACTCTGGACCACCGGGAAGTACAGGTCGCCCTTGTAGGAGGCCACCAGCGGAGCATCGTTGGCGATCAATTCCGCCACCAGGGAAAGACCGAACAGGGCCAGAAATATCCACAGTGACCAGAAACCACGACGGTTTTTACGGAAGTTCCGGAGCCGTCTTTGCTG
>JBHEPI010000040.1:0-3235 GCA_046260345.1 Marinobacter sp. | reverse complement strand
GCGGACCGCATCATGAGTGCGCCATTCCAGCCAGAAAAATTGGGTAACAATCGCGCAGAAATTGGGACGGATCTATTTTGACCTGCTTTACTGCCCCGAGGTCGCTGCCAAAATGCTAGCCTTGGTTTTCGCAAACTCACTCATTAGCACCCGACATAGCATTAAGAGGGTACTTTATGCAGAAAATCCTTTTGCGCAACTGGGTCCCGACGGCCCCTGAGGGCAAGAGAAAGTTAGAATGGTACGGTCCGGGACTGCTGTGGATGCTGTCGGCGGTTGGCACAGGTTCCATTCTGTTTACTCCCCGCGTTGCCTCCCTATACCAGTATGAGCTTCTGTGGCTCATGCTGCTGGTGGTTTTCTTTATGTGGGTCATGATTCGGGAGATGGCCAGGTTTTCCGTGGTGACCGGCCAGACCATGCTTGAGGGCATGCACACCCTTGCAGGGCCAAGGGATTGGGCGGTCTGGATTATCTATGTGCCCCAGCTATTAGCAGCGGCAGTGGGGATTGCCGGTTTATGCGCTGTTGTTGGCAGCACATTGGCAGCTTTCCTGCCCGGCAGTAATCTGGTTCACGGGCTTCTTGTGTTACTGGCCTGCACCTTGCTGACGACGACTGGCCGCTACGCGCTCATTGAACGGCTCAGCCGCAATCTGGCTATCGTTCTGTTATTGATGGTGGTGATATCGGCCGCGATGGTTTTTCCTGGCATCAGCGAGGTTACCAGTGGTTTTCAGATCAGCTGGCCCTCCGATCCTGACATGTATGTAATTCTTCCATGGGTGGGCACCATACTGGCCGGGTCAATGGGGATTGTCTGGTTTGGGTACTGGACAGCCACTCGCGGCTATGGCGGCGGGCTTGCTGGTCGGGAACGCGACGAGGAGATCGTTGATCGGGAAAACAAAAGCAAACCGGAGTCCCAGGCGCGCCAGACCAGGATTCGAAGGGTGAGAGACTGGCTACCCGTTGCCTCGGGAACGGCTGCGCTGGGCTGTATTGCCGGATTGGTGGTGCTGATATCGTTCATGATTTTGGGCGCCGAGCTTCTTGCTCCCAAAAATCTGTTGCCGCAGGGTTCCGATGTGGCGATTGACCTGGCGGTAATGCTGTCTGATATCTGGGGGCCAGTGGGGAAGTGGTTGATGCTGGCCATCGTAGTGATTGCGCTGGCCGGTAGTGTACTGGCAAACCAGGATGGCTGGGGTCGCAGTTTCGCCGATATGACACTGATCTTGCTACGTCCAGGGCGCCATTCGGCATCGCCGGGCGTTATCATTCGCGGCATTCGGGCACTTGAACACAAGTATGGTTGTCGACTGTTTACCCGGCTGGCACTGAAACGCTTTTACATCACCCTGGTGACCGGGATAATTTCCGCCCTTATTATTATTATATTCAAGGATCCGGTGAGGGTGATGTCCGCGTCCGGCATCATTGCGGCGGCACATACACCATTTATAGTGTTTGTCGCACTGTATGTGAACTGGACCCGCTTGCCGAAACCGCTTCGACCGAATGGTTTTTACATGACTTCCATGGTGTTCGCGGGCGTCTTCTACCTGGGGTTTGCGATACTTTATCTGATCCCTTAACCATGCTTTGCGGCGGCTTTTATAAAAGCCGGGTCATCGTTTAACGCCGTTCCTCGCGCTGTTATTGAAGACGTGGAAGCAAAGCAAAGGAATCAGCACCATGGTGAGCAGGGTGGAAACAAGCACACCGCTTGCCAGGGTCAGGCCCAGTGGTTCGAGTGAGGGTTCAAATATAAGAACCCCGCTTCCGAACATAACGGTGGCGGCGGTAAGGATGATAGGCCTGGTGCGCTGCGCTCCTGCCTGGACCACGGCTTCTTTCAAATCCATTCCGTCGTCCAGCCTTTTCTCAAGGAAGTCGACAAGCAGAATGGCATTACGGGTGACAATGCCGCCCAATGCGATGACGCCGAAAGTAGCTGCCCGCTCGGGATCAACATCAAGATTCAGAATTGGAAGCGGTTGTGAGGGGCTTTGATTGCGACCACGCGGCGGGTTTGTGGGTCCGGTCCGTAAATCTCTGCCGTAATGGCCCTGTCACTGCTGGGCCCGGAAGGGATTGGGCTTACATGCCCTTTTCCGTCAAAGGGTTCCAGCCAGTCACCGGGCTTGTGTGCAATTTCCCGGCTGACTTCATAACTTTGCCGGTCCCGCTGGTGTTCCGGAACCAGAATCACATGGAGTGTCAGATCGCTGGGCGCGCTTTGTTCGGGAGTATATGTAAACACGGTCTGTAGCATCGATGCCAGCATCGTGGGTGGTATCCAGCTGCACGTCCGCTGGCAGCGTTGTCTCCGCAAATTTTGCCAGACGTTCATGCCTTCAAGCGTGGTTACCGCCAGGGTGACGGTGGGAAAGGGGACTGACGCCCCTTCTTGCCAGTGCAGAACGGCCTGGTTTTTCTCGACCCGGCCTAACCGGATGTCCGCCACTTCGTCCAGATACACGGAGCCGCCGCCGAGGATCTTGCTGCTGATGGTGACCAGAAGCGCCACCAGCCTAGCCTCGCCAAAGGTCTGGATTTTTACAGGCCCGGCCAGGGAATGGACACCAGGGCTAACGGCACGTCAATGTCTGGTCGATCCTCACGGGGAATAATCAAAAGCGCGTAACCGCCCAGCAGCAAGCAAGCGATAACGAAAAGGGGTACCACGGGGGAATCCAGTAAGCGGTTGGCAATATGCCCCGCCAGAACCAGTCGTGGCTTATCCTCGCCCATTAGCTGAACCAGCGTTATCAATAACCACCGGCTGGCCATCCTGCAGATCGGCAGCAGGATTCAGAACCACTCGATCGCCTACCTCAAGCCCCTGACTAACGGGGATCAGGCCGCTCGTGTTCACAGGCGTGATCGCTGTTTTGATCCATTTTAAATTAACGACAGTTGGTTCGTCGGAACCCTGCTCACCCGGGCTTTTCACCACCAGCACGCCGGTCAGCTCGCCTCGGCAGATGAGAGCTGCCCCCGGCAAGCCCACCCATTCGGTATTCTGCTGTTGCCGCTCTGCGACGGTAACCGGCACCACGACCGAAAGCGATTGCCCCGGGGTCATTCGATGGGGTATCGCTGAGATTGACGCTGGCCCGCTCTGTACGCACGCGCGCGATCAGATCTTCCTCATAAATTTTCTGGAGTCGCTCGTTGTCCAGCCGGGCTTGCCGTCTGTTTGCACGTGCATGCTCCAGGCGCGCCGTAA
>JBHEPI010000035.1:0-10869 GCA_046260345.1 Marinobacter sp. | reverse complement strand
TTCATCTGCTACGAGGTGGCTTATCCGGATTTCGTGGCCACAAACGCCCGCGACGCCGGTCTGTTACTGACCATCAGTAACGACGGATGGTTTGGCGACTCCATCGGCCCCTTGCAGCATCTTCAGATCGCCCGCATGCGGGCGCTGGAAACCGGCCGTTACATGCTGCGAGGCACCAATAACGGCGTCACCGCCATCATCAATCATAAAGGTCAGCTCACGGAAACCATTCCGCAGTTCGAACGTGCGGTGCTTACTGGCGAAGTTTATGCCGCTGAGGGCAATACGCCGTACATGCAATCCGGCTCCTGGCCAACCCTGACATTGGCAGTGATTCTTATCGTGTTTGTGCGGGAGCGGGTGATTCCCAAGAACTGACTCTGGTTCTCGTCCGGGTAGCCTGGAGATAAGTGCCTGGCCATGGGGTGGAGGATTCTTTTCTTTGAAAAAGAACTCGCTTCGCTCAGACACCTTTTTCTGGCAGATAAGAATCCTCCACCCCATGGCCGTTCTGGCTCTACAGTTAGCTCCCGTAGGTCGGATTAGCGAAGCGTAATCCGACAAATGGTGTGCACCTCTGGCTGGATGTCGGATTACGACTTCGTCTAATCCGACCTACGGTTACTCCGACTTGCGGGGCCAGCGGCTGGTTACGCGTTCGTAGTAGTGGGAGCCGCAGGCGTCGCAGGGCTCCAGGTGGCTGGTGGCTGTCAGGCAGCGCATGTGGCCGCAATTGAGGCATTTGAACATGCCGGCGGTTGCCACTTCACCGCTGATGTATTGGCTGGCCCCGTGTCTCTCGAGTTTCTGGCTCAGCTCAAGTGTGTCGAGCTTGGTTTTATCCGCCACCGAGAACAGCATGTCTGCCAACTGGCGCTCCAGCAGCGAGATGTCCAGTTGCAACCATTCCTTCAGGCCTTCGCCGGTTTCCTCCACGAAATGCAGCAGGTGCTCCAGGTCCCGTTGCAGGTAGGCACCCAGCAGGTCCGCTTCTTCACGAGTCATCTCTGCCAGTTCATACTCAAATTCCACCGCCCGTTCGACTTCCTCTCCCAGGGTATCGCGGGTGGTTTCCTCCATTTCTCTGAGCCGGGCCTGGACCCGCTCCAGCATGCGGTCATAAGCCTCAAGGGCTTTGCCTGAAAGGTGATTGCGTTCTGGTTCGGTCATGGCCGCTCCTTGTTAGTTTACGGGCAGAGTGGGTATGGCTGATCAGGGCACGCTGTGAATACATCCATGTACGCTTGACGAAAACATCCCTGTTTTCGACATCCCTGATCAGCCATACCCACTCTCCCCTATATCAAACTGGTTTGCCAATTTACTCCAAGAATCCGGGCGGGCAGTTGCGGCTGACCGGGACCGTAAAAAACAGGGATGTTTTTTACGAGCCTACAGGGACGTATTCATGGCGTGTCCCGGTCAGCCGCATCTGCCCGCCTTCACCTCAAGCATGGCACAGTATGGGAAAATTGGCAGGCTACCTGTTAAGCCTTGTGTGCGTTAGAATGTCGGGCCGCTTTGCACATCTTTTCTGATACAGGGTAACTTTGGTAATGGCAGGAATGGACCAGCAATACAATCCCCGCGATATTGAACAGCAAGCCCGCACCTTCTGGGAAGAAAATAACACCTTCACGGTCAAGGAAGAGCCGGGCAAGCCCAAATACTACTGCCTGTCCATGTTCCCCTACCCCAGCGGCAAACTTCATATGGGGCACGTGCGCAATTACACTATCGGCGACGTGATCTCCCGTTACCAGCGCATGCAGGGCAAGAACGTGATGCAGCCCATGGGCTGGGATGCCTTTGGCCTGCCCGCTGAAAACGCTGCCATTGCCAACAAATCCGCACCGGCGAAGTGGACCCGCTCCAACATCGATTACATGAAGCGGCAGCTCAAACAGCTGGGTTTCGGTTATGACTGGAGCCGCGAACTGGCCACCTGTGATCCGGACTACTACCGCTGGGAGCAGTGGTTCTTTGCCCGCCTGTACGAGAAAGGTCTGGTCTACAAGAAGATGGCCACCGTGAACTGGGACCCGGTGGATCAGACCGTATTGGCCAACGAACAGGTGGTGGACGGCAAGGGCTGGCGCTCCGGTGCTCCGGTGGAACAGAAAAAGATTCCCCAGTGGTTCATCCGCATTACTGACTACGCCGAAGAATTGCTGAACGACCTGGACGAGCTGGAAGGCTGGCCCGAGCAGGTCAAGACCATGCAGCGCAACTGGATTGGCAAATCCACTGGCACCGAACTGACTTTCCAGCTCAAGAGCCGTGATGACGCGCTGGATGTGTACACCACGCGCCCGGACACCCTTATGGGTGTTACCTACATGGCGGTCGCCGCTGAGCACCCGGTTGCCAGGGCTGCCTCCGAGCAATACCGGGAAGTTGCCGAGTTTGTCGAACAGTGCCGTAACAGCAAAGTTGCCGAAGCCGACATGGCAACGATGGAGAAAAAAGGCATTGATACCGGCTATAAAGCGATTCATCCGCTGACACAGGAAGAGATCCCGGTTTACGTCGCCAACTTCGTGCTGATGGAATACGGCACCGGCGCACTCATGGCAGTGCCCGCCCATGACGAGCGGGATCACGAATTCGCGGTGAAATACCGGCTGCCAATCAAACAGGTTATCGCTCCCGCCGATAATCGCGAGATTGATACCCAGGAAGAAGCGTTCACCGAGAAAGGTATTCTGGTTTCGTCGGGTAAATACAACGGCCTCACCAGCGAAGAAGCCTTTGAGTCCATTGCTGACTACCTGGAAGACAACGGCATCGGCAAGCGCACGATCAATTACCGCCTGCGCGACTGGGGCGTATCACGTCAGCGGTACTGGGGCGCGCCAATCCCGATGATGACTCTGGATGATGGCATCGAAATGCCGGTACCGGACGACCAACTGCCAGTGCGTCTGCCGGAAGATGTTGAGATGGACGGCGTGCAGTCGCCCATCAAGGCCGACCCGGAATGGTGCAAAACTGAACACAACGGCCAGGCCGCAACCCTGGAAACCGATACCTTCGATACCTTCATGGAGTCATCCTGGTATTACGCCCGGTTCTGTAGCCCCAACTATGACGAAGGGATGCTGGACCCGGCTGCCGCCAACTACTGGCTGCCGGTCGACCAATATATCGGTGGTATTGAACACGCCATTCTGCACTTGCTGTACGCCCGCTTCTTCCACAAACTGCTGCGGGATGTCGGACTGGTAGACAGCCCCGAGCCCTTCAAGCGCCTGCTCACCCAGGGCATGGTGCTGGCAGAGACCTACTACCGTAACGAAGACAACGGCGGCAAAGCCTGGTTCAACCCGGCCGATGTCACCGTTGAGCGGGACAGCAAGGGCCAGGTGGTTCGTGCCCTGCTGAAATCCGACGGCCAGCCCGTGGAGATTGGCGGCGTTACCAAGATGTCCAAATCCAAGAATAACGGCATCGACCCGCAGTCCATCATCGATGAATACGGTGCCGATACCGTGCGCCTGTTCATGATGTTCGCAGCCCCTCCGGAACAATCCCTGGAGTGGTCCGACAGTGGCGTGGAGGGGGCCCACCGCT
The DNA here is from genome assembly GCA_046260345.1 of Marinobacter sp. Classification (GTDB taxonomy): domain Bacteria; phylum Pseudomonadota; class Gammaproteobacteria; order Pseudomonadales; family Oleiphilaceae; genus Marinobacter. The sequence goes on along the minus strand of JBHEPI010000035.1, from coordinate 7,296 downwards.
TCCTCAAGCGTCTGTGGCGCATGGTCAGCGAACACACCGAAAAAGGCGCGGTTCCGGTCCTGGACAGCACCAATCTCAATGATGGTCAGCGCAATCTGCGCCGCAAGACGCATGAAACCATCGCCAAGGTCAGTGACGACATCAGCCGCCGGCTGACGTTCAATACCTCGATTGCAGCGGTGATGGAGCTTCTGAACGATGTTGCCAGGCTGAACGATGACGAGCCGCAAAGCCTGGCCGTTCGCCAGGAGGCGCTGGATACGGCGGTACTGGTGCTGTCTCCCATCGTTCCCCACATCTGCCATCAACTGTGGCAGGCGCTGGGGCATGAAGAACCGGTCGTGGACGCCCCCTGGCCCACGGCTGACAAGGACGCGATGGTTCGCAGCGAAATCCAGATTGTGCTCCAGGTCAACGGCAAGGTGCGGGCCAAGGCGGACGTTCCGGCCAATATTGAAAAAGACGCTCTGGAAGCGCTTGCCCTGGAAAACGAGAATGTGGTTCGCTTTACCGAGGGCAAAACCGTTCGCAAGGTGATCGTGGTGCCTGGCAAACTGGTTAACGTGGTGGCCAACTGATATGAAACCCGCGGCCCGTTCCCTGTTTCGCCCCCTGCTACTGATAACTATGTCCCTTCTGTTGGCGGGGTGCGGATTTCAGCTAAGGGGCGCGCCGCCGGTGTCGTCAGCCTTGCAACCACTGGCTGTGGAGTGCTCGGATAAGGTTCCGGGGCAACTTTGCGATGCTGTCATCGAGCAACTGGAACTGGGCCGGATTGAGCTGAAGCCCGCTGAAGAGGCGGATTATGTGCTGAAAATTGGCAATTTCCGCCAGGAACGGCGTACCAGCGCCATTACCCTGCGAGCAGCGGCGGCGGAATACACCCTCAGGCATTCAGTGGGTATCGAAGTGATCACCGCCGATAAAGTTCCGCTCATTGAGCCGACTGACCTCAATAGCAGTGAAACCTATCGCTACGACGAGTCCAACGTACTTGCCAAGCAACGGGAAGAAGATGCTCTGAGAGAGCAGCTCCATGATCGCCTGGCGCAACAAATCATCTTCCGCCTGGCCCCGCTCAACGAAGAACGCATTGAAAGGCTCAAGCAGGAAGCGGAACAGGCTCGCAAAGATGACACTGAGCCGTCGTCATGAAGACGCAGTCGCATCAGCTCCCCCAATTGTTGCAGAAGGGCCTTTCTCCGGTCTATCTGATATCCGGAGATGAGCCGTTGCTGGTTCAGGAATGCTGCGACCAGGTTCGCAGGGCCGCCCGTGAAGCCGGCTTTGAAGACCGGATGACCTTTCATGCGGACCAGCAGCTGGACTGGAACAGGGTCGGCGAGGAGTTCGGTGCGCTTTCCCTGTTCGCTGAAAAGCGCCGCATTGAGATACGTCTTCCCACCGGCAAGCTCGGTGATGGCCGTGCAGTTCTGGAAAGCGTGCTGCAGAATCCACCGGATGACATCATCCTGTTGCTGATCAGCACCCGACTGGACGCGGCGGAAACCCGCCGTAAATGGTACAAGGAGCTCCAGAACAAAGGGGTGCACGTGCCTGTCTGGCCCATTGATGCGGACAAATTCCCGGGATGGCTGCAGCAACGTGCCCGTAACCGGGGGCTGAGTCTGACCCGCGGTGCCCTGGACATTCTTGCCGAGCGGCTGGAAGGCAACCTGCTGGCGGCCAGCCAGGAACTGGATCGGCTGGCGCTGCTGGGTTCCGGTACCACCATCGATGAAGAAACCGTGGAGCAGGCCGTTCAGGACAGCTCCCGCTTTAACGGCTTTGAACTGGTCACGGAACTGCTTGCCGGCAGAGCGGCCCATGCCAGGAAAATCATCGGGGTACTGCAGCAGGAAGGCGAAAACCCGCTGGGATTGCTGACGGTGCTGTCCCGGGACCTGAACCTGACCATGGAACTCAACACCGCAACAGCCAGACGGGAAAATACGACCGGCTTCCTTAAAAAACGGGGGGTTTTCCAACCCCAGCGTGCCCGGGCCGTAGAACAGGCGGCCAGACGTCTGAACCGCCGCCAACTGCTGGCTGCACTGGAACTTTGCAGCGCCACGGACCGTGCTGCCAAGGGCTTTGACAGCCTGTCTCCCTGGCACCATCTGCAGGACATGATTACCCTTCTTGCCCGTCCGGCCTGATCCATATCAAATCGCTCTCAATCCCCTGCTTTGCTACTTGACAGTTTTTTAGCTTCGAGAGCATGGTATAGCTGTCAACCATCAAAGGAGGTGTATGATATGAGTTTCCAGGATGAACTTAAGCAGTTGTCAGAAAAGATAAAACAGTATCGTGACGAAGCCCGTGTCCAGATGCATCTGGCCAGGGAAGACGTCAAGGATGAATGGGATGATCTTGAAAAAGACTGGGAGCGGTTTCGCGGTAAACTGGACGGCCTCCTGCATGATGCTGAAAATACATCGAAGGAAGCACGTCAGACAGCTCACAAGCTTGGCGAAGACCTAAAGTCAGGCTATCAGAATATCCGTAGCCGATTAAAATAAAGTGGTAAACGGTTAACAGAACTCTACAAATAGCCACCGAGAGGCTCTGTTACGCAAGAGCCTCTGTGCCATACTTCTCAATATAAGTGAATGAAGCGTCATTTTTCTGTCTGATTCGGCCACCCGGAATCCATTCATGGCCCCATCAGCCAAGGCACTTCTGAGCACTGAGAGGTATAAATGGCCTATGAGAACGTTAACTGTCTTTCTGATAGCACTGCCTGTACTGCTCGTTTCTTCTCTGGTCAGCAGCCAGAATACCCGCTTCAGTGACCCCGACACCGTTGTCGAAAACGAATTCTGGGGCAAACTCCATGCACAGGGCGGGATATCCTTTTTCTGTGAAACACCCTTCACCAGCAAAGGTTTTTTGCTGACGGATGGTTACATCTACCCACTGTCTCAGGTTCGAAGTGCCCTTGATTGTGGCACCTCCAGCCAGTGCGCCAACGATGATCGATACCGGCAGATTGCCTCAGACCTCCATAATATCGTACCGGTCCGCAGCCGCACGGAAATGAGACAACGCAACGCTCTTTATGAGCAACTCGGCCCGGCTGGCAAGGCTGATGAGTGCGGCATCCGCGAGAGTGCCCAGTTCTTTGAGCCCCCTGAAACAGTGAAAGGTGATGTTGCCCGGACCGTTGCCTACATGGTGGATACCTATGACCTGCCCTGGGCCGGCGCAACGAGGGTATTCAAAAGCTGGAACCGGATGGATCCCCCGGATGACCGGGAGCTGACCCGTCACCGGCAGATTGCAGAGATCCAGGGCAACGAAAATCCCTTCGTACTGGATCCTGGTAAGCTGGAAAGCCAGTAACCACTGACTCTTCACCCTAACGAAAAAGGCAGGCCCACGGGCCTGCCTTTTGGTTTCACACCGGGAGGATCAGAACTCCTCAGCAGTCAGCGCCATCATTGAAGTGCTGCCGCTGCGGATGCCCTCGGCGAGTGCGACTGTCTTGGGCAGCAGGCGATCGAAATAGAAGCGTGCGCTCTTTACCTTGCCGCTATAGAAACCGGAGGTATCTCCCTCGGCTTTCGGAGCTGCTGCTTTTACCATTTTCGCCCACATATACCCGAGGGCCGTGAGGCCAAACAGGTCGAGGTAATCAACCGAAGCCGCGCCGACCGCGTCAGGATTGTCGCCGGCCTGATTGATCACGTGCTCGGTCACATCAGACAGGCGCTCAAAGGCCGCAGCCAGCGGCTCCAGATAGGGGCGCAGTTTGTCGTCACCGCTGTTTTCCTCGATGAACGCAGCCACATCCTCTGCAAACAGTTCGTACAGTTTACCCTGGCTACCAACCACCTTACGGCCCATCAGATCCAGCGCCTGGATACCATTGGTACCCTCATAGATCTGAGTGATACGGCAGTCACGAACCAGTTGTTCCTGGCCCCATTCGCGGATAAAACCATGGCCGCCGAACACCTGCTGACCCATAATGCAGGCGTCCAGGCCACGGTCGGTCAGGAAGGCTTTCGCTACGGGGGTCAGCAACGCCACCATGCCTTCGGCATGCTTGCGGCGCTCTTCGTCGTCGGAGTACTTGGAAATATCCAGCCACTGGGCCACATAGGTAGAGAAAGCTCGACCACCCTCCACATAGCCTTTCATGGTCAGCAGCATACGGCGCACATCGGGATGCACCAGGATCGGGTCAGCGGCTTTTTCCGGCTGCTGGGCACCCGTAGGAGCGCGGCTCTGGATACGTTCCAGGGCGTATTCACGGGCGCTCTGCAGGGAAGCCTCGGCGGCACCGATGCCCTGGATGCCTACGCCCAGGCGCTCATAGTTCATCATGGTAAACATGGCCGCCAGGCCCTTGTTCTCCTCACCGACCAGCCAGCCTTTGGCGCCGTCGAAGTTCATCACACAGGTGGCGGAACCCTTTATTCCCATCTTCTTCTCGAGAGAACCGCAGCTAAGGCTGTTGCGCTCGCCCAGTGAGCCGTCGTCATTAACGTTGAACTTGGGCACCAGGAACATCGAGATGCCCTTGGGTCCCTTGGGTGCGTCGGGCAGCTTGGCCAGCACCAGATGGACGATGTTCTCCGCCATGTCGTGCTCGCCCCAGGTGATAAAGATCTTGGTACCCGTCACGCTGAAGGAGCCGTCGTCATCAGGTTGGGCTTTGGTGCGGATGATACCCAGGTCAGTACCGGCATGGGGCTCGGTAAGATCCATGGCACCGGACCAGACACCCGAGTACATGTTGGGCAGATATTTTTCCTTGAGTTCCTGGCTACCATGGGCATCCAGGGCCACGCAGGCACCCGCTGTCAGCATTGGAGCCAGGCCGAAGGCCATATTCGCGGCCTGCATCATTTCCTCGAACTGGGCGACCAGGGTTTTCGGCATACCCATGCCACCAAACTCCGGGTTGCCGCCGAGGCCGTTCCAGCCGCCTTCAACAATGGTCTGGTAGGCTTCACGGAAACCTTCCGGCGTAGACACTTCGCCGTCATTCCATTTGCAGCCCTGCTCATCACCTTCGCGATTCAGCGGAGCCAGTACGCCACTGGTAATTTTGCCGGCCTCTTCCAGAATGGCGTCGGCCGTGTCCGGATCCACGTTCTCCGCCACTTTGGGCAGGGACGCCCACAGCGCCGGCGCATCAAAAACTTCATTCAGGACAAAGCGCATGTCACGTAAAGGTGCCTGATAATCAGCCATCTAAAATCTCTCCACAGTTCCACAATTCAGTCAGTCTGCAAAGTGAACGCATTCGAGCCCGCGGCCCTGCTCACTTCCTCGGCTATGTGTCCGCTCAGGTTATATTTATGGGGGAACATTCTACCCTAATGACAGCGTCAACTCATGAGGTCCCGGCGGTCATTTCATGAAAAAAGCCCGCCTCCGGGGAGAGCGGGCCTTTTTCGGTTCCCTGAAACCCCGCCTTAAAGGACGAAGGCTTCTTCCGGCATATCCATGAGGCTGTCAGCGCCGGCCAGCATGCTTTCAGCATGCCCTTTGGCGCGCGGCAGCATACGCTTGAAGTAGAAGCGCGCCGTCTGGATTTTGGCGTTATAGAACATTTCTTCGGTGGTGCCTTCCACCATCTTGTCCAGCGCCACCTTGGCCATGCGGGCCCAGAGGTAGGCAAACACGGCGTAACCGGAGTACATCAGGTAATCCACAGAGGCCGCGCCGACTTCTTCACGATTCTTCATTGCCGTCATACCGATCTTCATGGTCAGGTCGCCCCACTCCTTGTTGAGGGCTGCCAGCGGCTCAATGAACTCCTTGAGCTGCTCGTCGTCGGCATTTTCCTTGCAGAATAGGTGAACCTGCCTGGTAAAGCCTTTCAGGGACTCGCCCTGGGTCATCAGCACCTTGCGGCCCAACAGATCCAGCGCCTGGATACCGGTGGTGCCTTCGTAGATCATACCGATGCGGGCATCGCGAACGTTCTGCTCCATACCCCATTCGGAAATGAAACCGTGGCCACCGTATACCTGCATGCCGAGGTTAGCGGCTTCATAGCCAATCTCGGTGAGGAAAGCCTTGGCGATCGGAGTCAGGAAGCCCAGGGCTTCGTCGGCGGCCTTACGCTCTTCTTCGGTCCTGCCACTGTGAACAATGTCAGCCTGCTGTGCAGTCAGGTAGATCAGGGCGCGGGCGCCTTCGGCAACCGCTTTCTGGGTCAGCAGCATGCGGCGTACATCCGGATGAACGATGATCGGATCCGCAATACCCTCAGGGTTCTTGGCACCGCTCAACGAGCGCATGGCCAGACGGTCCTTGGCATAGGTCACTGAGCCCTGGAGGCCCAGCTCTGCAGCACCCAGACCCTGGATGGCAGTACCGATACGGGCAGTGTTCATAAAAGTGAACATGCAGTTCAGGCCCTTGTTCTCGGGGCCGATCAGCCAGCCTTTGGCGCCATCGAAGTTCATGACGCAGGTGGCGTTACCATGGATACCCATCTTGTGCTCGATGGAGCCACAGGAAACGGCGTTACGGTCACCGGACGAACCGTCTTCGTTTGGCAGATTCTTGGGCACGATGAACAGGGAAATGCCCTTGGTACCCTCAGGTGCACCCGGCAGGCGGGCCAGTACGATGTGAACGATGTTCTCCGCCATGTCGTGTTCGCCGGCAGAGATAAAGATCTTGGTACCGGTGATAGCGTAGGTGCCGTCAGCGTTGGGCTCTGCCTTGGTGCGCAGGGTGCCCAGGTCGGAACCGCAGTGGGGCTCGGTCAGACACATGGTGCCGGTCCACTCGCCACTGATCAGCCTGGTGAGGTAGGTCTGTTTCTGTTCTTCAGTGCCGTGGGCCTCGATGGTGTTGGTGGCACCGTGACTCAGGCCTGGATACATTCCGAAAGACCAGTTGGCCGTACCCACCATTTCACTCATCACCAGGCCGAGGGAGTGCGGCAGGCCCTGGCCGCCATAGTTGGGATCGGCTGTCATCGACGGCCAGCCACCTTCCACATACTGCTGGTAGGCTTCCTTGAAACCAGTCGGTGTTTTCACACCGTCTTCACTCCAGGTACAGCCTTCCTTGTCGCCCACCTGGTTCAGCGGTGACAATACCTGCTCACAGAATTTTGCACCTTCCCCGATGATGGCGTCGACCATATCCGGCGTCGCATCTTCGGCGCCTTCCAGATTGGCATAGTGCTGCTCGCTGTCCAGCAGCTCGGTCATTACAAATTTGATGTCACGCAGGGGCGCTTTGTAGTCAGGCATGGAATCCACCTCAGATTTTCGGTCACAGCTGCGAAACGGTCACAGCACTTTGCCTCGGGATTTGCTC
>JBHEPI010000031.1:0-66092 GCA_046260345.1 Marinobacter sp. | reverse complement strand
GCTGTGGTAGCTCAGGCCTTCCATCAGGATATGGCGAAACCGGTCAAACTTGTCTGCCAGAGTGTCGTTCCAGAACTGAACATACTCCGTTGGTTCAGTCAGTTGGGTTGCTATCTCGCTCATGGTGCTCTCCCTTGTGTTATGCAGTAACCCATGGACGCGCGAAACAGATGTCTTGTTCCCGGAATTTTCGAGACTCCCGACGCGCATCCGATGATTAACCATTTCGTTTCTTGCGCCGGTGCAACTACACTGCCAGTGGTGGCACTCTCATCTGTCCTGATGGGTGCGGATAACACAACGGGAGCTGACTATTGGATATTGCCCAGGCCTCAATGCAGTTTGATGCCGCCCTGGCAGACTTTGCCCGCGCCCGCAGCGCCTCTCCGCAGGCATCCAGCCTGAGCCTGCTGGAGCGTGCACGCCTGCTGATGACACTGCCCGGTGGCTTCGATGTACTTTACCGCCGGGTTCGCGCGCTGGAATCCGCGGGTATTTTCGGCACCAGCGACTGGGCCAGTCCGGCTACCCTGCAACCGGCTCTGGCAAAACACTCCCTGCGTGAAGCCGGCCCTGTCACTACCGTGGTAGAGGCCATCAGCGAAATCCGCTTACTGGCGGTGATTCGGGGTGACTACTTCCATCGCGGCATATCCTCCGAGCAGGCACGGCATTTTCTGACCCAGGTGATGGCCCTGAACCTGGACCTGTTGTCTGGCACACTCACAGAAGCAGACCGGGAACGGCCCAAACAACTCGGCATGATTGTCGAGGGGCTCTACCAGTACCTGATATCCCACCTTGGCTACGAAAGCCTGCTGGACAGCCTGGTGGCGGAGGTCTGGCGGTTGCTGGATCAGGGGCCGGTTGACGTGGACAGCATCTGCGACATGATCGGCCAGATTGCCAAATGTCTGTATGACCCGGAACTCGAGACCACCGGCACAGCGAACGCCACCCGTCTGGTGCGTGCCCTGTTCGCACCCACACCGGGCAGCCGTGAAGATCCGGGGCTGGATATTTACGAACTGCGCCTGACCAGGATGGACGATGTATCGCTGTCTGCAGAGGCCACCGAGTTTGCCCGCAACATGCACGACACCGGCCTGGCTTCCCCCTACCATGCGGCGTTTCTCAGGTTCCTGCGCAGCAGCGATCAGGACGACCTGATCCCCACGGCCCTGGGGCTGACCATGACGGGGCTGGACGACCTGTACTGCTATAACCAGCTAATTCATGCACTGATTGATGAAGCCATCTTTCCGGACACCTGCCAGGCCATCTATGGCCTTACCATGATGCTTGAGCGCGGCTCGCTGTTCACGCCCGCGGTGGCCCAGGCCCTGTGGCGGCAGATCAAGCTCAGACTCTCGCCGGAAACCGGGCAGGCCCTGACAGAAACGTTCGGCAACGCCGTGCCGCCACGGGTATTCCTGTTGGCGGGCGTACTGAACCTTCTGGGTCAGCCTTTAGGTGTGGGCCAGGGCAACAACCCCAGTTGCCAGTCTGCGATTGGCCTGTCGATGTGGGCAACCAGCGAGCCAGACTACCTGCTTCAGACACTGGCATGGGCAGCCCGCGACAACGAAGTGCTGAGCCGGTTTGAAGGCTGGGAAGTGTCTTCAAGGAACCTTGAGCCCGGCCTGGTCAAGGAAGCGCCGGTGGACGTGGACCCGGTATCACTGATTCTGATTCCCCACCTGGACCGCCTTTACGGCGAGATGTGGCGCCGCTGTGAAGACCGTGACGATGACGCACACCGCTGGATAAATCCGGAGTTCTACGGCTGGTGGGTCAGCCATGGCTTTCGGGTGGTGGCCGACGTACACACCGGCGAGGTTAAGGACTACGAGGGTTTCGTGCGATATTTCTATGCCAGCTACCACCCCTTCTACAACGATAATATGCCACTGATACACCCGCAGCCGGCCGGCATCGTGGTTACCGACAGCGCAGCCCGCCTGGTCGGTCGTCACGCCATTACCATTCAACGGGTGGCCCTGAGCCCCACCAACGAAATGCGGGTGTATTTCTTCAATCCCAACAACGACAGTGGGCAGGACTGGGGCCAGGGTATCAACTGCTCGACGCGCGGAAATGGAGAGATTCGTGGCGAGGCGTCCCTGCCCATCGCGGAATTTGCTTCCCGTCTTTATGCTTTTCATTACGACACGCTGGAACTGGGCGACCTCACTGCCATCCCCGAGCAGGAAGTGGCCAGGGTTATGGAGCTTGGATACGGCAGCTGGGCCGCCCCCGACTAACAGAAACACCAGGATTGAAGCCGGGTCCTGCCTTATGACGCAGGTGATTGCGGATCCGACGGCGGTTTCCGTGAAACGCTGAACCTGTCCCTTACCGATTGAATCCATTGGTAGAACACCGGCACCAGCAACGTACCCAACAGGGTTGCCGCGACCATTCCGCTCAATACGGTAATACCAAGACTCACCCGGCTGGCTGCACCGGCGCCACTGGCGAACACCAGAGGAAGAACACCGAGGACAAACGAAAGTGCCGTCATCAGAACCGCCCGGAATCGAAGAACGGCAGCTTTCCTGGCCGCCTCGCCGGTGGAAACGCCGGATTGCCGAAGCTGCATGGCAAATTCCACGATAAGAATGGCTGTTTTGGTCGACAGGCCGATCAACAGAACCAGTCCCACCTGCGCATAAATATTGTTGGCCAGGCCGAATAGCCAAAGCCCGCCCATGGCGCCAAACATGGCTAACGGAACCGCACCGATTACCGCAAGCGGAAGGCTCCAGCTTTCATATTGGGCAACAAGAAACAGATAAACCACCACGATAGCCATCAGGAAGATCAACGCTGCCAGGCTGCCTGCCTGTATTTCCTGCAGGCTCTGCCCCGCCCAGCTGAACTCATAGCCCTGGGGCAGTTTTTCAGCCAGGGTTGCCATGGTGGCGAGGGCATCCCCGCTGGCAAAACCAGCGGCGGCCTCACCGGAGATGGTCACCGAGCGTTTGAGATCGAAGTGCTCAATGCTCGAAGGCCCCAGCACCGCCTCAAGTGACGCCAGGGTGGTCAATGGCACCATGTCACCCTGTTGGTTGCGCACATAGTAGTAGGACAGGTCTTCAGGGCTTTGCCGGTAGTTGCCCTCAGCCTGCAGCAATACCCGGTAGTTCTTGCCAAAACGGGTAAAATCGTTGACATAAAGCGAACCGAGCTGAGTCTGCAGTGTCGAGAAAATATCAGAGAGCTGTATGCCCAACGCCTTGGCCTTATTGCGATCCACTTTTAGCAGGTACTGAGGGATATTGGCGCGATAGGTACTGTAAACCCGGGACAGGGATTCCTGCTGATTGGCCTCAAAAATCAGTCCGTTCATAACCTGGGAAAGCTCGGATACGTCGCGCCCCAGATTGTCCTGAAGCCGGAAATCGAACCCTGCCGAGGTGCCAAGCCCGGGAATAGGTGGCGGATTGAATACCATGACCTGCGCCTCAGCCACCGTCCATAGACGTGCCGATAGCCGGGGGATGACTTGCCCAAGGCCCAAAACATCATCCTCTCGCTCCTCCCAGTCCTTCAGCGTAATGATGCCAAGGCCATTGTTGGAATTAGCGCCACCTAACAGCGAAAACCCCGATACTGTAATGACATCGGTCACAGCAGGGTCTTCCAACACCATGCCGGTCACTTTGTTGAGCACCACATCCGTTCTCTCCAGCGATGCGGCATCTGGCAGCTGTACATCCACGAACAGGAACCCCTGGTCCTCCGGTGGCACAAACGCCGTGGGCACCGCCCTGAACAGGCCGGCACTGGCAATCAGGATGGCAACCAGCCCCACGCCAACCAACGCGCTCTTGCGAAGCAGCCTGGTTACCAGTCCGTCGTAGCCCTTTGTTCCACTGACGATCAACTGCTCGAACGGCCGCAGCCATCGAATCGGCTGGTTGCTGCTCCGCCCTAACAGAGAAACGCAAAGCGCCGGACTCAGCGTCAAGGCATTGATCGACGAGATGATCACCGCTACGGAAATAGTGACGGAGAACTGTTTATAAAGTTCTCCGGTAATGCCGGGCATGAACCCTACCGGCACAAACACCGCGAGCAACACCAGAGTGGTTGCAATCACCGGGCCTGTAACTTCCTCCATGGCCCTGGTCACTGCCTCACGGATGGGAAGTTTTTCTTCCTGCAGGATACGCTCCACGTTTTCGATCACCACAATCGCATCATCCACCACGATGCCAATCGCGAGAACCAGACCAAACAGGGTGATGGTATTGATGGAGTAACCAAGCGCCGCCATGACAGCAAAGGTGCCAATCAGTGACACCGGAATGGCGATGCTGGGAATGAGCGTGGCACGCCAGTTCTGCAGGAACAGAAAAACCACCAGAATCACCAGCCCGACGGCCTGAAGCAGGGTGACAATCACTTCATCGATAGAGCGGCTGATAAACTCAGTGCTGTCGAAAAGAATGCTGTGCTCCACGCCGTCCGGAAAACCGGAGGCCGCATCCTCAACAACCTGTTTTACTCGCTCTGCAACCTCAAGCGCGTTGGCATCGGGGAGTTGATAGATCACCACGAATGCGGTGTCCTGATTATTCAGTTTGGCGGTGGACGCGTAAGAGCGGGAGCCCAATTCAATGCGGCCAATATCCCTTAACCGCACGAAACCGCCATCGGATTTTGCCCGCAGGATGGTCTGGGCGAACTCCTCGGGATCAGACAACCGCTCACGGCTCTGAATGCTATAGACAAATTGCTGGCCCGGAGGCACCGGGGATTGCCCGAGTTTGCCGGCGGCGACGATCTGGTTTTGCTCCCGCAGGGCTGCGGCAACGTCTGCAACGGTGACATCAAGGGACGACATGCGCCGCGGGTCCAGCCAGATCCGCATGCTGTAGTCCTTTGCTCCCATTACCTCAGCAGAACCAACACCAGGCACCCGCCCCAACGCTTCCACAAGGTTGTTCGAGGCGTAATTGCTCAGAAAAACCCCGTCAAGGTCCGGTCGGTCTGAGGTCAGGTTGATGCCCAGCAGCATATTTCCGGCCTGCTTGCTGACAACCACACCCTGCCGCCTTACTTCGTCCGGCAGGAAGGGTTCCGCCAACGCCACCCGATTCTGCACGTTCACCTGGGCGATATCGGTATCGATACCGCTTTCAAATGTCAGCGTAATCCTGGCCGCGCCGTCGCTGGAGGCAGTTGATTCGATATAGATCATGCCCTCTACACCGTTGAGCTGTTGCTCAACGGGGCGGATAACCGCCTCCTCAACGACCTGGGAACTGGCTCCCGGAAGCGACGCCGTCACCTGGATCTGTGGCGGCGCCATGTCCGGATACATGTTGACCGGCAGGCCCCGAAGGGCGATAAGGCCAGCCAGGGTAATCAGAATGGAAATAACAAACGCGAATTTCGGCCGCTGAATGAAGATACCACTGATCATTGCTCAACCCCGCCGGCATCGGCGAGGGCTCCCGTATCCGGATCAATGCGCTTTGGTACCGGGTTAACAGTAAGGCCGGAACGAACCTTCTGCAGGCCTTCCACAATTACTCTCTCGCCGGGCTCAAGCCCGGTTGTCGCCACAATCATCGGCCCACGGCGAGGCCCGGTTTCAATAAAGCGCTGAACCACTTTCTGATTGCTGTCCACCAACAGAACGAATTTGCCCTCAATCGTCTCCTGCACTGACATCTGAGGCACCAGAAGTCGGGGTTCGCCAGCCTGTCCCTCCACATGCAGCGTCACATAGAGTCCGGGAAGAAGAACCGCTGTGGAGTTGGGGAACACGGCTCTCATGGCAACAGTTCCAGTGCTGGCGTCAGTGCTCACATCGGCGAAATCGAGGGCACCGCCCTGGAAATAGCGTTGACCGTCCGGCAACGTGAGATATAGCGACAGATGACTGACAAAGTTCTCGGCCGCATCCCTTCCGGCGCGCCGAAAAGCCATGTAATCCGCTTCGTTGACCTGGAAGTCCACATAGATGGGGTCTGTGTTCAGAATTTCCGTAATGGCGCCACTGGCAGGACTTACCACCGCACCCAAATCAAAATTCAACTTGCCAACCCAGCCATCGAACGGCGCCCGTATTTCCGTATACCCCAGATTATTGGCGGCTTTTTGTACCGCCGCCTCCGCCGCCTGGAGTCTTCCCTCGGCGGCACTGAAACGGTCTTTGAGCTTGTCCAGATCGGCCTCTGAAAGAAACCCCTTGCCCGCCACTTCCGCGCCGCGCTGCAAATTTTTGCTGGCCGACTGAACTTCCGCCCGGGATGCTGTCAATTCTGCTTCTGCCTGCCTGAGATCTGCGCCGGCGCTGGTATCTTCGAGGCGAACCAGAAGCTGTCCCTGTTCAACCCGGGACCCTTCCTTGAAATTGATTTCCCTGATTTCCCCTTCTATGCGGGCAGAAATAGCCGCCCTCGCCGAGGGAGCGGTTCTGGCAACAAACTCCCGGGATGGCCGCACTTCAGCGCTTTCCAGAGTCACGACAGATACCGCAACAGGTTTGCTCTCGGGCAGGTCGACAGGTTCGGAGCACCCTGCAATCAGGGCCAGACAAACAAAGAGGGCAAGAAGCATTCCCGGTTGTTGCCCGGAAAGCCGGTAGAGGCATCGGTAACTGAACATTGATCTTCTTCCTTGTTCAAGGCGGGGCCCCGATATGCCTCCGCGGGTCTGTGTAAAAGAATAGTCAAGCCTTTCACATCCGGCTATTTTTGGTGCTCATTCGGATAATTAATTGCATCTACTACGTATCTACGCTAAATCAAAGAAAGCAGACCTTCGATCACAAGCGCTCAGATGGACACAATGACGATGATACGATTGCCTTTACCCTTTGCCTTAGCGGCACTTTCACTGTCCGGATGTGCCTTCCAGGACAATCTTGAAAGCGGCACCGACGACCCGTGCGCGACTCTGCAGAACATTGTCGCGGACTACCCGACAGGGTTTTCGGACTTTCGCAAAGGCGGCTCGAATTTCAGATCGTTAACAATATACCGGGCGAAAGAAGAACTGATCAGGGGACATTGCGAGGTGTGGGCATGGGGTAACGGGGATTCAGCCTATGTATGCACTGCTGGCGCTCCGGATCTTGATGTTGCGAGCTGGCGCTACAACCAGGCAGTGGCAAAAGTGTCGGAGTGTCTCGGACCGGAATGGGTATCTGAAGAAAAGCCTCGCGAGAAAGACGGTGAGGCCGTCGGTGTGGCCTCCGTCTTTCAGCATGAGGGCAAGAGGTCACCCGTGGTTTCTGTGCACAGGGTTGAAGATCGCTCAAGCCAGTCAGTCTATCTTTATATTGGCAGCTCGGGACGTAAGCTTTAATCGTAAAAATAAAGGAAGCGACCATGAAATCTGTAACACTGGCGGCAACGTGCCTGCAGCGCGCTCAGCAGAGGCGCATCAGTTTTGGCGGTTGAGCAACAGGTTGGTCAGCACAGTAAAGAAGAATGCGGCGGAAAGGCTGCACATGACAATGCCGGTCAACCCCTCTACTGTTGCAATGATTCGCCAGGGGGGCATGACCAGCACATCGCCATAACCGATCGTCGTGTAAGTTACGCCGGAAAAATAAACGGCCGACTCAAAATCCGGCAGCGCACCGCCCAAGTAATAAAAGAAGGCCCAGATGGTTATCTGAGCCGTATGGCTGACCAGGAGAATCCATACCAATCTGACGAAAAGCCAGGTAAGTGGCCAGAAGTCGAAATCAAAAGCCGGCCCGGTATTGCGTCCTGACAGCCACCGCATCGATACGGCCAGAAAAGTGGTATGGATAAGAACAGTTGCGGCCACCAGGCCAAACGCTAAAATCAGGATGGAGGCCATCGTTATTGCTCACAGATTTTGCTCGTCGAATACATGAAAAATAGCCTGCAGTTGCGCGGCAGCACCCAATCGAGCGGTGAATTAAAACTGAATCCTATAACAAAGTGCTTTACCAAAACATAACAACAAAGGTTTGAGGTCCGGAGGTGGCTTTTGAGCGCACTGGTTCAGAGCCATTATCAGGAAATCGATCTGTTGCAGGAGGCTCTGAGCCATATCTGGGACGTGGAGAACCCGTTCTGAGCCAGGGCCTATGGAAAGGACTTCCCGCTGCAAGCGGGAGCTGGACTGGGAAATGGTGTCCCGGCATTGTTCTGGAGCTGACACCGTCGTCAGCCACGACTCGGGATTGCTGAGTCTGCTGGCACTGGGGTTTCTGCTGCTGATGCTGATCAAAGTCACCACCCGCGCCTTCAGATGGCCTACTTCGAGAACCGTCACATCGGCGACACTGTGTCCCGCTTCGGATCGCTGGAAAGCGTGCGGGATCTGGATTCCGCCACCGAGGAAGCAGTCAAGACCAATCTACGCAAACTCGATACCACCCGGGTGATGATCGCGCACCGGGAAGCGACCATAAACATGGCAGACCGGGTATTGGCTCTGCAGGGTGGGCAGTTACAGGAGATATTGAAAAACTGACCGGGGCACCCCGGTCAGTTCAGGTTCTTCTTGATAAACGCCTGGACCTCACCAACAATGCCGGAGCGGAAGGCGATCACCGTAAGCACAAAGATGGCGCCGAGGATGGGGTCTACCCAGTCGCCCAGCGGCCCTTGAGACAGCTGGTATTCCAGGTTGACCACGAAGGTGGCGCCCACCACCGGCCCCAACAGAGTGCCAGTGCCACCCAGCAGTGTCATCAGGATGACTTCGCCGGACATGTGCCAGTGGGCATCGTTGAGCGAGGCCAGCTGGAACACCACGGTCTTCATTGAGCCGGCCAGGCCCGCCAGGCCTGCAGAGATCACAAAGGCGATAACCTTGTAACGATCGACGTTGTAGCCCAGCGAGACAGCACGGGGCTCGTTCTGCTTGATCGCTTTGAGCACCTGCCCGTAGGGCGAATTAACGATGCGTTGCACCAGCAGATATCCGCCCAGGAATACCGCGAGCACGAAATAGTACATGGCAACGTTGTTCTCCAGGTCGATAAAGCCGAGCAGGTGACCACGGGGCACGCCATGAAGGCCATCTTCCCCGCCGGTGAACGGTGCCTGTACAAACACAAAGTATACGAGCTGGGCCAGCGCCAGAGTGATCATCGCAAAGTAGATGCCCTGCCGCCGGATGGCGACGATGGCAAACAGTACGCCTAACACGGTGGCCGCCGCAGTACCGGCTATGATGCCCATTTCCGTGGTCAGCCCCGGGTGGCTCGACAACAGGTAACCGGTGGTATAGCCACCAGCAGCCAGGAACGCAGCATGTCCGAAGGACAGCAGGCCGGTAAAGCCGAGCAGAAGGTTAAACGCCACCGCAAACAGGGCGAAACACAGGATCTTCATCAGGAAGGTTGCGTAAATCACCGCCGGGGCCAGGATCAGCAGTGCCAGGATTACCAGGTTCAGGATCAGCTTTCTGCGATAGTCCGCTTTTTGGTGGCCCAGCATGGTTTTCTGAAGTGCAGACTGGTTTTCAGAGTTACTCATGATTACGCCTCCTTACCAAACAGGCCCGAAGGGCGAATCAGCAGTACAATCACCATCACCAGGAAGATGACCGCGGATGAAAACTCGGGGTAAAAGACTTTGGTGAAACCTTCCACAATCCCCATCAAAAGGCCGGTAATAATCGCGCCGGCAATGGAGCCCATACCGCCTATCACCACCACGGCGAACACCACGATCAGAATATTGGAGCCCATCACCGGGTTAACTGAATAAATGGGCGCGGCCAGCACACCCGCAAATGCTGCCAGCATAACGCCGAATCCGTAAGTGAGGCTGATCAGCAATGGTACGTTGATACCGAAACCCTGCATCAGCTGCGAGTCTTCCGTGCCCGCTCGCAGATACGCGCCCAGTTTGGTTTTTTCGATCACAAACCAGGTGCCAAAACAGACCACTACGGCAACACCGATAACCCAGGCACGGTAATAGGGAAGGTACATGAAATCGAGCCGGAACCCGCCCTTGAATATCTCCGGCAAGGGGTAGCGCATACCAGACACCCCATAGATGTTGGTCAGGATTCCCTGCATCATCAGGGCAACACCAAAGGTCAGCAGCAAGCTGTAGATATGATCCTGCCCGGCAATCCGCCGCAGCAGGAAATATTCAATCAGCACGCCAAAGCAGCCAACTACAAGAGGGGCAAGGAACAGTGCCGCCCAATAGTTGATGCCCATGGTGTTGAACATGATGACGGCGACCATGGCGCCGAGCATGTACATGGCACCATGAGCGAAATTGATAATTTTGAGCAGGCCGAAGATAACCGCCAGCCCCAGGCTCAATAAGGCATAGAAAGAGCCGTTGATAATCCCGAGCAGTAGTTGGCCGGACAGCGCACTAACGGGAACTCCCAGAATCTCGGACATGTTACAAACTCCAAAAGCAGCGCAAACCTCTGAAGCAGCTTGCGTTCCTGCAGATCAGTGGCCGCCCCACCGGGAGTGCGGGGCGGCCCATCGTTCAGTGCATCAGCTACCGGATACGAGTGAGCACTTGCTCTCGGAAAGCGGGCGGTAGGCCTCGTCTCCCGGGATGGTGCGCAGGATGTCGTACAGATCCCACTCGTTTTCGGATTCTTCCGGAGTTTTCACTTCCGCCAGATACATATCATGCACCATGCGGCCGTCTTCACGGATCTTGCCGTTTTTGGCAAACATGTCGTTGATGGGTGTATCCATCATTTGCTTGCGGACATCGCTGGCCTTGTCGGAACCGGTTTCCTTGACAGCGTTCAGGTACTGGATAGCACTGGAATAGATACCCGCGTGAACCATGGTCGGGCGCACACCGGTCTCTTCCATGAAGCGGTCGGACCATTCGCGGGTCTCGTCATTCAGATCCCAGTACCAGCCGGTAGTCAGTTGAATACCTTGCGCGGTATCGACACCCAGAGCGTGAACGTCTGTCAGGAACAGCAGCAGTGCCGCCAGGGTCTGGCCGCTCTGGGTCAGGCCGAACTCGCCTGCAGTGGTGATGGCATTGGTGGTGTCAGAACCGGCGTTGGCCAGAGCCACCACGTCAGCACCCGAAGATTGGGCCTGCAGGATGTAGGAAGAGAAATCCGAGGTCGGGAACGGGTGACGGCTGGTATCGATTATCTCACCACCGTTCTCTTCCACAACACGGGTTACGTCCCCTTCCAGTGCATGACCAAACGCGTAGTCAGCCGTCAGGATGTACCAGCTGTTACCGCCTTCCTGCACCACGGCTTTGGCTGTACCGTTGGCCAGTGGATAGGTGTCATACACATAGTGAATGTGGTTGGGAGTGCAGTGTTCGTTGGTGATGCTGGAAGCGGCCGAGCCGGACACAATGCCCAGGGCGTCGCTGCCGTCCAGAAGTTTGGTGACGGCAATAGTTACCGATGAGGCAACGAGGCCTGCCACCATGTCGACGTCGTCATCTTCCAGCCAGCGGCGAACCGTGCTGGATGACTGGTCCGGGTTGTTTCGGTCATCAGCGCTGAGGACTTCAATTTTTGCTCCGTTGACCTCACCCCCAAAGTCCTCGATGGCCATTTCAAGGGCTTTCTGGCCATTGGGGCCGGCAAGATCCCGATAGGTGCCGGACATATCCGCCAGGTAACCGATTTTGACGGTATCGCCAGAAATTTCAGCCTGAGCGCCCCCCACCATCATGGCTGAGGCAATCGCTGTCGTAAGGAGCTTTTTGGTAATTGTCATTGTTGTTTCTCCGCTACTTTCTTTGCGTTGGTTTTCGGGTTTCGTTGTTGTTGCTTTTGTTGCACTTTCTACTTCAGGACCCGGGCCGTTACACACCCAGGTAGCCATCCAGTAACGATTGCTTGGCTTCAAGCTCATCGGAACGGATTTCCTCCACAATCTGGCCGTGTTCCATCACATAGTGACGGTCCGCCAGGGGTGCGGCGAAATGGAAATTCTGCTCAACCAATACAATAGTCAGACCTTTGTTTTTGAGCTTGATCAATACCTCACCAAGCTTCTCGACAATCA
This sequence comes from Marinobacter sp., assembly GCA_046260345.1. GTDB lineage: Bacteria > Pseudomonadota > Gammaproteobacteria > Pseudomonadales > Oleiphilaceae > Marinobacter. Next base: position 54,112 of record JBHEPI010000031.1, on the reverse strand, counting down.
CCGGGGCCAGGCCTTCGGTAATCTCATCCAGCAACAGCATGTTGGCGCCCGTTCGAAGGATGCGCGCCATGGCCAGCATCTGCTGCTCGCCACCGGAAAGCTTGGAGCCCTGGCTGGCGCGACGCTCGTACAGGTTCGGAAACATCGAGAAGATTTCTTCCAGCCCCATACCGCCACTTCTTACTATTGGCGGGAGCGTCAGATTTTCCATGACATTAAGCCCGGAAAAAATGCCCCGGTGTTCGGGGCAATACCCGACTCCCAACCTTGCAATGTGGTGAGGCGCACAGGACATAGTCTCCTCACCGTTAATGGAGATAGAGCCGGTACGACGCCCAACCATATTCATGATGGCCTTGAGCGTGGTGCTGCGGCCGGCACCGTTGCGGCCCAGAAGCGTGACCAGCTCACCCCGCTGAACCTCTATGTCGATGCCATGGAGAATGTGGGATTCACCGTAAAATGCGTGTAGCCCCGAAATCCGGAGCTGTTCATATTCCTTGTGAGAGGCCCGGCTCATTGTGCGACCTCCTGATTCTTGGTGTCCGCGACGCCACCCATATAAACCTCGCGCACCCGTGGGTCATCGGAAACCTGCTGATAATCGCCTTCGGTCAGCACCGAGCCCTGGGCCAGCACCGTGACCCTGTCACAGAGTTTGCTGACCACACCCAGATTGTGCTCCACCATCAATACCGTGCGACCCTTGGCAGCTGTGCGTACCAGCTCCACCACCTGATCCACGTCTTCACTGCCCATGCCCTGTGTGGGCTCGTCCAGCAACAACAACTCGGGCTCCATGGCCAGGGTGGTAGCCAGCTCCAGCGCCCGTTTGCGACCATAGGCCAGCTCCACCGTGGTGGTATGGGCAAAGTCAGCCAGGCCGACGCTGTCGAGCAGTTCCAGGCAACGGTCATTAAGCTCGTTCAGGGATTCACCGGACTTCCAGAAGGCAAAGGTGTTTCCCTGAAAGCTCTGCAGCGCTATCCGGATATTCTCGAGCGCCGTCATGTGAGGGAAAACCGCGGAAATCTGGAACGAGCGAACCACGCCCTTGCGGGCAATGGCGGCTGACTTCATCGGCGTGATGTCATCACCCTTGAACAGGATCTTACCGCGAGTGGGGATCAGGAATTTGGTAAGCAGGTTGAATACGGTAGTCTTGCCCGCGCCGTTAGGACCGATCAGGGCATGAATGTGGCCACGTTGTACTTTCAGGTTGACGTCGTCGACCGCGACAAAGCCTTTGAACTCTTTGACGAGGTTTTGGGTCTCCAGAACGAACACTTCACTCATGGGCCATCCTACCTTTTGTTATTTTTGTGCATTAAAAGACTGTCTACAGAGTAGATTGACGTCTACGTAAACGTCAACCCAAAATTTCGCTTTTTTGATCAGATTCTGTACGCAAAAAGCCGACGATCAGGGACAACACGCGCTGGGGCTGCTCAAGGTGCGGTGAGTGTCCGGTTTCTGCCATGAAAACCGGCACGGCGCGACTTCCGATGCCCTCCACAATGCGATTTACCTGCTCCGGAACCCCGTATTCATCCTCCTCCCCCTGAATGATCATAGCTGGACATTGGATAGCGTCCAGCCAGCGGGAGAAATCTAGGGACTTTTGAAACGCTTCATCCAGCCAAACATCCTGCCAGGCGTAGAACAGCGTATCGGTTCTGTCGCCATGATGGCGTTGCAGTTTTTCGCGTATGCCCTCTTCCAGGTAGCGCCGCCTCATTTCCCGGATGCCAGACAGCGTCAGGTGATCGGCCCAGATATGGGCTGCCATGGTAACCAGCCCCTTCACCCGCGCTCCCAGCGCGGCTGCAGCGATCAGGGCAATAGAGCCACCGTCACTGTGGCCCACCAGTATCACCTCTTTAATATCCAGAGCGTCGAGCAATCGCGGCAGCCAGATCTCGCCTTCATGCTCCAGGTAGTCAAGAGGACGGGGCAGTGGCTCATCGCTGGATGCACCATAACCCTGGCGCTCGTAGACCAGGGCATCCAACCCTGTCGCCTCCGAAAGCTGAGAGGGAAAACGTTTCCACAGGGCGATGTTGCCAAGCGACTCATGCAGGAACACCAGCACCGGGCCGGCATTGCTCCCATGGCTCAGCCGCTGCGCCCGGATTATGACCTCATCCCCCAGGGGAACCGCAAGGTCCTGTTCATCCATACCGTTACCGCTTTGCCGGGATGGCGTAGGTGATCGTGGCGTGGGCAACCGGGTCGTCCAGCCCGTCTGAGTAGATATAGACCTCGCCCACACTGCTGGCCTTGCCAATTCTCAACATTCTGGCATGCGCCCGAATAGGGCTGTGGGCCACCGGCTTGCGCAGGAAATTGATATTCAGGTTGCTGGTCACCGCCAATGGTACCAGGCCGATCTTTCCCAGCAGCGCGGCGTAAAGGGCCACATCCGCCAGGCCCATCATTGCAGGGCCGGCAACGGTACCGCCGGGGCGAAGATGTTCCTCGTCCACGTCCAGCTTCATTTCCGCCCAGCCGTCGCCCAGTTTCTCCAGGGTGCCGTAGCGGGCACCCTGGGGGAACTGATCAGCGAGAAAGGCCTGCAATTCCTCGAAGGTGACGATCATCCCTGTTTCTCTTCCTTCGCCTGGTTGCGCAGCACGAAGCGCTGGATCTTGCCGCTCGGCGTTTTCGGCAATTCATCCACGAACTCGATTTCCCGCGGGTAAGCGTGCGCAGACAGGCGGTGACGCACCAGCTCCTGGAGTTCATCCTTCAGGGCGTCTTCACTCTCTGGCTCCTGATCACCCTTGATGACCACATAGGCCTTGATGATTGAGCCACGCTTCTCGTCAGGTTTTGCCACCACGCCGGACTCAGCAACGGCTTTATGCTCCAGCAGGGTGCTCTCAACGTCGGCAGGGCCCACACGGTAGCCGGCGGTGGTGATAATGTCGTCATCACGACCGCTGAACGAGAAGCAACCATCACCGTGATTGACCACCATGTCGCCGGTGAGGTAATAGCCATTCACGAAGGGATCTTTCTCGCCCCAGGTATAACCGTCGAAATGGAACAGCGGCGACGCTTTCACATCCACCGCCAGCTGTCCGATTTCGCCCTCACCCACTTCCTGGTTTTTCTCGTTCAGGGCCACCACTTTATGGCCAGGCGATGAGTAGCCCATTGAGCCCTGACGTACCGGATGTTCAAGGCCGTGGAAGTTACAGCAGGTCATGCCGGTTTCGGTCTGGCCGTAGTGATCCTTGACCGGGCAATAGTGACGCTTCTCGATCCAGTTCACTACTTCCGGATTCAGCGGCTCGCCGGCGCTGCTGGCCACCCGCAACCCGAGGTTTTCACCCTCCGGCAACACATGGTCATTGGCTTTCAGCAACCGATAGGCCGTGGGTGCTGCCGCCAGGTTGGTGATCCTGTATTTGCGGATCATGTCGTAGGTGGTTTCCGGAGTGAATGCGCCCGGATTGAAATGGGTGGCATGCCCCATCAGCAGCGGGCCAATCACCGCGTAGTATAGGCCATAGGCCCAGCCAGGGTCAGCTACGTTCCAGAATACATCATCGTCCCGCAGGTCGATGGCATACTTCATATACACGTAAAAGGCCAGCAGTGCCTTGGCCGGCACGGCAACGCCCTTGGACTTGCCCACGGTGCCGGAGGTAAACATCTGCAGGAACGGATCGCTGCCCTTGATAAGCACCGGTTCGAACTGGTCCGGCTGCTGCGCCAGGGTGCTGTCGAAATCCGGTACGTCCCCACTCACCTGGGCAGCGTTCACGCACACCACAGGCGCGCAGTCTTTTACTTCGGTGAGTTTGGGATAGTTGACCGGATCGGTCACCACCAGTTTGGTCTGGGCGCGTTCAAAACGGTATTCAATGGCGCCGGGACCAAAGGCGGTAAACAACGGCTGATAGACCGCACCCGCGCGCAGAGCGCCGGCGATCACAATCAGCAGTTCCGGGCTGCGGGGCAGAAGGGCGGCCACGCGATCGCCCTTACCAATACCCTGGGACGTCAGATAATTCGCGAAGCGGGCAGACTTTTCTTTCAGCTCGGCAAAGGTGAGCTTGCCGGAGCCGCCGTCGGCATTCTCGTAATAAAGCGCAACCCGTTGAGGGTCATCGGCCCACTTGTCGCAGATTTCCGTGCAGACATTCAGGCCGTCGTTCAGGCTGCCCTCCAGGATCTCGGCTTCGAGGCTGGCGGGGGCGAAATTGTCATAAACCGATTGGTATTCCGGGAGGCTCATGGTTCAGTCCTTTTTTTGTTGTGGACGAATTCTGTTGTCAATGTTTAGCACAGGCTAAAGTTTACGTAAAGGTAAACTTTAGCCGAAAAATAAACGCCCTTAACACTCAACGGCATGAGCCTTCAGGGCGCTATCGCATCAGTTCTGACCTCGATAATAGAACTTCTGGATGCTGGAGAAGTCCAGCCCGCCGTTACCCTCGCTGGCATGCAGCTCGAACAGGTTGCGAGCCAGTGACCCCATGGGAATTGGTGCGTGATTCTTGACGGCATTGTCGAAGGCCAGCCCCAGGTCCTTGTTCATCAGGTCGACCAGAAAGCCACCCTCGTAGTTGCGTGATGCCGGCACACCGTCCATTACCCCCGGCCAGGGGTTGTAGACATTCAGCGCCCAGTTGCCGCCAGAGCTCTGTTTCATGATTTCCGACAGCACCGCAGGGTCCAGGCCATTTTTCACACCCAGAGCCAGGGCTTCACTGGTACCGCTCATCAGAATCGCCAACAACATGTTGTTGCAGATCTTGGCGATTTGCCCGGCGCCGTGGGGGCCGGCATGGAAAATGTTCTTGGCCATGCCATCAAGAATAGGTTTGGCACGTTCGAAAGCGTCTGCCTCGCCACCACAGATAAACGTCAGGGTGCCGGCTTTGGCGCCGCCCACACCGCCGGAGACCGGCGCATCCATAAAGGTAATGCCAGCGGCAACAGCCGCCTCGGCCACGCCCTTGGCAGTTTCCGGGGCAATGGTTGAGGAATCAATGACCAGGGTGGTGGACGACAGGGTCTTGAGCAGACCATTGTCACCCAGATAAACCGATTCCACGTGCTGGCCTGCAGGCAGCATGGAGATCACCACTTCGGCGCCCTCGACCGATTCCTGGATTGTGGCCGCAGATTTTGCACCCTCCCCGGTCAGTGTTTTTACTGCCTCTGAAGACAGATCGAAAACTGTCAGGTCGTGGCCAGCCTTTACAAGATTGGAAGCCATGGGGCCGCCCATATTTCCAAGACCGATAAACGTGATAGTCGCCATATTCTTGTTCTCCGCTATGTTGATCCGATTGGTTCAGGTCTGCTGTGTATGCTTCAGGGCTTCACGAAGAACCGGTCAATCCACGCCGGGTCGACGCTTTCCAGGGTCGGAAAATGCCAGCGTGGCTTCCTGTCCTTGTCGATCAGCAGTGCCCGTATGCCTTCGGCGAACTCCCCCATTTTCAGGCTTCGAAGAGACAGGTGGAGTTCCTTGTCGAAGACCTGCGAAAGGCTGTCGTGTGGCGTGTTGTGGAAATGCCGCCAGTGCAGGGTCAGTGAAGCCGGCGACGCCGCCGCGACGGTCTTTACTGCCTTGATCAGCCAGGGATCCTCACCGGCGTACTGGCCCAGTTTATCCACCACCTCAACCAGTGAGTCACCGTCGGTGAGTGCCTGGATGACATCAAAGTGCTCGCGCACCACGGCCCGGGGCATTGCCTCGGCCGAGCCTGACTCGAACCGGCGCAATACCTTGCTGACAACAGCGTGGGCTTCGCCACCAAAGCTTGACTGCTGCAGGGCCTGCTTGACCTCGTCACGCATATCGTGACGGACAAACCGGTCCGCCAGCCCGGTAAACAGGGCATCGGCGCCGTTCATATGCGCACCGGTCAGCCCCAGGAACAACCCGGTCCGCCCCGGCATCTTGTTAAGGAACCAGCCGGCCCCCACGTCGGGGTAGAGGCCAATGCTCACTTCCGGCATCGCCACCCGCGAGTTCTCTGTGACCACGCGATGGGAGCCTCCCACCATCAGGCCCAGGCCACCACCCATCACCAGGCCATTGCCCCAAACGATAAACGGTTTGGGGTAGGTGTGAATCTGGTAGTCCAGCTCGTACTCGTCGGTGAAGAAGGTCTCACCTTCACTGGCGGACTGGCTGCCGGAGCGGGGCTCGGTCATGTCACGGTATAGCGCCACGATGTCGCCACCCGCGCACAGGGCCTTGTCGCCCTCGCCTTCCAGCCAGACGGCTGCAATGGCGTCATCGGCCGCCCACTGGTCCAGCTTAGCCTTCAGCAGATGGATCATTTCCAGTGACAGGGCGTTCATGGCACGCGGCGCATTCAGCCGCGCGACAGCGATACGGCTGCCACCGGCGGCTTCCAGTTCTTCAAAAATAATGGCCTGGTTACTCATAATTCGTCCGGCTTATCGGTTTTTCCATTCCGGCGTACGCTTCTCAAGGAACGCGTTCACCCCTTCCCGCTGATCTTCGGTACTGAACAATTCAATGAACAGCTCGCGCTCCATGCGCCAGCCATCATCGTGGCTGCGTCCATCCCGGGCGCTCATCACCAGGGTCTTGCAGCGGGCAACGGACGACGGGCTTTGCTTGCCAGCCATATCCGCCAGTTCCAGAGCCTTGTCCAGGGCCGCACCCTTGGGCACCAACTCTTCCACCAGGCCTATGCTCAGCGCTTTGTCAGCCTTGATGCGTTCGCCGCAGAGAATCATCCGCTTGGCCCAACCTTCGCCTACCAGCCATGGCAGGTTCTGGGTCCCGCCGGCACAGGGCAGCAGGCCCACGGATGCCTCCGGCAAAGCCATCTGGGCGTGTTCCTCGGCAATGCGGATGTCACAGGCCAGGGCGCATTCCAGGCCACCGCCCATGGCATAGCCGTTCACCGCCGCGATGGACACACCACGGAAACGGCTCAGGGCACTGAAAGCCAGGCCGAACGCTTTGCCCATCACACTGGCATTGGCAATATCACCGTCGGCAAAGCTCTTGAGATCCGCACCAGCGGAGAAGAACTTCTCACCCTGGCCGGTAACCACCAGTGCGAAGATATTTCGATCCTCGTTCAGCGCCTGGATGGTTTCCTCCAGCGCCGTCAGGGATGCCAGCGTCCAGGTATTCGCCGGTGGATTATTGATGGTGATGATCGCGGTATGGTCGCGTTTCTCCAACTGAATCAGGTCACTCATGTGTTGCTTCCTTATTATTGAATAGCTTCGGCGACACCCGGCTCCAGTAGCCTGCGGGCTGCAATCAGCCGCATGATTTCGTTGGTGCCTTCCAGAATCTGGTGTACCCGCAGATCACGTACATAACGCTCAAGCGGATACTCGCGGATATAGCCGTAACCACCGTGAAGCTGCAGCGCCTCATTGCAAACCTCAAAGCAGGCATCAGTGGCAAAACGTTTGGCCATGGCACAATGGAGCGTGGCTTCCGGATCACCCTGGTCCACCCGGTACGCCGCCAGGCGAACCATCTGCCGGGAAGCCACCAGATTGGTCGCCATGTCCGCCAGCTTGAATTGCAGGGCCTGAAAGCTGCCCAATGACTGGCCGAACTGTTCACGCTCATGCATGTAGTTGCGAGCCCTGAGCAGGGCCGCCTGGGCGCCACCGATGGAACAGGTGGCAATGTTCAGCCGTCCGCCATCCAGGCCTTTCATGGCGATCTTGAAGCCCTCGCCCTCTTCACCCAGACGGTTATTGGCGGGCACACGGACATTTTCGAAGGTGATCTGGCGGGTGGGCTGGCTATTCCAGCCCATCTTTTCCTCGGCCTTACCATAGTGGATGCCATCGCTGTCAGCTGGCACCACGAAGGCACTGATGCCTTTGGCGCCACTGTCCGGCGCACCGGTGCGAGCCATGGCCACGAGCATCTGGGTGGCACCCGCGCCTGAGATAAACACCTTGCTACCGTTGAGCAGGTAGCTGTCGCCGTCGCGGGTAGCCTTGGTACGCAGGTTGCCAGCATCGGAGCCGGCACCCGGTTCGGTCAGGCAGTAGGAGCCCAGCCATTCACCGCTGGCCATTCTCGGCGCGATCTGCTGCTGGACGTCGGCATTGCCGAATTGCGCCACCATCCAGGTGGCCATGTTATGGATGGTAATGTAGGCGGCCGTGGAAGGGCAGGCAGCTGCCAGCTCTTCCACAATAACGCTGGTATCCAGCCGTGATAGCCCCATACCACCCTGTGCTTCCGGGGTGTAGATGCCGCAGAAGCCCATTTCACCGGCTTCGCGGATCACTTCCACCGGGAAAACATGCTCTGCATCCCATTTCGCCGCATGGGGCGCCATGGCCTTTTCCGCGAAGGCTTTGGCAGCCTCGCGGAAGGCCAGTTGATCTTCCGTCAGATCAAAGTTCATGGGCTTTCTCCTTACCGCATGCGGATGGAGAAGTTGGTTTCGGCCACTGCATCACTGCTGAACCAGCGCGCTGTGATGGTCTTGGTTTCGGTGTAGAACTTCACCGCCTGCTTGCCGTAGGCATGCTGGTCACCGTAGAAGGAGCCCTTCCAGCCGGTGAAGGAGAAAAACGGCAGGGGTACCGGAATGGGCACGTTGATACCTACCTGACCCACTTCGATCTCATGCTGGTAACGGCGTGCCGCACCACCGGAGCTGGTGAAGATGGAGGTACCGTTGCCGTAGGGGCTGTCGTTCACCAGGGCGATAGCGTCAGCCAGGGTATCCACTTCCATGCAGGCAAGCACCGGGCCGAAGATCTCTTCCTTGTAGACATCCATGTCCGTCTTGACGCCAGAGAAGAGCGTGGGGCCAACCCAGTTGCCATCCGGCAGGCCGTCGACCGTGCAGTTGCGGCCGTCCAGCAGCAGGTTGGCGCCTTCTTCCTCACCGCGGGTGATCAGTGACTCTACCCGCTCCTTCGCTTTCTGGCTGATGATCGGGCCGTAACTCGCCGATTTATCGTTCCAGGCGCCCGGCTTGGCTGCGGCCAGGGCATCCTTCACTTCCGGAATCCAGGCCTGGGCCTCGCCCACGAAGACCGCCACCGAGATCGCCATGCAACGCTGGCCGGCTGCGCCAACGGACGCGCCTACCAGGGCTTTGACCACCTGATCTTTATTCGCATCAGGCAGCACAACCATGTGGTTCTTGGCACCGGCGAAGCTCTGTACTCGCTTCATGTTGCGGGTACCGGTTTCGTAGATGTAACGGCCAACCGGAACGGAGCCCACGAAAGATACTGCCTTTATGGCCTGGTCGGTCAGCAGCACATCCACCTGCTCCTTGCCACCATGAACTACCTGCAGTACGCCCTTGGGCGCGCCAGCTTCTTCAAACAGCTCTGCAAGCCGCATCGGGGTCAGCGGGTCCTGCTCGGACGGCTTGAGGATAAAGGTGTTCCCGCAGGCGATAGCCATGGGGAACATCCACAGCGGGATCATGGCCGGGAAGTTGAACGGGGTGATACCGGCACAGACGCCCAACGGCTGGGTATAGGAATAGGTGTCGACTTCACGGGCCACGTTCTCAACGGTTTCACCCATCATCAGCGACGGGATGTTGGCTGCATGCTCCACAACCTCGATGCCACGCCATACGTCGCCCTTGGCATCCTCAAAGGTCTTGCCCGTTTCACTGGAGAGGATCTCGGCGATTTCGTCGTGGTGTTCTTTCAGCAGCGCCTGGTAACGCATCATCACCCGGGCGCGCTCGGAAACAGGGGTTTCCTTCCAGGCCTTGAACACCTCACCTGCGTTTTCGATGGCACGACGCATTTCCGCATCGGTGGTGCAGGGCGCCTTTGCGATAACTTCGTTAGTGGCGGGATCTGTAACGTCGATCCACTGGTCAGTCTGGCTTTGTACAAACTCACCAGCGATATAAAGAGGTACGTTTTTCATAGCGATGTTCCCTGTCATTGTTGTAGGTCTAGGGGGCTGTGCCCTCAGGTTGTCATCGATCCTAGCACAGGCGTATGCCGCTTCATGATTGACTAAGTTTCGACCATGATGGATTATCTTTCGAAACAAAATTGAAGCAGCCAGTAATTATGACCAAGACTTCCCAGTGGCCCGTGCCACCGGACAGCATCCGTTACGTGATACCGGACCCGGTGATCCGGACCCTGTCACGACACCCTCTGACCCGCGACCTGTATCCGCTCGCATTCGGCCACTACCGACGCGCGGCGGGCCATCATATGCACCGGGAACACCATAACGATGACCTTTTGATCCACTGCACGGAGGGTGAGGCTTACCTGAGTGTAGAAGACGAACCCTGTCTTGTCCGGGCCGGTGACCTGGTTCTGCTGCCCGCTGGGGATGCCCACCGTTATACCGCTGCACCGGACAACCCATGGACAATCCATTGGGTGCATTACGCCGGCCCTCTGGCGGAAAACTTCCGTCAACACATGGGGTTCACCGATGGCATCCGCATCCAGCATATCGGGCGGCAACCCAGATTGCTGGTTGACTTCAATGGCCTGTTATCGGTCAGACAGACCGGCTTCCGTACCCCCGGACTGGTGCATGTGGCCAACCGCCTGCGGCAGTTACTGGCGGCGGTGCCCCTGAGTGTTGGCGAGGCCAGTCACGCCCAGCAGCCGGACCTGGACATTATCCACAACTTCATGCAGGAACATCTGGACGAGCGCATTACTCTCAGCCAGCTTGCAGACCTGAGCGGCCTGTCGCCGGCGCATTTCGCCACCCGCTACCGGGCGCTGACCGGGGTCTCACCAATACAGCATTTCCTTCACCTGAAAGTGGAACAGGCCTGCCAGTTGCTGGACACCACCGATCATTCCTTCACCCAGATCAGCAGCCTGCTGGGCTACGACGACAACTACTATTTTTCGCGACTGTTCAAGAAGGTCATGGGGCAGTCGCCCAGCGATTACAGACATACCCATCGCCATTAACGGGCCATGATGTTCGATTAACAAAGACAGCTTACGGTTGAAAAACTGACTCAAACCCGAACCTAGTGCGTATAGCTCGACACATTTAATGGCAAAAAGGACAGACTGACTATGGCGAATACCAAAGCCTATGCGGCCAAATCCCCAGACTCCGGGCTGGCCCCGTTCAGCTTCGACCGTCGGGACCCGCGCCCAGACGATGTATCCATCGAAATCGACTACTGTGGCGTCTGCCATACCGACATCCATTTTGCCCATAACGACTGGGGCATGACAGAATTTCCAGTGGTACCGGGCCACGAGATCATTGGCCGGGTCACCGCTGTTGGTCCTGATGTGAAGAACTACAAGGTCGGCGATACCGTGGGCGTCGGCTGCATGGTGGACTCCTGCCGCAGCTGCTCCGCCTGTGAATCAGGGCTGGAGCAGTACTGCCTGGACGGCATGACTGGCACCTACAACGGCGTGGACCGCCATGACGGCTCCATCACCTACGGCGGATATTCCGACAAGGTAGTGGTCAGCGAACGCTTCGTGGTCAAGGTACCGGAGAAGCTGGATCCGGCCTCCGCCGCCCCGATTCTCTGTGCCGGCATCACCACCTACTCACCCCTTCGCCACTACGGCGTCAAAGCCGGCGACAAGGTGGGTGTGATCGGCATGGGGGGCCTTGGTCACATGGGCGTGAAGTTCGCCAAAGCCCTGGGCGCGGAAGTCACCATCTTCACCCGTTCCGAAGCCAAGGTGGCCGAGGCAAAGAAACAGGGGGCGGACCATGTGATTATCTCCACCGACGACAGCCAGATGGAAGCCGCCGCCGAATCCTTTGACTTCATGCTGGACACGGTACCGGTACAACACGACCTGAATCCGTACCTGAACTGCCTGAAGTATGACGGCAGCCACATTCTGGTGGGCCTGCTGGAACCGGTTGATCCGGCCCTGCAAGCCGGAGCCCTGGTGATGAAGCGCCGTGTACTGGCGGGTTCATTGATCGGCGGCATGCCGGAAACCCAGGAAGTACTGGATTTCTGCGCCGAGCACGGCATAACCTGTGACGTGGAGATGCTCGACATCAAAAACATCAACGAAGCCTATGAGCGCATGAAAAAAGGTGACGTGAAGTACCGCTTCGTGATTGATATGCAGACGCTGAAAGCCGCCTGAAGCAGATGATGCCGGGGCCATCGCGGTCCCGGCCATCATTCGGGCCGATCTCCCCTAAAACAATAATGATCAGGAGGCCCCGTGACCCGCCCACCCGTTCACACCGAATCCAGCGGTGCAGTGCTGACCATCGTGATCAACCGCCCTGAAAAACGGAACGCCGTTGACCGCGAAACGGCCAATGCCCTGCACCAGGCGTTTACCGATTTTGAACAGAATGACGAACTGAAAGTGGCCGTTCTCTGGGGCGAAGGGGGCAACTTCTGCGCCGGCGCGGACCTGGAAGCCATCGGCGACCCGCAACGGCGTAACGAGGTCGAAGCGACCGGTGCCGCGCCCGGCCCCATGGGGCCTTCCCGAATGTCCCTGTCAAAACCGGTGATTGCTGCCGTATCCGGTTATGCCGTAGCCGGAGGGCTGGAACTGGCACTGATGTGCGATATGCGTGTGGCGGAAGCGTCCGCTGTTTTCGGGGTATTCTGTCGCCGTTGGGGCGTGCCGCTGATTGACGGCGGAACCGTGCGTCTGCCGCGTATTGTCGGCCACGGACATGCCATGGACATGATCCTCACCGGACGGCCAGTCCATGCAGAAGAAGCAAAATCGATGGGGCTGGCGAACCGGATAGTGGACGATGGGGAGTCACGATCAGCCGCGGAAGCGCTGGCGGCTGACATTGCTGGTTTCCCCCAGAAATGCCTGCGCGCCGACCGGCACTCCGCCATTCACCAGTGGGATATGAACCTGGAGAATGCACTGGCTGCAGAAGGTGCCGGAGGCTATCCTGTGGTTTTCGAAGAGGCCATTGAGGGCGCCGGACAATTTGCCGCCGGCGCCGGGCGGCATGGCGCCTTCAGAACGGCCGACAATCCCGACAAACCCGGTGAGACGTCATGAGACTGGTCTGTATATCGGATACTCACAGCATGCACCGCCAGGTGACGGTGCCCGATGGCGATATCCTGATTCACGCCGGCGACTGCCTGGGCGTGGGTACCCTCGACGAACTGAAAGACCTGGACAACTGGTTTTCAGAGCAACCCCACCGCCACAAAATTCTGATTGCCGGCAATCATGACTGGTGCCTGCAGGACGAACCCGCCGAAGCTGAAGCGCTGATCCGGAATGCCATTTATCTGCGGGACAGCAGCGTGGAGATAGAAGGCCTGAAATTCTGGGGCAGCCCCTGGACGCCGGTGTTTTTCGACTGGGCTTTCAACCTCGCCCGGGGCGAGGCTATCGCCGAGCGCTGGGCCCAGATTCCGGCAGACACCGACATACTGATCACTCACGGCCCGCCGGCGGGCATTCTCGACCAGGTAATCACCGCAAACGATTCACTTTCGGTGGGCTGCGATGACCTCACCAGCGAACTCGAGCGGTTGGACCTGAGAATGCATGTATTCGGACATATCCACGAAAGCTATGGCCAGAGGCAGATGGACCAATGCCTGTTCGTCAATGCCAGCACCTGCAACGGCAGCTTCAAGCCACTGAACCCTCCTGTCGTTATTGATATCTGAAGCAGTGAAATCAGCGGTCGGCAACAAGCTTTTCAACGGCACTGCGGAGCTCGGGATCGTCCGGCGTCACGCGGCTCGGAAAAGCATCGACCACTTCGCCCCGGGCATTGAACAGGTACTTGTGGAAATTCCACCGTGGCGGACTGCTCTGGCTGCTGATGGCCTGGAACACAGGATTGGCGTCGCTGCCGGTAACCGCTGTCGGCGCAATCATGGTGAAAGTAACACCGAAGTTCTTGAAGCAGACATTGGCGGCTTCTTCCTCGGTGGCTGCTTCCTGGCGGAAATCGTCACTGGCAAAACCGACCACGACCAGACCCTTGCCGCTGAACTCCTTGTGCAGTGCTTCCAGCCCTTCGAACTGGCCGGTGTAACCACACCGGCTGGCAGTGTTTACCACCAGCATGGGCTTCCCGGCGGCCACGTCACAAAGGTTCACCGAATCCGATGAATGCAGTTTGCGCAGTTCGTGGTCCAGAAAGGCCGGGCACTCGGCGGCCATCAGTGATGCGGAAGGCCACAAGAGAATCATGGCAAACAGAGCAATCAGGGCTCGCATAGGGGCTTCTCCATGGGGCATCATCAGTCACAGTTATACACCTACGAACGGGACCGTCAAACAGTTTCCAGAATGGCCACACCAGAGCTGCACACTTCCATCCCCGGCACCGCCGACCTGGACAATCCGCTGTATTATCTCGAAAACTTCGAGACAGTGGTGCGCTGGGTACGGCAACATCACAGCGACCTGCTGGCCGATGCAGAAACCGGGCTTATCGATAACCTGATGGCACTGGATCGGCCGGCGCGGGCGCTGCTGGCCCGCATGGTGATGCGTACCGGCGAGTTGTTCCGCGTGGAGAAACTCAACTACCCCGAACTTGGAGCTCCGGTGCCGGAGGCAGCGGAAACCCTGGCGAGCGCAGGCTGGATTGACACAGCCCCGAACCTGTCCCTGGCCGATGTCTTCCGCCTGTTCACGTTATCCGAACTGCGCCCGGCCCTGGCCGACCGGATCACCGCCGCCGGCTTGCCCGCCAGCGCCGCCAAGGGGGTGCTGAAAGACACCCTGCTACCGCTGCACCCCGATTCCGCACCGGTGGACCAGTGGCTGAAAGGCCTGCCTACCCGGGTCGTCCGGCTGAACCATATGCCCCTGTTCGACCGGCTGCGGCTGATGTTCTTCGGCAACCTGCGCCAGAGCTGGTCCGATTTCGTGCTGGTGGAGCTGGGCCACCAGCAATACGAGCAGGTACCCCTTTCCACTGAATCCCGGGCCTTTGACGAACGCGATGATGTCGACCGTTATCTCACAATGCACCACTGCCGCGAGCGCCTGGACGAAGGTGAGCCCCCGGACTCGGTCTGGCAGGACGTGCCCGCCGCGTCGGATAACCCCTGGCTGGAAAGCCGGCGCGGTCGGCTGCTGTTCGAGCTGGGCAAACTGGCAGAGCGGGCGGGTGACACCGCGCTGGCGCTGGATGCCTATAACAGCAGCGGTCACCGGGAAGCCCGGCTGCGGCAGCTGAGACTTCTGGAACGGCAGAAGCGACACCATGAAGCCTGGAATATCGCCGCGATCGCCGCCGCAGAGCCACGGTTTGGCGCCGAAGAGCGGGGGCTGGAGCGCATCCTGTCCAGGCTGGCGAAAAAACTGGGGGAACCCCGGCCCCGGCCACCCGAACGCCCGGCCATTACGGCTTTCACCCTGACTCTGGACAACCCGGGCGGGCTATCGGTGGAGTGGGTCGCCATGGAACACCTCAGCGAGCCGGAAGCGCCGGTGGCCTACGTGGAAAATACCCTGATCAACGGCCTGTTCGGCCTGCTGTGCTGGCGCGCCCTGTTTGCGCCAGTTCCCGGTGCTTTCTTCCACCCCTTCCATACCGGTCCGGTGGACCTGCACCGGGAGGACTTTGTGGAGCGCCGGCAGGCCCTGTTCGATGAATGCCTGGAGCACTTGGCCGCCGGCACCTATAAATCCGAGATCCGCAAAACCTGGCAACAGAAGCAGGGCATCGCCTCCCCCTTCCTGTTCTGGCCGGCACTGCCGACAAACGTCCTGGAACTGGCCCTGGCCTGCATTCCCGCCCGCCACCTGGAGCTTATGTTCCGGCGCCTGCTCGCCAACCTGCGGGAACATCGCAGCGGCTATCCGGACCTGATCCGTTTCCGGCCCGGCCATACGGACCCGGAACATCGCTATGAAATGATCGAAGTGAAAGGCCCCGGCGACCGCCTGCAGGATCACCAGACACGCTGGTTGGAATTCTGCGCCGGCCATGGCATTCCCGTTTCCGTCTGCTACGTTCGCTGGACCGGAGCGGCGGAATGAGTGAGCTGAAGGTGGCGGTGCGAACCCTGTGTGAGTTCGCCGCCCGCCAGGGCGACCTGGATCTGCGCTACACCCCGGCACCTACTTCCGAGGAGGGCATTGTCGGTCATGGCGCGGTGCAGGCCCGCCGCGGTCCAAGGTATCAAAGCGAAGTGCCCCTCGCGGGCCAGTGCGGCGGGTTGATGGTCAGCGGACGGGCCGACGGCTATGACCCGTTTGCCAGCCGGCTGGAGGAAATCAAGACCCACCGGGGCGACCTGTCCCGGGTGCGGGAAGCCCAGCGCAACCTCCACCGGTCGCAACTGAGAGTTTACGGGGCACTGCTGTGCCGGCAGGAAAAGCTGAAGCGGATCGACCTGTCACTGATATACTACGACGTGGGCAAGGACAGGGAAACACCGGTCACCGAAACCGCCAGCGCCGAAGAACTCTGGCAGGAACTGGAAACGCTGTGCGCTGTTTACAGAGGCTGGGCGGAACAGGAAGCCAGTCACCGGGAACAAAGAGACCAGGCCCTGTCGCAACTGGTGTTTCCCTTCCCCGACTTCCGGCCGCAGCAGCGCGCCCTGGCAGAAACCGTCTACAAGAACAGCGTCCGCAACCGGAAACTGCTGCTCGAGGCACCCACCGGCCTGGGCAAAACCCTGGGCACCCTGTTTCCCGCCCTGATGGCCATGCCAGCGGCGCGACAGGACCGGTTGTTCTACCTCACCAGTCGCAACACAGCCCGCCATCTCGCGGTGGATGCCGTTCACCTGTTGCGGGAGAAACAGCCAGTATCCCTGCCACTGCGCACCCTGGAACTGGTGGCCAAGGACCACGCCTGCGAACATCCGGACAAGGCCTGTCACGGGGATTCGTGCCCACTGGCCAAAGGCTTCTTCGACCGACTGCCAGATGCCCGTGCGGAAGCGTCCAGCCACACCGGCGCCCTGACACAACCAGTGCTGGCCAGCATTGCCAGCCAACACAGCATCTGCCCCTATTTCCTCGCCCAGGAAATGGCTCGCTGGTGCGATGTGGTGGTGGCCGACGTCAACCGGATGTTCGACCAGTCCGCCCTGCTCCATGCCCTGATACGCCAGAACGACTGGAAAGCCAGCCTGCTGATCGACGAAGCCCACAACCTGGTGGACCGCGCCCGCGGCATGTACTCGGTGGAACTGAGCCAGGCCAGGCTGTTGCGGATAAAGCGGCAGGCACCCAAGACCCTGAAGCCCAAACTGGATGGCGTCTCCCGGGCCTGGCAGGCAATCATCCGCGACCACGCCCCGGAGATCACCCGGGAGTCGGTTATCCTGGATAACCTTCCGGGCAACCTGACCGGTGCCCTGAACCGGCTGGTATCTGCCATTACCGATTACCTGGCGGACCACCCGCCGGATCTGGCCCTACAGGAACTGATGTTCGAGAGCCTGGCCTTTACCAAGCTGGCGGACGTATTCGGCGACCATTCCCTGTGCGAACTGGTCAAGCCCGGCCGTGGCAAGGCGCAGCTAACCATCCAGAACCTGATCCCGGCGGACTTCCTCAGCCCGCGCTTTGAAGCCGCGGACAGCACCCTGCTGTTCTCCGCCACCCTGTCACCGGGCCTCTACTACCGGGACCTGCTGGGCATGCCGGAGGACACCTGCTTCCAGTCCTTGCCCGGGCCGTTCAATGCCGATCAGCTGGAGGTGCATTTCACCCCGCACATCAGCACCCGACAGCCGGACCGTGAACGCTCGCTGGCACCCATCGCAGAACTGATCGCCCGGCAGTACCGGCAACGCCCCGGCAACTACCTGGCGTTTTTCAGCAGCTTTGCCTACCTGAACCGGGTGAGGGATACGCTCGCCAGCCTGGCTCGGGACATTCCCGTTCGCAGCCAGCAACCGGGCATGTCCGGGGATGAGCGCACGGCATTTCTGGATGACTTCCGCGCCGATAATCCCGGTGTTGCCTTTGCCGTACTCGGCGGTGTCTTCAGCGAAGGCATCGACCTGCCCGGAGACCGGCTGATCGGCGCCTTCGTGGCCACCCTCGGCCTGCCGCCCTTCGATACCTGGCACGAAATCCTGCGCCAGCGGCTGGAACAGCGCTTCGGTGCCGGCCAGGCCTACACCTACCTGATTCCCGGCCTGCAGAAAGTGGCCCAGGCCGCCGGGCGGGTGATCCGCACGCCGGACGACCAGGGCGTGATCTGGCTGATAGACGACCGTTTCCTGCAGCCGACTATCCGCCAACTGTTGCCCACCTGGTGGACGGCAACGCATCCTTAAGCCCACACCCCTATAATGATCCTCACGGGCAGCCCCTACACGAACCCCGGCAGGTTTTTGATATGCTGCGACCTTATCCAGATACGGAGAACCCGATGTCGTTGAATGCCAGCTCGCAATTTCCTTCCTACTCGCTTCTCGAGCTCGCCTCGGTGCGCGAAGGCGATTCCGTAGGCCAGACCCTGGCCAACAGCGTAGCCTACGCCAGACATGCCGAGAGCCTGGGGTATCAGCGCTTCTGGCTGGCGGAACATCACAACATGGAAGGCATCAGCAGTTCAGCGACAGCGGTACTGGTGGGTCACATTGCCGGGGCGACAACCACGCTGCGAGTGGGTTCCGGCGGTATCATGCTGCCTAACCACCCGCCACTGGTGATTGCCGAGCAATTCGGCACCCTGGAAAGCCTGTATCCGGGGCGTATTGATCTGGGGCTGGGACGGGCGCCAGGCACGGACCCCATTACCAGCCGCGCCCTGCGCCGGGATGGCCTGGGCGCGGAGCAGTTCCC
Source organism: Marinobacter sp. (assembly GCA_046260345.1). Classification (GTDB taxonomy): domain Bacteria; phylum Pseudomonadota; class Gammaproteobacteria; order Pseudomonadales; family Oleiphilaceae; genus Marinobacter. The sequence goes on along the minus strand of JBHEPI010000031.1, from coordinate 35,398 downwards.
CGAGGATGTCGCACGGCTGCAAACATTGCTCGGTCCGCTTCGGCCGGGCCAGCAGGTAAAGGCCATTCCCGGTGCCGGCACCAATGTGCCCATCTGGCTGCTGGGCTCCAGCCTTTACAGCGCTCAACTGGCGGCCATGCGTGGCCTGCCTTACGCCTTCGCTGGCCATTTTGCACCCCGGCTCTATCGCGAGGCGATCCAGACCTACCGGGACAACTTCCAGCCCTCAGAACAGCTGGACAAGCCCTACGTGATACTGGCGGTGCCGGCGGTGCCGGCGGACACCGACGAGGAAGCGAAGTTTCTGGCCACCACCAGTTACCAGCGCATACTGTCCCTGTTCCGGGGCCAGCCCCTGTGGATGCGGCCACCGGTGAAATCCATGGACGGTTTGTGGAACCCGGGCGAGAAAGCCGGCGTGAAGGATTTCCTGTCGCTGCAGCTATTGGGTAATGCAGAGAGCATCCGCAGACAGCTGCACCAGTTGCTACAAACCGTGGAGGTAGACGAACTGATGTTTACAGTAGACCTGTACGATCCGGAGAAACGACGGCACGCGCTGGATATTCTCGCCGCCACCAGAGGCAATGAATCAACCCGCTCATCAATGGAAGGCAACCATGGCACACACTGATGTTCATGTATTCCTGTCCCACGGTCTGGAGAGTGGCCCCGGAGGCACCAAGGTGCAGGCGCTGAAAGCAGAGGCGGAGCGCTTTCCCGGGGTAACGGCCATTGCGCTGGACCATCGCAGCACCAAAGACCCGGCGGAGCGCCTGCAACAAATGAAAGACGCCATGGCGGAAGCCGGGGCCAGACCGGAGCGCACCATCCTCGCCGGTTCCAGCATGGGCGGCTGGGTGTGTGCTCAAGCCAGCGCCGAAATGCCGGTACTGGGATGTTTCCTGCTGGCGCCGGCGATGGCGATGTCTGCCTATCCGCAGTCGAGCCCGCGTATACAGGCTCACCACAGCCAGATCATTCATGGCTGGGACGACGACGTGGTGCTGCCCATGCCGGTCATCGAACTGGCACGTGAACAGAAGCTGCCAATACTGGTGCTTCCGGACGGGCACCGGCTGGACAACAGCCTGGAGCGATTGGTCATTGAATTCAGGGAGTTCATGACCACCTGCCTGGCTGCCGACTGACCGGCAGGACTATTTCATTCGTGTGGCTTCGAATACGGCCAGTTCTTCCCCGTTTTCACCCAGCAACCTCAGCTCGATACCGTCCAGGTAGACGCCGACCGTCTTGGCGAAAGCGGCGAACAGTGACTGCTCCACCATGCTGTCATCACAGGCCTTGCGGGTGCTACTCATAGAATCGAACAACAGGTTCTCGCCTTCTACCTGGTAATTCCCCATGTACTGATTGCAGCCACTGAAACCGCTTACCCGGCCGTCGTCCAGGAACAGGATATGAGGTTTCTGTTGATCCGCAGTTTCCGGCACTTCCTGCCCGGCAACGCTCACCAGCTGCCAGTAGGTATTGGTCAGCGGCATCGCCACAACATCGCCGCCAGGGCCATCCGAAACCGATGACCCGGCGCAACCTGCCAGCAATAGCACGGCAAGCAGCGTTGCTATATAGCCCGGGGCCTGAATTATTCCTTTCATACCATTCCTCTTGTGCCTTTCCCCGCTGGGGTTAATCGTCAGACCAGCAGCCTGGCCAGCCCCGATGCCCTGATCACACCACGACCCACCGCTTCCTTCAACACGCCTTCCTGGCTGACCACAAGGCTCAACCAGTGGCGGGCGCGGGTGATGCCGGTGTACACCAGTTCCCGGGTCAGTACCGGGGTCAGCCGGTCCGGAATGACCAGGCAGGCATGGGTGAACTCCGAGCCCTGGGACTTGTGCACCGTCATGGCGTAAACCGTGTCCAGGGACTGCAGCCGGCTGGGAGAAATCCAGCGGATGGTGCCGCTGCCGTCGCTGGACGGAAAGGCCACCCGCAGGGTCTCGACCGGCTCGCCTGCCTCATCACGATCCCAGGGTACGCTCAGGGTGACGCCGATATCGCCGTTCATCAGACCCAGATTATAGTCATTTCCGGTAATCAGCACCGGCCGGCCGGCGTACCAGCCTTCGGTCTGCTCAATCAGGCCCGCACGGCGCAGGCGTTCGGCGATTTCCCGGTTGAGCCCTTCCACACCGAAGGGGCCCTGGCGCAACGCACACAACACCTTGAAGTGGTTGAACGCCCTGAGCACTTCGGTTGCCCAGGCATCCCACTGCTCGCGCCCTTCCACATTATCGACAACATCAGGTTTCTGGTTCTTGAGAATGCCCAGGTAGTGACCATACCCCACCGGCGGATCAACCGGTTTGTTGTCAATCAGACGCCCCTCGCCGTGCTTCCGGAAGCGACCCGGGCTGCCCGTGAGCGCATGGTCCGCCAGCAGGGCAACTCCCCCCTCTTTCCCATCCTGGCGACCAGAAGCCTTATCGGATGACAGCCAGGCCACGTCTTCGAAAACCTGCTCCCGGCACTGGCAGATCAGTTGCCGATCCAGACCGCCGGCGTTGGTGGCCGAGGCCAAAACGCCAATGCCGCTGTGCTCGTCAAACCGATAGCTCTTTCGAAGCATGGCCACCGCCTGGTCCAGGGGCCAGCCGGCAGCGTCCATCAGTTCCGGCGGCAGTGGGCAACCGGTGACCGATTGCAGCCACCGGGCGGTTTCCGGCAGGTAATGGGCCTGCTCGGCACGCTGACAGAGTTCCCCCAGCACCGCGCCGGCATCTACTGAGGCCAGCTGATCCTTGTCCCCCAGCATGATCAGCCGGGCGTTGTCCGGCAAGGCGGCAAAAACCGAGGCCATCAGGTCCACATCCACCATGGAGGCTTCGTCGATCACCAGGATGTCCAGCGGCAGGGGATTGTCTTGATTGTGACGGAAGCTGCGCGAACCCGGCCGGCTGCCCAGCAACCGGTGCAGGGTGGTGACCTGGGTCGGGATGGCTGACTGGTCGGGCCGCCCCGGCAGGTTGTCCAGAGGCAACTTGTCAACCGCACCACCAATGGACTCGCTCAGTCTTGCAGCGGCCTTGCCAGTGGGTGCCGCCAGACGGATACGCAGGTAAGGGCTGGTTTGGCCAACTCCGGCCGACTCACAGGCTACCGACTGCAGGGCCGCCAGCAGGTTCACCACCGTGGTGGTCTTGCCGGTACCCGGGCCACCTGTGATAACGCTGAAACGATTCCGGGCCGCCAGGGCACAGGCAGTTTTCTGGTAATCCGGCTCTCCTGTTGACCCAAACAAAGCATCCAGTGCCTTGCCCAGAAGACCTTCATCCGCCAGTACCGCGGGGTTTTCCAGCCGCACCCGGATGCCGGCGGCGATGGCCTGTTCGTAGCGCCAGAACCGACGCAGATACAGCCGTGAGCCGTCCAGCACCATGGGCGTGCCACGCCCGCCGTCACCCACCGCACTGCTGCCCCGGAGGTCAGCCAGGATCTGGTCCGGGCTGATACCGGTAAACAGGTCTGCCGGCCGCAGGCTGTTGGCGGGAAGCGTTGCCACGCCTTCCGGCGGCAGCACCAGGGTTGGTTCGGTGGCCTGGCACAGAAGATTCACATCCAGGCACACATGCCCCCGGCCCACCTGGTGGGACACCATGGCCGCCAGCAGGGCCAGCAGGGCCGAAGGCTGTTCACCCTGCTCGCGGACCATGGTGCAGACAAACGCCGCGAAGGCATGGTCCAGGGCACGAATCCAGTCACGCTCTACCCAGTCGTCCAGCAGGGCAAGGGCTTCGGCAACGCTCTGGGGCTTCCGTGAGGGTTCTGCATCAACGGCGTCAAACAGGTCTGGAATATGGCCACTTTCCCGGGTCATGCTGCCCTCTCCCGTTGGCCGCTGAACAGCCGATCCAACTCCTCGATCAGTGTTCGCGGCGGTCGCTCGTTAAAAGCACCCGCCCCCGGTGACTCGCAACCCCGCAGGAACAGGTAAACCGCACCACCCACATGGGTATCGTAATCGTAATCCGGCAGCCGTGATTTCAGCAGACGGTGCAGCGCCAGCAGGTAGATGACGTATTGAAGGTCGTATCGGCTGTCGAGGATTTTCTGTTTCATCCCATCGGGTGTGTAGGCCTGATCATTCTCGCCCAGCCAATTAGACTTGTAATCCAGCACATAGTAGCGGCCCTGGTGCTCGAATATCAGGTCGATAAAGCCCTTGAGCATGCCGTTAAAGGTGGTTTCGTGGGCCTCGGGCCGGACTTCTCCATCAAGGGTATGTTGGCGAACCAGGGCATCCATATCGCGGGTATTCACCTGATGGCTTTCGAACCAGAACTCCAGTTCCGGGCGAAAGGTTTTGAGGCTGCTCAAGGAGCAGTTGCCAATGCCATCCGGCAAGGGCATCTCCATGGTAATCAGGGTGTGAATCCAGGTTTTCAGAGAGTCTGCCCAGTCGCTCCAGTTGCGCATGTTGCAGCGGCGGTCGATCAGCTCGTGAAGCTCACCAGGCTCATCGGCGACCTTGCGGAACCCCCGGGTTGCACACCATTCCAGGATGTCGTGGAGGAAGGTCCCGGGGCCGCTCCCCTTGGGGAAGCTGTGCTGATTGAACGGTTGCGGGCCGGTCGCGCCGACGTCGGCCGGGCTGTCCGCCTCTGGGGATTGGTCCTCCTCCCGCAGGTTTTCCTGCTCGGCGTCCTCGCTGGCCGGCGCGAAGTCATCACCGAAACCACTGCGGGCGCCGAAGGTAATGGCAGAGTAACTGGCGATCCACCAGTTCTCACGGGCCTCCCGCACGGGCTCCAGGGCATTGCCCAGCTCGGGTTCCACGTCGCCGGCATAGATGTCGTCGCCAGGTTCCGGAACCGGTGCGACCTCAATGGCAGGTTCCCCGGAGGCCATGGTCTGCAGGAAAGGGGTCAGGTCGGTATCTTCATCACTGCCAGCTCGCCCAATCAGGTGGCCCAGGCCGCTCTGGCGCCAGCCCCGGATGCCGGCTGCACCCACCCAGGTGGCGTGGCGGGAACGGGTCAGGGCAACGTAGAATTTGCGGATATCCTCCCCCAGCCGCTCACGGTCTGCGCGGGCCAGAGTGTCGTCGTCCGGCTCCAGTGAAACCTGCAGTTTGCCGTCATCGTCGTGGTATTTGATGAACGCCTGGTTCGGCTTTTCCTCGCGGAACTCGGTGGCAAAGGGCAGGAACACCAGCGGGTATTCCAGGCCCTTGGACTTGTGCACGGTTACCACTTTGACCAGGCCCGCATCACTTTCCAGGCGCATGGTACGGTGTTCGTCTTCGTCGTCGGATTCCCGCAACATTTCGGTGTAGTGATGGATCAGAGCATGCTCTCCGTCCAGTTGCTGGCTATCCTGCTGCAGCAACTCGGCAATGTGGAGGATATCGGTCAGTCCGCGCTCGCCGTCGGGGCCCGCCAGAAGTTTCGCCGGTATTTCGTAATCCATCAGCAGGCGGCGCAGCATCGGCAATACGCCCTGCTGTTGCCAGAGTTCGCGGTAACCCTGAAACCGGCTGATTTCCCGGTCCAGGGCGTTCTCATCGCTGAGCAGCCGATCCAGGTCCTGGTAGGCCAGGCCCATGGTGGGGGTGGCCAGCGCGGCGCGAATCAGTGACAGTTGACCGGGCTCGGCACAGGCCTGCAACCACTGCAGCAATTCCACTGCCTGCGCCGACTGCAGTACGGAATTACGATCGGACAGGTAGACACTGCGAATACCCCGCAGGCTTAACGACCGCCTCACCGCATCGGCCTCATCACGTTTGTTGACGAGGACAGCAATATGCTCCGGCCGCAGCTGCTCGAATGCCTCACCACCTTCGCGGAAGCCGGCCTTGTCCGACTGCCCCAGATTCAGCAGGCGGGCAATCTCCGCCGAACAGACCTCGGCCATAGCCTGCCTGCCTGCTTCCTTGGCGATATGGCGCTCATCCGACAGGGTCCAGAAGGTAAGCGGTGCCTGTTCGTCGCCATTGACGCACCATTGCCGATCCGTGCCTTTGGCGTCCACCGGGCTGAATGGCAGTGGGTTATCCTCGCCAGCGCGGAACAGGAAGGCGCCTTCCGGCAGGGACTGGTCGGCCTGTTCAAACACCCGGTTGACGCCATCCACCATGGCAACAGCGGACCGGAAGTTGGTCCCCAGGGTGTAGGTGCGGCTGCTGACCGCCCGGCGCGCGTCCAGGTAGGTATGGATATCTGCGCCGCGGAAACCGTAGATGGCCTGTTTGGGGTCGCCGATCATCAGCAGGCTGGTGTCCTGGTCGTTGCTGGCGACACGGTAAATGCGGTCAAAGATACGGTACTGGACGGGGTCGGTGTCCTGGAATTCGTCGATCATTGCCACCGGGAACTGGCGGCGGATAGTCTCCGCCAGTCGCCCACCCTGGGGGCCGCCCAGGGCGTCATCGAGGCGGGTAAGCAAATCGTCAAAGCCCATACTGGCCAGGCGCTGTTTTTCACTGTCCAGGCGCCGGGCAATCCAGCAGGCAGCGTGGTTGAGGATATCCGCTTTCGCCACTGGCATGGCTTTCAGGGCCGGCACCAGCTCCGCGACCGCATCCATGGCCGGGTGATGGGGCGGCTCGTCATCGCCGGCCCACTTTTGGGCAAAGCCGTCGGTTTCCAGGGAATCGAAGCCTTTGGTGCGTTTCTTGGTGAGAAAGTCCCGGGGCTCGGGCGCATCGGTGGTGGCCCACTCCCGCAGGTAGTCCACTGCCTTCTGGATGGAGTTTCTGGTCTGGCCATTTAGCGGCTTGGGCTTGCGCTTGCCGGTTTCCGCCAACAGCTCCGTCAGTTCGTCGCACCAGGCCGGCCAGGGTTCTTTCAGTTCCCGGAGCTGTTGCTCGCGCCGGATTTTCGCGTCATCCGCGGCCGCCACCGGATCGCGCTCCGGCGCCGGCAGGGCGTCAACATGAGGCAGCAGGTTACGGACCGACTTGCGCAGACTCTCCGGCGTTTTCCAGTTATCCAGCACCTCGCCCATCAATTCCGGTGGCAGGGGATAGATGAACGTGCGCCAGTAATCCCGGACCACGTCATCGAGAAGTTCGGTCTGGCTGGTTTCCAGGGTCTGACGGAACAGGCTGCCGCTGTCAAAGGCGTGCTCGCTGAGCATGCGGTTACACCAGCCGTGGATGGTGGAAACAGCGGCTTCGTCCATCCATTCCGCCGCCAGTAGAAGCTTGCGGCGACAGGCCGGCCAGTCTGCTACCGGGCAGGCATTGCGCAGGTTGACCAGCGGATCTTTCGCCGTGGCACTGATATCCAAAGTTTCCGGGTCCACCGCGAACAGCGCGGCCGCTTCGGTAAGACGGGCACGGATGCGGTCCCGGAGCTCCTTGGTGGCCGCTTCGGTGAAGGTGACCACCAGCAGGTGGGGTGGCATGATGCCCTCGCCCAGGGGCTCTTCCACCGTGCGATGGCCCAGCACCAGGCGCACGTAGAGCAGTGCCAGGGTAAAGGTTTTACCGGTACCGGCGCTGGCCTCAATCAGCTGGCTGCCACGTAATGGCAGCGTCAGGGGGTCGAGTTTGCGGACATTCTCAGTCATTTGGCCCGCCCCGCTTGCTCCGCGTGCCAGAGTGGCTCGTAGAGGGCTGACACCAGCTGTGGAAATTGCTCATCAGCGAGTATCTGTTCCACATCCAGCCAGGCCCGGCGCAGATAACCTTTATCCCGGGCCAGGGCCTTGTCGTAGGCTTCCTCGGCCTTATTCAACGCTTTGTCCTCATTGCCCTCGCCCTTCGCCGGATAGAGCCCTCTGAGATAAGCAAATGCAGCCCCCGATTCTGCCGGCAGTGGCCGCACCTGACCCTGCATCCAGTACGCCAGAATGGTGTTAAGACATTTGCCTGCGGCCTCACTGTCCATAGGTAACAGATTCACCACCCGCTTTTCCTCCTTGGCAATCACCAGGGTATGGAACGCCTCAAAACGCAGGTTGCCAGCCAGGTGCATCACCCAGTGGTCCAGCAACGCCGGAAAGCGTAATTGGCGGGAGCTTCCGGAGCCCTCCAGCAGATTGCTGCTGGCGATAACCACCCGGCACAGATCGCCGTCCGGACGGGTCCGCAGGTTGCCGATCCGGTCGCTGACAGCAACGCAGTCTGCACCAACCTGATGGCGATATTCGAAGCCTGCTGACTGTTCCACGGCGTCCGGCCAGAGGGCCAGCGCCTCCCGGTAACGCCGGTGCAGATCCGGCATGCGGGCTTCCAGCTGCTGGGTCAGAGCGTGCTCGGTCAGCCCCATGCCCAGCTCTCCGCGCCGGGCCATGCGGGCCAGGGATTCGTGCAGGTGTTGCTGCAGGTCGTCTTCGCTGTCGGATTTCATCACCGCGTGGCGGATAAGTTCGTCTTCCAGCCGCCAGTGTTGCAAGCCGTCCATGGCGAAGGCCTCGTTGTCAGTATCGAGGCTTTCCACGTCGGTAAAGCGAACCTGCAGACGACGCTGGTAAAAGGTTTCCACGGGCCGTTTCAGGAAAGTACCGATATCGGCCAGGGTGATGGGATCTGCCGGTGGCAGATAAGGCAGGGCTGGCTGCTCCGCTTCGGGGTCGCGGGGCTGATGCGCTTTGAGCCATTCGCTGTCGTAGGTGAACAGGCGCCGGGCCGCCAATACCGAGTTCACATCGGGAGAGCCGTTCTCACCCGACCCCTGGTTCTCCGCGGGAAAATAGTCGCGGCTGAACGGTTGCAGGGGATGTTCCACAGTCAGAGCTGTCGAGGCTTTCGTGTCCGATTCCTGCACCTGCCAGACTGCGTCCAGATGATCCCGCAACTGGCTCACCAATACAGATGGCGGCCGTTCGGAGTCGTCCCTGATGCTGCGCCCCACCCAACTGATGTAAAGCTGCTCCCGTGCCGACAGCAGGGCCTCCAGAAACAGGTAGCGGTCGTCCTCCCGGCGGGAGCGGTCTCCGGGCCGATAATCCAGGGCCATCAGGTCAAAGTCCACCGGCGGCCGTGAGCGCGGATAGTCACCATCGTTCATGCCCAACAGGCACACATAACTGAACGGAATGGCCCGCATCGGCATCAGGGTGGCGAAGTTGACCTTGCCGGCCAGGAACCGCTGGTTGAGTCCGCCTTCCTCCAGCCCTTCCAGCAGGATTTCCCGCACAATACCAAGGGGCAGCTCCTGGTCGCCCATGCCGGCACTGTCGCAATCCTCAAGCCACTGCTCTGCCTGCCGGCGCAGGCGATTGACTAACAGCAACTCGTCATCGGACAAATCGCTGAAGAACCGTTCCAGTATCGACTGCAGCTGATCCAGCCAGGCTGACGGCGTGGCCGTGGCCCGTAGCTCATGCCACAGCTCTTCAAGCCGGTCGATAAAGCGGCAGAGGTTGCCGGCGACACTGGCCTGCAGACCACCGATCTCGTCAAAAGGCTCGACGCCCTGCCAGGGTTCATCCCGGCCGGTGCCATAGCCCAGCAGCATCCGCCGCAGGCCCGCCTGCCAGGTGTTGCGCGCCAGGCCATCGGGCAAATCCAGGCTGCTACGGTGATCGCTGTGCAGGCCCCAGCGAATGTTGGCACCCTCCACCCACTGGCGCACCAGCGGCAAATCGCCTTCGGTGATTCCGAAGCGGTCGCGCACCGCCGGCACCTCCAGCAGGCTGATGATTTCACTGACACCAAAACGGCTCTCGGGCAGGGCCATCAAGGTATCCAGCGCAATCAGCACCGGTTGACGGTGGCGCTGGCCCTGGTCAGAAATGGTGAACGGAATAGAGCGGGAGGACGACGCCGGGTAGCGGCCGAACACCGCCTGGATGTGGGGCGCGTAGGTATCCACATCCGGCACCATGACGATCACATCCCGGGGGCGCAGGTCGGGATTGCTGTTGAACGCGGCCAGCAACTGGTCGTGGAGGATTTCCACTTCCCGCTGCGGACTGTGGGCGTTATGGAACATCACGGAGTTGTCCCGGAACGGGTCCAGTGCACGATCCTGTTCCAGCATTTCCTGTTGCGAGGTCAGCGTGCGGATATCGTTCTGGACCTGGTGCAGAAGCGCTGGCTGCGCTCCATCACCATGGGGCGTGAAGAGATCAATTCGGCCGTCCGGCGTGGCAATGCGCCCGTCGTAGGCTGCCGGGTTATCGAATTCATCCAGCAGGCGGATGTAGTCCCGGCCCTGCTTTCCCCAGGCGGCCAACAGGGGGTTGGCGTGCTGGTGCAGGTCATCCGGATCGGTCAGGGCTGCCAGCTTCGGGTGAGCCAGCCCCCGCTTGCGATCGGCATTCAACAGGTCACGGTCGCTGATAATATCGGCCCAGTAGAACTCGCTGGGGTTGTGGACACAGAGCACCACCTGGCTGACCCGGCTCAGTATCGACAGGGCTTCCAGCGCCTGCTTCGGCAGTGAAGACACACCAAACACCACAATACGGCTGGGCAGATCGGCAGGGCGGTCGGATGCATTCAACGACTGCCCCTCCGCCATAAACCGGGTATGGATCCGTGAGCGGCTGGTTCCCGAAAGCTCGCCCACATCTTCCACCAGCCTGCGCCACAGCACCGGCTGCCAGCGCAGCTCCTGGCCGAGTTCCCGATACTCGCCCCGGGCCATTTGCAGGCGGTCATGCCCCGCTTCCCAGTCCGCCAGCCAATCGGCGCGGAACACCTGGTACTGATCGAACAGATCGGCAATCTTGCCGGCCAGCTGGTAGCGGCGGGTTTCGGTATCGGCGCCGGCCATGAATCGTTGCAGGGGCGCAAATACATCGTCTTCATTAATCAGTTGTGGCAGCAGCCGAAACAGCCGCCAGATCAGGCGAGACTTATCAAACGGGGACTGCTCAGGCACCTCCGAAGAAGGCAATACCGCCCGGTACGCCTGCCAGATAAACCGGGCGGGAAACAGGAAGTCCATGCCAGCGGCGATACCCATGCCGCCATTGACCTCGCCCTCTCCGCCTTCCGACGGATCTTCCGCCAGGGCCAGCTTCAGCCATTGGGCGATGCCGTTGCTCTGCACCAGAAAGGTTTCACTTTCCAGCGGTGGCAGCGGGCTGTTGCGGCAGATCCAGACCACCGCCCGGCGCAGGTCTTCCAGATGATTTGCGTGGATGGCGTGAAAACCGGGCTCGATGATCGGGGCTGCTGGCATACCTTCTCTGTGTGGTTATCCGGGTGCGTGAGGAAAGCCTATCACAACTCCGGAAGTATTCCCGTGGGGCCTGGCGAATTGACGCAGATCAGCTCAAAGTCATCCGATCTTGCCTCCACCCCGAACAACCTTTTACGGTGTATCGAAAAACACCGAAATAACGACATATCACAAAATGAGATGAGAGAGGAAATCACCATGAGTAAAGTCAATGAAAGCCGCCGCGTATTCCTGCGTACCGCTGCCCTGGGCGTAGCAGCTATTCCACTGGCACGGTTCGCTACCCATTCTCCCCAGGCCAAAGCAGACATGCCGAAAGCTGAAGACGGGCATGCCCTCGACTACGTCAATGATGGCGCCGATTCCGATCATGATAAGTACCAGGATGGTAACCAGTGTGATGGCTGCGCTTTCTGGGCCGGCGAGGAATCAGATGGCTGGGGCAAGTGCCGCCATCCGGAATTCAGTGATGTATTGGTCAATGCCAAAGGTTGGTGCAACACCTGGGTACCCAAGGGCTGATGTGAGAACCTGACGAGGCTACCCCGAAGCAGGCACATACCTGAGGGGTAGCCTCTCGTAATGAATGCACCATTCCAGAGCGTAGCTCGCCCAATAATTCTTTATTTCCGAATATTTACCTTCCACGGCGCCAGTCCGGCTATCACTAAAAATCTATTCGCTCAATTTCTTGCGAAAACGTCATTGTTTTGCCAGTCTTTATCAATGTAACAATAATTTGCAGGAAAATATAAACGGAGAAGACACGATGAGCAGTTTGAGCAAGTTCAAAAAACTGGCAGGCCTTTCAGCCTTCGCCTTTGCAGCGATGACTGCAGCCAACTCCCTTTCGGCGGCAAACTGGAAGTACGCCCACGAGGAGTACGAGGACGATGTTCAGGACGTATTCGCCTACAAATTCAAGGAATACGTAGAGGACAACTCGGATCATACCGTGCAGGTTTATCGTTTCGGTGAGCTGGGTGAATCCGATGACATCATGGAGCAGACCCAGGCGGGCATTCTCAACTTCGTCAACCAGTCCCCCGGATTTACCGGCTCCCTGATCCCTGAAGCGCAGATCTTCTTCATTCCCTATCTGCTGCCAACGGATATGGATACCGTCATCGAGTTCTTCAACGAGAGCAAAGCTATCAATGAAGACTTCCCGGAGCTCTATGCAGAGAGCGGCCTCGAACTTCTGAAGATGTACCCTGAGGGCGAGATGGTGGTCACCCTGGACGAGAAGGCCACATCACCGGAAGACTTTAATAATAAGAAAATTCGGGTAATGACCAACCCGCTATTGTCTGAAACCTACGATGCCTTCGGTGCGACGCCGACACCTCTGCCGTGGGGTGAAGTCTATGGTGCCTTGCAGACCAACATGATCCAGGGCCAGGAAAACCCGATCTTCTGGATCGAGTCAGGTGGTCTGTATGAGGTTTCTCCGAACCTGATCTTCACCGGCCACGGCTGGTTCACCACGGCCATGATGGCCAACAAGGACTTTTTTGACGGCCTGTCTGAAAGTGATCAAGAGCTGGTACGTAAAGCGTCAGACTTCGCCTACGATGAAATCCTTGATCACATCGACGGCCTGGCTGACGAAGCCCTTGCCAAGATCGAGGAAGCCAGCGACGAAGTGACAGTCACACGATTGAACGAAGAACAGATTCAGGCCTTCCGGGACCGCGCTCCGCAAGTTGAGGAAGAATTCATGAACATGACCGGTGAAAGCGGCAAAGCATTGCTGGAGCAGTTCAAGAAAGACCTGAAAATGGTAACTTCCGACTGACAGTAACGACAGGCCGGGGCAATCCCGGCCTGCCTTCGTTCTAACAAGCCTCCGCCGACCTCCCGAGGAAGACCGGCGACCTGCAAGGGGCTGATTGTGCTGGAGCGCTAAACATGTCAGAAAATAACCCGGACGACGCAATCGAGAAAATCGACGAACTGGAAGATACCGGAACGTTCAAGTCCGGCCTGCCAGGCTTTCTGGGAACCATTGACGAAACCATCGCCAAGGCCGAAGCGGTCATCCTGGCGATGGGCGTAATACTGATGGCCCTAAACACCTGCGTGAACGTCATCATGCGGTTTGTCTTCGGCCAGGGTCTGTTTTTCTCCGGTGAACTCAACCGGATCCTCATTGTACTTGTCACCTTTGCGGGCATCGGTTACGCCGCGCGCCATGGGCGCCATATCCGGATGTCTGCCATCTACGACATGCTCCCTGTGATGGGGCGCAAAATTCTGATGATCATAATCGCTTTCTTTACCTCAGCGGTTATGTTTTTCCTTTGTTATTTCTCTGTTGGCTACATAGACACGCTGCTCGAGCGCGGGCGAGTTCTTCCTGCCCTAAGCATGCCGATCTGGATTATGTATATCTGGGTACCTATCGGTTTTGCCATTACCGGAATCCAGTATTTACTCACCGGTATAAAGAATTTCACCAGCAAAGACGTCTATCTCTCGACCGGTGTGGTCGACGGCTACGCTGACACTGAATCCGAAGTCTGAACCGGCACCCGCGCCGGAACAAGAAAGGAAGGATGCGCTCATGGCGACAACTCTCATGCTGATAATGATCGGGCTGCTGTTACTCGGCTTCCCGATGATGGTTCCTTTGATTACCGCAGCTGTAGTCGGCTTCGTGATGATGTTCGACGGCTTTGGGCAGATGGAAACATTTATTCAGCAGATGATGGGCGGTATCCGGCCTTCATCGCTGATTGCAGTGCCCATGTTCATACTGGCTGCGGATATTATGACCCGAGGCCAGTCTGCAGACCGGCTGATTCATATGGTCATGGCCTTCATCGGCCACATCAAGGGCGGCCTGGCGATCAGTACCGCCACCTCCTGTACCCTCTTTGGCGCGGTGTCCGGTTCTACTCAGGCAACGGTGGTGGCGGTTGGTTCTCCACTGCGGCCAAAGCTGCTGAAGGCGGGCTATTCAGACTCGTTTTCTCTGGCACTGATCATCAACGCCAGTGATATCGCCTTTCTGATCCCTCCCAGCATCGGCTTCATTATTTATGGGGTAATTTCCGAGACGTCGATTGCCGAACTGTTTATTGCGGGCATTGGCCCCGGACTGATGATCCTGGCGATGTTCTCGGTTTACTGCCTGATATATGCCTATCGCCACAACGTGCCAACCGAGGAGAAAGCATCCTGGGGCGAACGGGGTGTCGCGGTGCGTGAGGCTCTCTGGCCACTGTTTTTCCCTGTTATTATCGTGGGTGGTATCTATGGCGGCATTTTCAGCCCCACAGAAGCGGCAGCCGTCTGCGTGCTTTATGCGTTCTTTCTTGAGTTCGTTGTTTTCCGCTCGCTGAAAATTCCGGATGTCTACCGGATTGCGAAGTCCACTGGTCTGATTACAGCAGTGGTGTTTATCCTGGTGGCAGTCGGCAATGGCTTCTCCTGGATCATTTCCTTTGCCCAGATTCCGCAAGCGATACTGGAGGCGGTTGGCGTTAACGAGGCTGGCCCGGTAGGCGTGCTGATTGCCATCTGCGTGGCCTTCTTCATTGCCTGTATGTTCGTAGACCCGATCGTAGTGATTCTGGTTCTGACACCCATCTTTGCGCCTGCCATCGAAGCAACCGGCCTGGATCCGGTACTGGTCGGTGTACTGATTGTGCTTCAGGTCGCCATCGGCTCAGCAACACCGCCCTTTGGCTGCGACATATTCACCGCCATTGCAATCTTCAAACGGCCCTACTGGGAAGTTATTCGCGGCACGCCGCCTTTCGTTTTTATGCTGATAGTGGCAGCTGGTCTGATTATCGCCTTCCCGCAAATTGCACTGTTCCTGCGTGACATGGCATTCAGCTGAGAACTGTCGAGACCGAATTCAGGGAGAAGAACATGTTCAAAAAGATCCTGGTGGCCATTGACGGATCCAAGTCCTCCTTCAAGGCTTTGGACAAGGCGATTGAACTGCAGAAACTGACGGAAGCCGAGATCTACCTGATCTGTGTCTACAAACACCACAGCCTGTTTGAAGCGTCCCTGTCGATCGGGCGCCCTTCTGACATGGATATCCCGGACAAGGTGTTGTCGGAATACGCCAAGGACGTGGTTAACCACGCCAAGGAACAGGCAATCGAAGAGGGCGCTGTGAAAATCCGTGGATTCGTCAAGGCAGGGCGCCCATCCAGTGTTATCGTCAAGTTTGCCCACGACAAGGATGTGGATCTGATCGTCGTTGGCAGCCGTGGCACACACAGCGACAAAGACGGCATGTTACTTGGCAGCGTGTCCCACCGCGTCGCTTCCAAGGCGAAATGCCCGGTTCTAGTGGTTTAAAAAGCCCTGTTGTCCGGATCGGTGTTTGCGGTGTCAGGCCATCCAGTGTCTCAATCCGTACAAGCGATTCCGGCTCTCCCGCATGGCCCCGTCATGTCAGCGTACAAAGGGCCCAGCCCTCATCAACCGCCCCTGTCACAGCCAGCCTTATGGCCAGCGGTGCTGTCCCTGAGCTCTAAGGCAATAGGCCTTTCGGGCAGTACTTGACCGCTTTTCGGGCATAACATCGGAGGAAATACTGCTGGAGGAATAGATATTGCCTGTTAACGTGGAGGGATCACTGCAGCGAAGGAATATTCCGGACTGCATTACGCAGTCCGGAATCGCACCGGATTTTATCGCTCCGGCGATCTGACCCAGAGTTTCTCAGTCGCCCGAAATACTGTTCAGGTACGCCTTGTCGGAGATATTCGTCCACTGGCGAACCTGCTTCAGGTACTCGCGCTGGGACGTGATGATTTCGTTCGCCAGTTCGTCCTTCTCGGCTTCTTCAGCCAGCAGTTTTTCTGTCGCCTCGCGCAGAGCGTCAATGACTTCAGGCGGGAACGTCTTGTGGGTCACATCCGGATAGTCTTCCTTCATGCGATCCCAGGCCACGCCGCTTTCATGGGTGCTCTGGATATACATGTCATAGGCAGCGGTTCGCATGGAAACACGCAGAATCTCCTGAAGTTCCGCCGGCAGCTTGTCCCAGGTTTTCTGGTTGACCAGAAACTGTACTTCCGCACCCGGCTCCTGCCAGCCTGAGTAGTAGTATTTTGCAATCTGGTGGAAGCCCATATTGAAGTCGAGTGCCGGCCCTACCCATTCAAGAGCATCAATGGTGCCCCTCTCAAGTGCACTATAAAGTTCACCCGGCGGGATATTGGTAACCGCAACACCGAGCTCGGACATCACTTCGCCGGCAAAACCGGGCGTGCGCATTTTAAGCCCGTCCAGGTCATCCACGCTCTCGATTTCGTCGCGAAACCAGCCGCCCATCTGGTTACCTGTGTTGCCTCCCGGGAACGACAGCAACCCGTGGGGCCGGTACACCTTCTCCATCAGTTCCATGCCGTCACCGTAGTAGAACCAGGCGTATTGTTCCGGCGCGATCATGCCAAAGGGTACGGTCGTGAAATACATGGCGTTGGGTATTGAGCCCTTGTAGTAATAGGAAGCCGTATGCCCCATATCATATTGGCCAGCCTTCACCAGATCGAAGATGCCAAAAGGCGCTTTGTGTTTATTGGAAGAATCGATCCGGAATTTCAGGCGGCCACCGGACATCTTCTCAGCCATGGCAGCCATGTTACGGGGCGTCTCACCCAGAATGGGCGAATTCGGGCCCCAGGTTTCGGCAAGGCGGATGGTGTAGGTTTCCTGGGCTGCCAGCGAGGAACTCGCGATGGCCAGCACCAGGACAAACGCAATTCTGGATAGTTTTTGAAGTATCATAGTGAGGTCAGCTTCCGTTTTTGTTGTGAACAAACAGGTCGTCCACATCATAGCGTGCTGGCGGGCTGACGCCAATCTCAGCCCGCCAGCAAAACGGATTCTATACCTTGAACTGGCCTACCAGATCGCGCAGGCTCTCACCCAGCCGTGCCAGCTCGTGGCTTGCTTCGTTGGTCTGGGTAACGCCGGTATCGCTGCGCTGCGCTGCGTCGACGATACGTACCACGTTCTGATTGATCTCTTCCGCCACCTGGCTCTGTTGCTCGGCCGCGGTGGCGATCTGTGTGACCTGATCGTGGATATGACCCACAGACTTCTCGATAGTCTGGAGGGCGTCGGTGGCGTGGTTTATCCTCTCAACGGTCTCACTGGACCGGGTGCGGGAGGTATCCATCCGTTCCACGGCCGCGCGGGACTCAGTCACGAAGCCATCGATCATGCCGCGAATCTGGTCTGCGGATTCGGCACTGCGCTTGGCCAGTTGGCGCACCTCGTCTGCAACCACCGAGAAACCACGGCCATGCTCACCGGCACGGGCAGCTTCAATGGCTGCGTTCAGAGCCAACAGGTTGGTCTGATCGGTAACGGCATGAATCACATCCAGAACCTGGGTGATCTCATCAGTTTTCTCTGCCAGGTTACTGATACGGGTGGAGCTTGCTTCAATTTCCTCAGACAGCTGATTAACCGATGACTGGGCATTGGCTATGGTCTCACCACCATCCCGTGCCAGTCTGTCCGCATCGGAAGCGGCACTCTCCACCGAGTTGGCATTGCCGGAAATCTGCTGGATGGTTGCCGCCATTTCATTGATGGCCGAGGCAATCTGGTCCGTTTCTGAGCCCTGTTCCTGAACTGAAGCGCGGGTTTCATTGGCAACCCGGCTGAGTTCCTCTGCGGCAGAGGCAACCTGATCAGTGGTGGTTCCCACTTCCCTGATGGTGTCCTGAATCTTCACGACGAAGGCATTAAAACGACTACCCAGTTCCGCCAGTTCATCGTTACCGTCATCCGGCAGGCGGTGGCGGAGATCGCCCTCACCCTCGGCAATGTCCTTCATCAGGGCAATCACCCGGTTCAGCGGATTAGTGACGGTGCGCCCGACAAAAATGCCAATAAGCAGGGCAATGATTACCACAACCACCGTTACCAGCACGATAAAGCCGAGGGTATCTGTTATCTCTTCTTCAATATCTTCCCGGGCCCCAGAAACCACCCTATCGATATCAGTGACATAAACACCGGTACCAATCATCCAGTCCCAGTCGGAAATAATGACGGAGTAAGACACTTTTGGTTCTACCTCGCCTGATTCAGGATTCGGCCAGTCATAACCGAAAAATCCTCCTTCTTCAGCCGCATCGAACAGAGAACGTACCAGATTTTGCACATCCGGATTGGTGGTGGGACCCTCACGGGACGGATCTGGCGCGTAGGCCAGGTTTTCCAGATCCCGGGCATAGGCAAACACATAGTTGCCCCCTTCGAAGGTAATGGAGCGCAAACGGTTACGGGCTTCCTCGCGAGCCTCGGCATCCGACAGGTCCGGATCATTCTTGGCTTCGAGAACCACTGAACGGGCAGCATCCACCAGGCTCTTCAAACCTTCCTTGCGCGAGTCAAGCAGGCTGGCCTCCAGACGTTCAAGCTCGGCTTCCCCACCAGTCTTGATCTGGTCAACTGTAATCCAGGCAAGGCTGGCCGCCGTCACCAGTACTGGCACAAGCACACCCAGCAAAAGGCGGGAACGTATGCGTAGCCTGTTCAGGATTGTCATCAGTGCTTACTCCGAACGATTGAACAATGAATATTGGGCGTGATTATCCACAACCAGACACAAGAGTGTGTTCCAGTTTGTAAAACCGGTGTCAACGGAATGGGATTCAATGCCACAACAATTACCACAAACCATTAATGTACCGGCTTTATTTGTTAGTAGTGTTGTCGGCTGCACTGCAAGGAACTTGAACCAGCATTAGACTAAAGGTCTATTATTGGATAACCAATCCATCAAATCAGCGGCGTAAAAGGCTGCTCCAGAGGTGCAGGTGAAACACCTTTATCTGATTCGGCACGCCAAATCCAGCTGGTCCGATAGTAGCCTCCGCGACCATGAGCGCCCGATCAATAACCGGGGCCGGAAACAGCTTGGCCCCATGAGCAGGGCGCTCAGGGCCGAAGGTGCCCTGGACGGCCCCGTATTTTGCAGTAATGCGGCCCGCGCTCTGCAAACCCTGGAAGGTCTGATACCACTAGATTGTCGAGACAATACTCATATTGCACCTGTCATTTACACCTTCAACCACGAGGTACTGCTTGACTGGCTATGCAGTCGCGGAGAGGACAGCATCACCCTCATCGGACATAATCCGGCCCTGGAAGAGCTCGCAGGCTTCCTGCTGAAACACCCACCGGAAAGCTTTCCAACCTGCAGCTTCATGCACATCTCCCTACCCATAAAACGCTGGAACAAGTTGGCAAGCAATAAGGGCCGGCTGGAGCAGTTTCTCACGCCAAAAGATATCAGCTACGAACAGTTCAATCGGAAACGAAAAAAAATCAGAACCGGCGCAGCCTCCCCTCTGGCACGGCACATTCCTCAGGCCCTTCAGCACCAGTACCAGCGAATGCGCGATCTGGAAGCTGGTGTTATTCGGGGCTATGACGACGAGTTCCTTCATCAGTACCGTATTGCGATTCGCCGCAGTCGCGCCATCACCGAGTCCGTAAACGAAATCCATGATGACTCCGATGTGAGTAAGGCGGTAAAGACACTGAAAAAACACGCCCGCGCCACCAGCAAGCTACGGGACCTGCATGTCTTTCTGGGTGACCTCGAGCGGTGGCTACTGCAACCGCAGTATAATGAAGCCCTTTCCAGCTCCGGCGCCCACAGCTATTTCGACAACCTGGCAAACAGCGAGCACCAGAAACTGGTCAGCCACCTCACCGGCAAGAAGTACCACAAAGATATGGGCCGCTGGTACAAACTCATCACCTCACACCATTTCGAAAAAATAACCCGAAAGCTGACAACCGGAGCCATCCGGAACGCCTTGAGCAATCGTATAAAACGCTACAACAGGTTGTCGCAACAGCTGAACCAGGAATCACCGGACGAGGCAATCCACACCCTGCGAAAGCTTTTGAAGCGTATACGTTACATGGCTGAGCTCGATAAACCCGCGTTCAGGGACATGCTGAAAGAACTCAGGCGACATCAGCAAAGGTTTGGTGATTTTCAGGATCTGCATGTGCAAATCGACATGCTTCAGGCATTTCGGGACAGCATTTCAACAGAACCGGGAATGCTGGTATTCGTGGCCGGCCTGAACAATCTGATTACCAGTCTCGGCGCCGAAAAGAGCAGCGTGCGGGACGAAATACTCACTTTTGGAGATCTTGATGGACACTCTGTTCTATGACGGCCAATGCCCCCTGTGCTCAAAGGAAATTGGCACCCTGAGAAAACTGCAGCAGGGTGATCTGATTTTTGCCGATATCCATGCACAGCAAAACCGCAAGGGCATGCTTCCCGATCGTGAATCGCTGCTGCGCCGTCTTCATCTTCTGACTGGAGAAGGCGACTGGATCGTAGGCCTGCCGGCCAATGTTCGCGCCTGGTCCCACACCCGCTTCGGCTTCTTCTTCAAACCGCTGCTATGGCCAGTCATTTACCCCACAGTGTCTCGCGTTTACGAAAACTGGGCTGATAAACGTTACGATCGGAAATACGCTTGCGGCACTTGCGGCGTGTGAACAACTCACAGGTACCACTGGCTAGCCGGGCTCTTTAAAACCTGAATTCGGGGCCCGCCGAGAAAACATGTATATCCGACTCAGAATTCTCGAAATCGCCGATGTTATCGCCAATATTCTGTAGATAGTCCCACTCCAGACGCAATGCAAAAGACTCATTAACATCTGCCTTTATGCCCAGACCGGTTCGGAACGAAATGCCGCGTTCCGACTCGGAAGCATTATCCAGACCAGTGAAAGCTGCATCTACATCCTGCTGCCAGAATTGAACTCCGGCTTTAGCGAACAACCGGAAAATACCGAGCTTCGGGGTAAACGCCAGAAGCGAACCATCAAACATGTGATAGCTGGCCTCGACAGAGGCGCTCATACCCGGAACTGACGCGCTGGCTGAAACATCATCGATATAACGATAGCCACCCTCAAACGCCAGTTGCTCATCCAGAAATCCGCCGCCGTAAAGACGACCGGTAGTTGCAGTATCGTCGCATCCAGACCCCAGATCTTCACAGAAATCCTTAGCCTCAGCCTGCCCCACAGAGACGCCGGCATATACATCCTGCGCTGCAACGTTGCCGGATATCCCGAAAGAAACACCGGCAAATAACACACATGACAAAACTCCGTTTGCCTTCAACATATTGATTTCCTTGTATTCTGACAGATTGATTCTCGCAAGCCCGGAGATATTACACGTCACGGAACACACAATGACTAAAGTACAGGAAGGTTTTACATCATTTTGCAGTGGACACTACGCAAGGCGGGGCCGGCCGGCCCAGGCCGACCAGGAATAAAGCGCCAGCGCTACCCAGATCATCGCAAAGCTCAACAGCTTTTCACCGCTCATTGGCTCATCAAACACATAGAGCGCGATAAAGAACTGGAGAGTGGGGTTGATGTACATCAGAAAGCCCACGGTGGCGAGACGCAAGCGGCGGGCGGCGCCAGCGAAAAATAGCAGCGGAATGGCAGTGACAATACCGCTGGAGATGAGCAACAGCATGATGATGGTGCTATCGCCGAAATGTGACTGACCGTAAGAGCCCAACAAGCCGAGCGCCAGCAGACCGACAGGTAACAGCAACAGCGTCTCCACGAACAGGCCGGAGAGGCCATCCAGCTCCACCTGTTTGCGCAACAGGCCATAGGTACCAAAACTGAAGGCAAGCACCAGCGTTATCCAGGGCACCAGGCCCAACAGGAACAACTGGTACAGAATGGCAATAGTGGCAAGCACAACCGCAACAACCTGTAACCGGGAGATAGTCTCCCGCAGCACCAGCATGCCCAGGCCTACGTTCACCAGTGGCGTCAGAAAATAGCCCAGACTGGCCTGGAGCACATGGCGCGTCTCCACGGCGTAGATGTAGACACCCCAATTCAGAGCAATAAACACCGCACAACCAAATACAAAACCGAGTTTTCTGGGGCGGGCCAGTGCTGCTTTTATGGGCTGCCAGCGCTTGAGGGCAGTGACCACGACGGCCAGAAAAACGCAGGACCAGATGACACGATGAATCAGCACTTCATAAGAAGGCACGCCCGCGAACAGGGCAAAATACAACGGGAAGCAGCCCCAGATGGTATAAGCTGACAGGCCGAATAAAACACCCTTGGTGGCTTCTGGTGTGGCAGTTTTCATAGCTTCCTCATTGTCTGATGCGTCAATTTAGCACACCACTGATGACGCCTGCCCGATCAATGCCTTACTCTTTGTGTAATTGTTCATTATCTGGAGGAGCCATCATGAAAACTGCCCATGATCTTGTTGCCGAGGCCAAACAGGATATTCACGAAGTGCCACTGGAGCAGGCGGATGATGCCATCAAAAAAGCCGATTTACTGCTTGATGTGCGCGACGCCGACGAATACCGGGCTGGCCATGTTCCGGGGGCGGTGAACATTTCCCGGGGGCTGCTGGAGTTCAAATTCACCAACGACCCGGCACTTGAGAACCGCGATCTGAACATCGTTTGCTACTGCAAGACCTCAGGTCGCGCCGCTCTGAGCGTCCGGTCACTCAAGGAGATGGGTTACATGCACGTGCAGTCTATCGCGGGCGGTTTCGATGCCTGGCAGGAAGCCGGCAAACCCATAGCCAAGCCGGAGTTACCGTCGTTCGAGTAACCTGCTTGTGACCGATCTTTCCCTGCTACAGATAATCCTCGCCAACCTGGCCCTGCTGGCCGGTTCCTGTTTGCAGGGAGTCGCGGGCTATGGCATCGGCACATTGGCAGCACCACTGCTGTTCCTGATCAGCCCGGTGCTGGTACCTGCTCCACTGGTTCTAAACGCCGTGGTATTAACCATTTTTATGTTACTGCGGAACCGGGGCGCATTGCAGATCCGCGAGGTGCGCTTTGCCATTGGCGGCGGTGTTGTGGGTACGCTCCTGGCGGGCATAACGCTGCTGCTGATTTCACCCAAAGGGTTCGAACTTGTATTCGGTATTCTGATCCTGATCGGGGTACTGCTCAGCGTGGCTGGCTTGCGACCGGCACTGAACGCCCGAAACAGCGTTCTGGCAGGGGCCGCCTCAACCTATATGGGCACCATCACGGCCGTGGGCGGACCGCCGATTGCACTGATCTACCAGAACCAGAAAGGGCCGCTGGTGCGGGCCAACATGTCAGCATTCTTTCTGGTGGCAAGTTTCTTCAGCATCGCGGCCCTGGTTGCATCTGGCTATCTGGGGCTGCGGGAACTACAGTTGTTTGCGGTGACCTTTCCGGGTGTTCTGATCGGTTTCTGGCTGTCCGGGAAGCTGGTCAACCGCATGCCATTCGAAGGGCTGAGGCCGGTGATTCTGGGGATTGCCGCCATCGCCGGTATTGCAGCGCTGGTGCGTGGACTGATGTCGCTGTAATCCGACGCTCACTCCGCCCACAAGCGCGCACGAAAGCGGCTCTGCCGCCACAACACAGCAATCCAGATGGCATGAATGTTGATCAGTAGCGCCAGTATCCACTCAAAGGCATCGTCCATCTCACTGTAAATCTCCGGCACCACGGCCGTAAGGATTACCGAGAGAATACCCACCGCCAGAGCCAGCTCACACAACCACAGCAGGTGTTTTCCGCTTCCATGCCAGCGCGGATGCCCTTTGAGCGCCGAACTGATCAATAGCTGCGCGATATAGGTCAGGGAGAAGTAGAGCACCACACCAATTCGACGGGTCAGGTTGAATCCGTCTCCCTCATGGCCCAGGGCCAGAGTATAGGCCGCAAGTGATGCACAGGCCACGAATCCCAGCCAGGGAATCCAGTGGCGTCCAACGCTGGTGGCGCCCAGTTGCAGCAACCAGCGGCCGTTCAGGAACCAGAACAGCATGCCCAGAATGGCCGCCGGCAGCATGGTGCCCTTGAAAATAAAGTAGGCGGTACCGTAGCGGCCGGTGCGGCTGATGCTGGTGCAACTGTCCCAGTATGGAATGCACCAGGAAATGTGTCCCTCCAGTATAGATACCGCAAACGTCACGTGAATGGTGATCAGCGGCGTCAAAGCGGCGGCCATAGCCAGCCACCACAATGGTACGCCGGTTTTTGCGTTCGTCATGGCGCTGTTCCCGATTCGCTGGAAATCAAACCTTCAATCTGAATGTTAGCGAGTGTGTGTTAGTCTCAAAGATATCAATGCGCCACTTCTGGTTACAGTATTTGACAATAATTTGAAGAACTGGCGATACAATGAAGCGACGTTCACTCATACTTTAGTAGTGGTTATCAAAGCTTGACCAGAGTGTAAACCAGTCGACAGGCCATTTTTGATATAACAGAGTATGCAGTATGCCTACCGCCCGTCAGGACATTATAGAAACGGAAATTCCCGTATCCCAGCTGCAAATCGGGATGCACGTGGTTCGTCTGGACCGCCCATGGGAAGAAACCGACTTCCTGCTACAGGGGTTTATTCTTCAGACTGAAGACGACGTTCTTGCTGTTCAGCAACAGTGTCAGACGGTGTTCGTCGAGGGTCGGATTGACGTCTCGCCGGCCCCTTTTGAACGATCACCTGTCAGCAGGCGGAAACCAGCTGATAAACGGGCTTCTCCCGGCACATCAAAGCATTCAGCGTCTATTCCCAAACGCAAAGTTACCTACATCAACAAGGTTGACGCCAGCCGTGAAATGACCACGGCGCGGATGAGTTATACCGAGGCCAAGACCACCGCAAAGAACATCATGTCCAGCCTGCGGATGGGACGAACCCTGGAAATGAACCAGATCCACCAAGTGGTGGATAACTGCGTGGACAGCGTGCTGCGGAACGACAACGCGCTGCTTCTACTTACCAAGATCAAGAACAAGGACGAATACACTGCTGAGCACTGTATCAACGTCTCGATTCTGTCAGCGGCGTTTGCCAAGCACCTGGGGCTGCTGGAAAGGGAGATTCGCAATGTCGCCCTCTGCGGCCTGCTCCACGACGTAGGCAAAATGAGCATTGAAGATGAGATTCTGAACAAACCCGGTGCGCTCACCCCCGAAGAATTCGCATTAATGAAGAAGCACACCACCTTCGGTCGCGATGTATTGGCCTCCCTGCCCCGGCTCGCCCATTCAGCGGTCGACGTAGCTTACTCCCATCACGAGCGAATGGATGGCAAGGGTTACCCGCGAGGCCTTGCGGGGCACCAGATACCGCTGTTTGCCAAGATTGTCGGTCTGGTGGACACCTACGATGCCATCACCAGCTCCCGGGTTTACGACAGGGGGCGGGCCTCTATGGAGGCGCTGCAGATCATCCATCGCAACAAGGGTATGCAGTTCGACGCGGAGCTGGCAGTGGAATTTATCCGCATGATCGGCGTTTACCCGCCCGGTTCCATCGTGGAAATGGCCAATGAAGAGGTCGGCATTGTGGTGGCCACCCACCCCACCAGCAAACTCAAGCCCCGCGTACTGCTGGTGCGTGACGCCAACAAATACCCACTTGTCACCTTCCGCGAAGTCGACCTTTTGAAGGGTACGCTGGATAGCGCCGGGCAACGCTACAAGATTGCCCGGGAAGTGCCTGATGAGAGCTACGGTATTGTGATGAAAGAGTTTATCGAGCAGGGCATTCTCAACCGCAAGGCCCCGGAAATATCAGCCCCGGTCGATGACGGCCATGGTAAGCCTTGATATACAGGTCAGCTTACCGTCCTCGTTCTCCAGCCTTATCTCCCAGACCTGTGTTGTGCCACCAATGTGAACCGGGCGCGCGGTCCCGTATACCCAGCCTTTGCTGGCTGAGCGAATATGGTTGGCATTGATGTCCAGCCCCACTGCAATCTGGTTTTCCTTACGCAGGCAATAGTTAGCGGCCATGCTGCCCAGCGTTTCCGCAAGCACCACTGACGAGCCACCATGCAGAATACCGAAAGGCTGCACTGTGCGTTCATCCACAGGAATACGCCCAATCAGGTAGTCATCACCAATTTCCACAAATTCAATGCCCATAGTGGCGACAGCGGTGTTTTTGCTACCTTCAGCCATTTGTTCAAGGGTAGGAATACTTCGGGTCCAGATTGCCATGGGGATACTGCCTCCTGATGCCAATAAATGATTGCGTCTGGACCGAGTTTATACAGTTAGGCTGCGAACGACTATCGGAATTTAATTGACCTCCCTCAAACTTTAATGAGATTCATTTGTATTTGCTTCCAGCGTTGCTATGCTCAATACCATCAAACACCAGACATCCTTGGCAGCGTTCTGCCAAGCACAAAGGGGATCAGTATGATGAGCAACAACGCCATTCAAATAGCCGGTTCACCACGCCATATTTTCAATGCCTGGCGAAAGCTGAAATCATCGACCGGGCAGGCCGGTACCCAAAGACAGACACCCTCCGAGAGGCCAACAGGAAACAAGACCTGAAGGCACGCTGATCCACCAATGGCCTGGTGTGCCCTCAGCTCCAGGCCGTTGCTCGCCCCCGGTTTCCCGCATCATTTCCCACTTCCACCCGGCTCAGTGCTACTTCCTTCTGAGCCTGGGTAGCATCGTCTTGCCTGCGCCAAGAAAACCGGGAGGTGGGGTTCACATTTAATATGTTATAACATAACATTAATCTTGAAATCGATGACGACGGTTTAATCACTCATGTCTCATTTCACCCGGATGAGGCCATGACCCGTCAACCATCCGCAACTGGTCCTGGCGCTGGACTGGCTTTGATTTCACTAAAAAAAGTAACGTTATAACGTTTTAAAAGGAAACTGATGTATGAAATTACTGAGCACCCCAGCCGGCGCTCTCGCGCTGGCTATTGTCCCGTTTACCGCAATTCAGGCCAACGAAATGAACCCGGATGTCAGCGTGGTGCTGGATGGCTACTACAAGCAGAACCACACCGCGCTGTCACACCGTGAAGAGGGCTTTGGGCTCGGCCATACCGAGCTGTCTCTCTCCTCTCCTATTGACGACCTGTTCGAAGGCCGACTGACAGCAGTACTGGAGGATCACGAAGGCGAAACCGAACTCGGCCTGGAAGAAGCCTTCCTGCAGACAACTGGTATGCCCTACAACCTCAGCGTTCGCGGTGGCCGCTTTCTCTCTCAGGTAGGCTACCTGAACAGCCGCCACCTCCATGAGGATGACTTTGTGGAGCGGCCCGCCGCATACCGGGCATTGCTGGGCAGCCATTATTTCGACGATGGTTTGCGTGTGAACCTGCTTTTGCCCACACCCTTCTACTGGCAGATTGGCGCCGAAGCTTTTGATGGTAACCAGCTGTCCGAAGGCGAGGAAGACATCGGCGTGTACACCGTCAATACCCGATTCGGCGGCGACCTCACCCCTTCGCAAAGCTGGCAGGCCGGCCTGTCGTACCTGAATAACCGTCAGGTCCATGGCGGCCATGGTGACCACGGCGACCACGGCGACCACGGCGACGACCATAGTGACCACGATCACGGCGGCCATTCCCACGGCGCCCGGTACACCGGCGAAAACCTCTACATGGCAGACCTGGTATGGAAATGGGCACCGGGCGGCAACAACCGCCAGGAACAGCTGACTCTGAGTGGCGAATACCTTTATGCCGACGACCTGAGCGAGCATGCGACATCGGATGACGTTCACGAAGGCTGGTATGCGTCTGCGGTCTACCAGTTTGCACCCCAATGGTCCGCCGGTACCCGCTATGGCCAGGTCGAACTCAGCGAAGCCCACGGTGATCATTTCCATGACCAGGAGCTGAAAGAAACGGACGTGATGCTGGCCTGGTCCCGTTCCCACTTCTCGACGGTTCGCCTGCAATACACCCATCAGGAAGCCCACGGGTTCGAGAAAGCCGACAACACCGTGATGTTGCAGTACGTCATGAGTTTTGGAGCGCACGGTGCCCATGGCTTTTAAACAACTCGCTACGGGCATAGCGCTTGGGTTGGTGATGATGCCGGCTCAGGCATCACTCAATGTCTTCGCCTGTGAACCAGAGTGGGCGGATCTGGTCCGTGCCCTGGTTCCGGAGGCAGACATTCACACGGCCACCTCCGCCGGGCAGGATCCGCACTACATTGAAGCCAGGCCCAGCCTGATTTCGGCGATGCGCCGTGCGGATCTGGCTGTATGCACTGGCGCTTCACTTGAGGCCGGGTGGTTACCAGCACTGGTCAGCCGGGCTTCCAACCGTGACATCCAGGCCGGCAAGCCGGGGTTGTTCTTCGCTGCCGATCAAGTCGCGCTGCACCAGCCTCACGATCATGTTGATCGCAGCATGGGTGATGTCCACCCGGAAGGCGACCCCCATGTCCATCTTGACCCGGGCCGGGTGCCCGAAATCGTTGATGCACTGGCGGATCGGCTCGTCGAGCTCGCGCCGGGCCATGAGAATGCGATCCGTCTGCGCCAGCGTCAATGGCACGTGGGCTGGAAACTCGACACTGCACGATGGCGCGAGGCGGCAACGAGCCTTGAGGGCATGCCCATCGTGGTTCAGCATTCCTCGTTCGCTTACCTTCTGCGCTGGCTCGGGGTGGAAACGGCTGTCGACCTGGAGCCCAAACCGGGCCTGCCACCAAGTGCTTCCCATTTGAACAGGGTGCTTTCCGACCCCGCACTGGAACAGGCAAAACTGGTACTGATTGCCAGCTACCAGGACCATCGGCCGGCGAAGTGGCTATCGGTGAAGGCCGGGCTGCCGGTTGAGGTTCTACCGGGCACGGTGACCGGCGAAGCAGGGACCGACAGCCTTCCGGAACTGATCAGCCTTATTATTGAACGCCTCCAGCAGTACAATGACAAGGCAGCCTTGGGGGATGCGAGGCATGGCTAGCTGGCTCTGGCTTTTAACCCCACTGGCCGCGAGCCTGATGATGGCACTGTGCCTGGTGCCGCTGGGGCATCGGGTTCTGGAGCGGGGCGTGGTGTTTGCGGATCTTGCCATTGCCCAGTGGGCGGCACTTGGTACCCTGGCGGGCCTGTCCCTGATGCCGAATCACACCATCGCCGGCATGCCGGTCAGTGGGCTTCTGTTTGCGCTGCTTGCAGTGGCCATGGTGCACCTGATTCTGAAGCGGGTGCCCGACTATCGCGAAGCGATGATCGGAACCCTCTATGTGCTGGGAGCCAGCCTGGCGACACTGGTGGTCAGCCAGGACCCCCATGGCGCGCAGCAACTGGCAAAAATCCTGAACGGTGATCTGCTCTGGGTTACTAGCCTCTCACTGATTCCACTGGCCGCGATCACCGTGGCCGTTCTGCTGTGGCGTAACACCGGTTCCGAGCGCTTTCGTTCACGGCTGTTTCTGCCATTATTTGCGGTGGCGGTCACCATGACAGTGGATATGGCGGGTGTCTATGTGGTGTTCGCGACCCTGATCGCGGCACCGCTGATGCTGTGCTGTCTGAGGGGCTACGGTTTGTGGGTGGCATCTGGCATCTGTTTTGCCGGGCATGGTTGCGGACTATGGCTGTCAGCCGGCTATGACATCCCGGCGGGCCCGGCTGTTGTGGTATCTGTGCTCGCCGGTTGCCTGCTGGCAGTCGCAGTATTCAGAAAGCCTTCCCGAGATCCTCGATAAGGGCTTCAGATCCTTTAGTCTTGTGCCGTATAGACGCTGGTAAATTCGCGCATCAACTGATCGACACGGCCAGCATCCACAAGTTTCGACAGGCGGGCTGCAATGCGCTCTCTCAGTTCGAATGTGTTGCATGCTGACTTTTTTGTGAAGGTAAAAAACAACGCCTCGCGGCTGACTGGCGTCTCCAGCGCCACAAAGTCATCGGCGATGCCAAGTTTTTCCAGCTTCACCTGCCCCTGCAGCAATTCATAAAGAACGTAATCAACACGGCCCGCCAATGCCATCTGAAAAGATTGTTCAATGGTCCGCACGCCCTCGATGCGCAGATTATCATCAGCGTAACGGTCAAAATTCTGCCCGAAACTGTTATTGATCAGAGTACTGCCGCGTTTTTCCAGCAGATCCGGCCAGTGGCGGTAGACAAACTCCCCGCCCTTGGGTACCCAGACAACGGTTGGGAGGTGAGTGATCGGGGGCAGCAGGTAATCCATGTAATGGATGCGTTCGGAGGTATAAAACGCACCTGCAACCATGTCAATCTCTCCCAGGCCGGCCACATGCTGAACCCGGGCCCAGGAACCGAGATCCCTGACAATTACCTCGACTCCCAAGGGTTCCAGAATTTCCCGCAACAAGGCTGGCACAGCGCCGGTAAGATGGCCATCATCCGGCGAGTCCCGCCACAGCAATGGTGGGTATTCCGGGTTGCCACTCACGGTAAGAGTCTTGCAAGAGGGCTCCGGCGACGCATTGGCGGGAGCCAATACAAACATTGTCACAACCAGAGCACAAAATTTTAATAACGCTTTCAACATCGGTTTACTCGACCCTGACAAGCACCTGTTTCTCCCACCCCAGGCGCCCTGTTTCGGTAATCTGACGACGAATACCCGGCACCGGCCGGATCATAAACAGATCACCGTTTCGGCCTACCATGGCCCTGGATACTCCATTTGCCTTGGCAATTCCGGCGTGAGTTTCCATATGTGCAGCCTCGCCATGAACCGGAATGGCAATGGCAGGCCTTACCCATCGATACATTAACTCCAACTCTTCCTGGGCGGGATGACCTGAAGCATGTATCGGTAAATCTGCATCCTCGGCAGTGATTACCGACACATTCATGGCTCGGAGCCTGGCGATCAGCGCCTCAATGGCATCTTCATTACCAGGAATGGCGCGGGCGCTGAAGATCACGAGGTCTCCTGCCTCCAGTTCGAAATCGGGATGATTGCCTGCGGCCAGCCGCCGCAGGGCGGTTCGTGGTTCCCCCTGGCTGCCGGTTGCCACCGCCAGAACCTCTTCTCTCGGCAGGTAGCCAAAATGAGAGGCATTGATCAGTGAGTCGGCGGTATCCCACAGCCCGGAAGCTTTGGCAGCACTGCTCATGTTGATGAGCGAGCGGCCGATCAGACCCATATAGCGGCCCGTTGCCCGGGCGATCATGGCCAGGGTGTGCAGCCGCGCGATATTACTGCCAAAACAGGTAACGACGACACGCCCGCTGGCAGGCCTGATGGCTTCCAGAAGCCCATCATACAGTGCTGACTCCGATGTTGAGTGGCCGGCCACCGTGGCATTGGTGGAGTCGCACACCATGGCATCCACGCCTTCTTCTGCCATATCCGTAAAGGTGATGCGGGAATAGCCGTGGCCAACCAGGGGATGATCGTCCAGCTTCCAGTCCCCGCTGTGGAAAATCCGCCCCGCTGGTGTCCGGATCATCAGGGCGTTGGGGTCGGGAATGGAATGGGTCAGGGCCAGCCACTCGACCTCAAACGGGCCAATGGCTCTGCGATCACCCACCTCTACGACGTGAATCGGAACCCTGTGCAACAAGCCGAATTCCGCCAGTTTTCTGCGCAGGATTTCAGCCGTGAACCTGCTGGTGTAAATGGGACACTGAAGCAATGGCCAAAGGTAAGGCACGGCACCAATGTGATCTTCATGGGCGTGGGTGATTACCAGCCCTGCCAACTGATCGCGGCGATCAGCGATAAAGGCAGGGTCGGCCATCTGTACAGGCGGCTCACCACGGTGATGTACGGTACCATCAGCGGCGATGCGACCGGGTTTGGGAAAGGTCACGCCGCAGTCCACCATCAGCCAGCGGCCATCATGGCCATAGAGATTCAGGTTCATCCCGATTTCGCCGGTTCCGCCCAGAGGCAGGAACCATAGGTCGTTCTCATCCGGTGTCATCGTTCTGCACGGTCCTGGTAGCCCATCACCAGTTTTTCATACACACCGTCCTTACGGATCTGCTCGAACACGCGTGAGATCTCGTCCTCATAAGTAAGCACCGGTGATGTCCTTGAAATCGCAATATAGGAGTGCTCGCCGGGAACCTGGTAGGGGGAGACCAACAAGTCCACACCCAACTGCTGCACCGTATGCTGACCGACCAACTCCGGAGCTACCACCACGTCCAGGCGATCCTTTTCCAGCATCCGCATCAGGTTTTCATAACGCGCGACCGGTTCCTTATCGAGATCCTCGTCGGTGTCAAACGCTTCGAAGTAGCTGCTCCCTGCAAGAACACCAATTTTCTTGCCGTACAGGTCGTCGTATTCTTCAATCCGGTTTTCATCGCGGTGGTAGAAAAAGAGTTTGCGCTCCGGCGGGAATACCGGCGCCACAAACGCCATTACCCGTTCCCTTTCTTCGGTTTTCAGAGGCCCGAGCATAACGTCGACTTTTCCCTCTTCCATCATCAGCAGTATCCGGCGGAACGGAGCCTCCACGTAGCGGACGTCCCAGTTTATTCGCTCGGCGATCTCATCAAAAATCTCCACATACAAACCGGTAGCGCCATCTTCGGTGCTTACCCGGTATGGTGGTGCATGGTTTATTCCTACGGTAACCGAGTGACGCTCCTCCGCGGCATATGCAGAATGAGATGCCACAAACAGGATTGCCAGAAAGCCGGAAACAAGATGACGCACAGGGAGAGCCCTACCATGAGATGATTATCGAGCCGGAGAACCGAAATTCCGGTTCAGTCCTTTCTTAATGATCCCTGAAAGTGTAGACGATATACAGTAAGTGACATCCACAGGATCTGCAGGGGTTAAACTTGCGTAAGTGAGTTCTGCCGGTGGTTGATTTACCGGCTTACCGCCGCAACACATGATAGACAGGGCAGTTGGTTACCCATTCAATTCCGAAGCAAAAAGGACGACCCTGATGAAAGTACTGATGGTTCTTACCTCACACGACCAGATGGGAGACACCGGGCACAAAACCGGCTTCTGGCTGGAGGAATTCACCGCCCCTTATTATGTGTTCAGGGATGCCGGCGCCGACATCACCATCGCCTCTCCCAAAGGCGGGCAGCCGCCGGTGGACCCCAACAGTGAAGCCGAGGAGGCTTTGACTGAGACCACCCGTCGATTCCAGCAGGATGCACATGCCAGGGAATCCCTCGCCAGCACCAAAAAACTCGGTGATGTGGACATGAACGAGTACGACGCCATTTTCTATCCTGGCGGTCATGGCCCGCTGTGGGATCTGGTCAATAATGAAATAAGTATTGCCCTGATCAAGGCCGCGTATGAACAGGACAAGGTCATCGGCGCGGTTTGCCATGCTCCGGCCGTGTTCAAGAATGTGGAGGTAAAACCCGGGCAAAATATCGTGGGTGGTCGCGACGTGACTGGCTTCAGCAACAGCGAAGAGGATGCCGTTGGTCTGAGCGGTATCGTGCCCTTCCTGCTGGAAGACATGCTGAAGGAAAACACTGCCACCTACACCAAAGGTGACGACTGGGGCCCCCATATCGTAGTGGATGGCAAACTGATCACCGGCCAGAACCCGGCCTCCTCAGAGGGCGCAGCCAAAGCCGTGGTGCAGGCGCTTCAGGAAGGCTGAACAGCCCTGAACCTGTCTGCTATTCCCCGGCGTGGCTAATCAGCACGCCGGGTGCTCCCACCTCTAGTTTTTCCCGAATGCTGTCCGGCACTGGCGTTTTTGCCATGCTTGAAGGCTGAATCAGCACATAGGTAATGTCCGCCTCGGCCACCAACTCTTCGTCACCAAAGCGAAAGAATTCCAGGTGCACGGTAAACGACGTGTTACCAATTCGCCCTGCCCGGATTCTGGCCTCCAGGGCATCATCAAATCGCGCCGGCGCGCGGTAATTCACCGTCAGGCTGACTACCTGGATGTCGAGATCCTGATCCAGCAGGTTCTGGTAATCCCCGAAGAGAGTGCGGATGTATTCGTTGACAGCAATATCCACGTAATCCGCGTAGCGGGCGTTAAAGACCACGCTCTGAGCGTCGCACTCACCGTAGCGGACTCGGAAACGGAAGCGAAACAAATTATCTGTGTCCATCGACTACTCCTGAGCCCCGCGACATTAACACGGGGCCCTGCCCAGCTTCAGAAGTGAATAACCGTCCGGATACTCTTACCCTCATGCATCAACTCAAACGCCTCGTTGATGTCCTCGAGCGGCATATTATGGGTAATAAACACGTCCAGCGGGATATCCCCTTTCTCGGCCTTTTCCACATAACCGGGCAGTTCAGTACGGCCTTTCACACCGCCAAAAGCTGAACCTTTCCAGACCCGGCCTGTTACCAGCTGGAACGGGCGGGTACGGATTTCTTCGCCGGCACCGGCCACGCCAATGATGATGGATTCGCCCCAGCCCTTGTGGCAACACTCCAGGGCTGAACGCATCACGTCCACATTGCCGATGCACTCGAAGGAGTAGTCCACCCCACCGTCGGTCATTTCAACGATGACTTCCTGGATCGGCTTGTCGTAATCCTTGGGATTGACCACATCGGTGGCGCCGAGCTGCCTGGCGATATCGAACTTGCCGGGGTTGATGTCGATGGCAATGATGCGGCTCGCCTTGGCCATGGTGGCGCCGATGATGGCGGCCAGGCCGATACCACCGAGGCCGAAGATAGCCACCGTTGCGCCTTCTTCCACCTTGGCGGTGTTCAGCACCGCGCCTATGCCGGTGGTGACGCCACAACCCAACAGGCATACTTTGTCCAGCGGTGCCTCCTTGGGGATTTTTGCCAGGGAAACTTCCGGCAATACGGTGTACTCGGAAAAAGTGGAACAGCCCATGTAGTGGTAGATGGGCTCACCCTTATAAGAAAAACGGGAAGTACCATCCGGCATCACACCCTTGCCCTGGGTTTCGCGCACGGAACCACACAGATTGGTCTTGCCGGAAGTGCAGAACTTGCACTTGCCGCACTCCGCTGTATAAAGCGGAATGACATGGTCGCCCACTTCGACTGACGTCACGCCTTCGCCGACAGCTTCAACAATGCCACCACCTTCGTGGCCCAGAATGGCGGGGAAATTACCTTCGGAATCGGCACCGGAGAGTGTGTAGGCATCGGTATGGCACACACCGGTGGCAACGATACGCACCAGCACTTCCCCTTTCTGTGGCGGGGCAACGTCCACTTCCACAATTTCCAGCGGTTTGTTGGGGGCAAATGCCACCGCGGCTCGGGATTTAATCACTGGCAGACTCCTTGAATTTGATATCGGAAATTACGGTTGCATAATCGCTTATGCATTGGTCAACGTACAGTGTAGAAACAAATGGGACAGGATCGACAGGTTTTGAAAACACTCTACTGGCTTACCCGGGATCTCCGGCTTCACGACAACGCCGCTCTGCTGGCTGCATCCCGATCAGACACGCTGCTGTGCGTGTACGTGGTGAACCCGCGCTGGTTCACCCCGGGACCATTTCAGTGCAAAACCATGGGTGAACACCGGT
>JBHEPI010000009.1:0-13603 GCA_046260345.1 Marinobacter sp. | reverse complement strand
CGACGGGCCTGCGCTGCTGTCTGAAATCAGCCGTGTTTCCGACTTTGCACCGGATTACAGCGTGATCCTGGCGGACCTGCTGTCGCTGTTCCACCGGGTGACCATGGAGCAGGTGGTGCCGGGGAGCGTGGACAATGCCCTGGGGGACGCAGCCCAGGTGGAGTCCCTGGCGCGCCGGCTGAGTGCGGAAGACGCCCAGCTGTTTTACCAGGCTGCCCTGATGGGCCGTAAGGACCTGGCCGTGACACCGGATGCACGCATGGGGTTCGAGATGACGCTGTTGCGCATGCTGGCATTTCGCCCCGGTGCGGACAGGCGGGAGCCACCAACGATTGCCTCTGGCAGTTCGTCGTCCGCGCAGGAATCACGGGAAGACCCCGAGCCTGGCCCGGCGGAGCCGACACCGGCACCTGGACCTGCAGAAGCGGTAGCTGAACCGGCGCCAGAGCCCGAGCCAGTGCCAGAACCAGTGCCGGAACCAGAGCCAGAGCCAGAACCGGCGTCAGAACCAGTGCCGGAGCCAGAACCAGAGCTGGCGCCAGAGCCGGAGGCAGCACCCCAGCAGGACAGCGGCCCTCCGCCAGTGGAAACCGATGATGCCTGGCTGGCCAGCCTTGATGCGGTTGCGGAGGCTCAGGCGGCAGAGGTTGCAGAAGACCTGCCAGACACCGGTGACTTTGTCTGGGAGCGGGATTTCCGCAGCCTGGGCATTGTCGGCATGCCGGGAAACCTGGCCAGCAACGCGGCGATGGCCCGCAATGGCGATGAGATCGTACTGACAATAGACGAAGGCCATGCCCGCTTGCTGAATGCCCGCCACGAAGAAAAAATTGTGGAGGCATTGAGGAATCGGTTTGGCGACACCATAACCCTGCGTGTAGAGCAGGGCGACGCTGGCGGTAAAACGCCGGCGGCCTGGGAAGATAACCAGCGCCGTGCCCGCCAGCAGGCGGCGGAAGAGGCCATTCGCAATGATCCGGCGGTGCAGTCCATCGTTGAACGATTCGAGGCGAGGGTAGTCGAAAACAGTATTCGGCCGGTATGAGGCAGGCATAAGCTAATTCTGAAAAAGGTGAGCATGATGAATAATATGGGCGATTTGATGAAGAAGGCCCAGCAGATGCAGGAAGAGATGAAGAAGGCCCAGGAAGAGGCCGCCAAGGCCGAGATTACCGGCGAGTCTGGTGCCGGCCTGGTGAAGGTGACCATGAACGGCCGCCACGATGTGCGAAAGGTGGACATTGATCCTTCCCTGCTGAGCGAAGACAAAGAAATTCTGGAAGACCTGCTGGCGGCCGCTGTTAACGACGCCGTTCGCCGGGTTGAAGAGAACCAGAAAGATAAGATGTCCGGCATGATGTCCGGTATGGGCATGCCGCCCGGTTTCAAGATGCCGTTCTGATTGAGGATTGCTGATGGCTTTTAGTCCGTTGGTAGACGAGCTGGTGGAGTCGCTCCGCTGTCTGCCTGGTGTCGGTCAGAAAACGGCCCAGCGAATGGCGTTTCACTTGCTGGAACGGGGGCGCTCCGGTGGTTCACGGCTTTCCGATGCGCTGGAACGTGCGATGACAGGCGTGCGCCGCTGCGAAAGCTGCCAGAACTTCGCCGATACGCCGACCTGCAATATTTGCGAGAACCCGGAACGGCGCACTGGCACTCTCTGCGTGGTGGAGAGCCCGTCAGACCTGCTGGCCATCGAACAGGCCGGTGACTACCGTGGCAGTTACTTTGTGCTGATGGGGCACCTGTCGCCAATTGATGGCGTGGGCCCTGAGGAAATCGGCGTTGAACGCCTGTTGCGGCGCATCCACGATGAAGGCGTGACCGAGCTCATTCTGGCCACCAACCCGACGGTGGAAGGGGAAGCCACGGCGCACTATATCGCCGACAGGCTGGATGGCCGCAACATTCTCATCACACGACTTGCCCATGGTATTCCCGTGGGTGGCGAACTGGGGTACGTGGATGGTTTTACCCTGACCCATGCCTTCCGTGGCCGCAAACCCCTGACCGAATAAACCTGACCAGGCCTTTTATATGGACGCTATCAACCCGGCCGCCCCTGTTCCTGCGGCTCCCGAGACTGTTTCCTGGATTCGGGAGCCGCAGGACCTGGACCGCTGGATTGCCGAGGGCAAGGGCGAGCCGCTGGCGCTGGATACCGAATTCGAGCGCGTGGATACCTTCTTTCCGATTCCGGGCCTGGTGCAGCTGGGGCTGGGTGAGCGGTTCTGCCTGGTGGATCCTGAGGTTGCCGAAGCGTCGGACGGTTTCCGCAGTATCCTCACCGACCCGGACGTGCCCAAGCTGCTCTACGCCATGAGCGAGGACCTTGAGCTCTTTCGTCACTGGTTGCAGCTGGAACCGGCAGGCCTGGTTGACCTGCAAATCGGCGCAGCCCTGGCCGGCGCCGGTTTTTCTGTGGGCTACGCCCGCCTGGTGGAGACCCTGTTCGGGGAAACCCTCGATAAATCCGCGACCCGTTCGGACTGGGTCTCGCGACCACTTTCCGAAGCCCAGGAACGGTATGCGCTGGACGATGTGCGTTTTCTGGTGCCGGTGTATCACTGGGTGATGGTGCGGCTGCGGGAGCGTGGCCTTGAAGAGGCGCTTGCAGAAGAGTCGGACCGGTTTTCCCGGGAACTGGCTTCCCAGGATGACCCGGACAATCATTATCTCAAGCTCAGGGGTGGCTGGGCCCTGAGTCGGCAGCAGCAGGGTGTATTGCGGGATCTGGTGCGCTGGCGAGAACAGGAATCCCGGCGCCGGGACCGGCCCAGAGGCCGGGTAGTGGCGGATGCGTTGCTGATTGCCATTGCGCAGCAGCTGCCGGGGTCGGTGCGGGCATTGTCCTCGGTGCAGGGTGTTCCCCAGGCGGTGGTTCGTCGATATGGTGATACCATCATCGGAATGATTGCGGATGCGGCGTCCGCGGATAATTCCGCTATTGAGACGATTACCCCGCCCCTGAGCCGGGAGCAGCAGATGTTCTACAAGCAGCTCAAGCGTCTGATGGTCCAGGCGGCCGAGGCACGGGATATTCCCGTGGAGCTGCTGGCCCCGCGCAAGCGCCTGGAAATGGTTGTGCACAAGCGGGATCTGTCAGCCGGCCTGTTTGACGAGGGCTGGCGCCGGGAGACCCTGGCGCCGGTGCGGGAGCGAATCGAGGAATTACTGACATGATGAATGGAAAAACCTTTGTATCGGTGTTTCGCAGCAGCAGGAAACCGGATACCTACCTCTATGTTCGCCGCGGCCAGCTCTGGGATGATCTGCCGGAGAGCCTGCGGGAGATATTCGGCAAACCTGTTCACTCCATGGACCTGATCATGACACCGGAGCGCAAACTGGCGCGCACCTCTGGCCAGCAGGTACTGGACGCTATTGCCGACAAGGACTTCTTCCTGCAGATGCCGGAAGAAAGCAGCGGCTATGTGGTGGATTTCCGCCGCAAGCCGGAGCAGAGCCGGTAATGATTGCGGAGATTCCGTTCTGGCAGCGCAAGCGCCTGGGCGAGATGACGCCTGCGGAATGGGAATCGCTGTGTGACGGTTGCGGCAAGTGCTGCCTGGCCAAGCTGGAAGACGAAGACACCGGAGATGTGTATTACACGGACCTGGTCTGTCGCTACATGGACCAGAACAGCTGCCAGTGCACGGTTTATTCCGAGCGGTTGCAGAAGGTGCCGGCGTGCACGGTGCTGACACCGGATACGCTGGCGGATTACCATTGGCTGCCATTTACCTGCGCCTACCGTACACTGGCGGAGGGCCGGCCACTGGCAGACTGGCACCCGCTGCGCTCCGGTGACCCGCAAACAGTGCACGACGCCGGCGTGTCGGTTCGCCACCGGGTGATCTCGGAAGCGGAGGTGGCTGAACAAGACTGGGAAGAACACATTATTCACTGGATCCTTTGATGATAGACGCAGAAACCAACCTCGCTTACGGAATATTCTGGGCCCTTTACGCGGTCTCCTTTGTGGTGTTTTTCTACATGATGTCGCGGCTGTTCCGTGTCGTTCCGGTATACGCCCTGCGGACGCTGTTACAGGCCGCTCTGATTGTAATCTTCCTGACCCCGGTGGAGTCCGGCGAGGTGGCCGGCTGGTGGATACCCGCGTGGCTGCATGGTGGTTATGAAACCATTCTGGGCGATGCCAGCGAAGCCGGGCGTGCCTACCTGAACTTCGGCATTGCCTCCCTGGCCATGGTGCTGGTGTGGATCCTGGACCTGGTGAGATACCGGCTGGTGAAACGCTGAGCCTTTCGTGAACTGATACCCTGCGCGGAGCTCCGATGCGGAGAATACTCAACTGCCTGTTTGTCGCTGTTTTCAGCCTGCCGTTGGCGGTGGCTGCCCAGCCGTCGCCTACCCTCGAACTGCCTGACGATGCCGATATCCGCATCATCGTGGATATCTCCGGCTCAATGAAGGCCAATGACCCCGACAACCTGCGCCAGCCTGCGGTGCGGCTGTTGGCGCGAATGCTGCCGGACAGTGCCAGCGCGGGAGTCTGGACGTTCGGGCAGTACGTGAACATGCTGGTGCCCCACGCCGAGGTCACCGATGACTGGCGGCAGCAGGCCATCGATCGTTCCGGGCAGATCAATTCCGTGGCCCTGCGCACGAATCTTGGCGAAGCCCTCAGCGTTGCCAGTGACCGTTACCTGTCAGGCAGTGATGAACTCGACAATACCGATTTTATCCTGCTGACCGACGGTAAAGTGGATATCACAGAGGATGCCGGCGCCAATGAAAGCGAGCGGGACAGAATTCTTGGCCCCCTGCTGGAGGAACTGAACAACCGCGGCGCCACCATCCATACCGTGGCACTGTCCGACGAGGCGGACCAGGCGTTGCTTGAAAAGCTTGCTGCTGACACTGGCGGCAGTTACTCCCTGGCACCCTCGGCAGAAGCTCTGACCCGCGCCTTTCTGAAGGCACTCAACACCGCGGTGCCCCAGCAGCAGATTCCCATCGAAGACGATGGTTTTACCGTGGACGAGGGCGTGGATGAGTTCACGGCACTGATTTTCCGCGCGGACGACCAGCCGGCAGCCACCCGCGAGCTTGGCCTGATCAGCCCGGAGGGCGACGAAGCGACGGCCGACTCAGTAGCTGACGGGATGCGCTGGGTGCGGGAAACCGAGTATGACCTGATCACGGTAACTGATCCGGCAGCGGGCAAGTGGCGGATCAACGGCGAACTGGGTGAAGGCAGCCGGGTGACGGTTGTCAGCGACCTTCGAATGGTGGTGAGCCCGGTACCACCCACGTTCACGGCAGATGAGCCAGTTGAACTCCGCGTGGCATTTTTCGAAGACGATCAGAAAATTGATAACCCGGACTTCCTCGGCGTGATGGACGTTCGGCTTACCCTGACATCCGATGACGGTCGCAGTGGTACCAAGGCTCTTTCCGGGGATGAACCTCCTGCGGATGGCGTGTACACCGACGATATAGCCAGCCTGCCCGACGAGGGTGACTATGAACTGGATATCGTGGCCGATGGCCAGACCTTCTCGCGACGGTTCAGCGCTGTTACCCGCTTCAAAGTGCCGGAAGGGGAGCAGGCATCCGTTGCCCAGGAACCTTTAGACACGCTTGAAGAGCCGGAACCGGAACCCGAGCCTGAGCCGGATGTGACAGAACAACCGGCCGGTGATGACGCGGGCCCCATTGATACAAGCCAGGTGGAAGAGCCGGATACGGCGCCCGCTGACGGGGAGCCTGCCACAGACGAGGCTGCGGAAAGCGAGCAGCAGCCCGCCCCGGACACTGCGGATTCCGGCGGGATACCGCTGTGGCTGATGGCAGCCGCTGGCGGGCTGGGCCTGCTGGCTGTCGGCGGCGCTGTGTTTGCGGTGATGCGCCGGAAAAAGTCCGGTGATGAGAGTGGGCAAGAGAACGCCGACGAGGAAGAGCCTCCCGTTATCGCACCGGAAGAGCCGCTTGAAGAGGAGCCGGAGGCCGAAGAAGAGATTCCCGTGGCCGAACCGGAGCCGGAGGAAGAAGACGACGAATTTGGCCTTGAGGATTTCGACCTGTCCGAATTTGACGATCTGCCGGACTCTGATGATGAAAAGGGGCCCCTCGATAACGAGGATGAGCCTGACGACGGCAAGAAAAAGTAACCGCCCCTTATCAGAAGGGCCTTGGTTCTCTATACTTGAGCGCTGATTTCAAACACTCGTTTAACCGTTTATTGAACAGGATACTGACAGCATGAAGTTTACCGGTACCGAGAAATACGTAGCCACTGACGACCTGCAAATGGCGGTCAATGCGGCCATCACGCTGCAGCGGCCGTTACTGATCAAAGGCGAGCCGGGCACTGGTAAAACCCTGCTGGCAGAGGAAATGGCGTCGGCCCTGGGCATGCGACTGATTCCCTGGCATATCAAGTCCACCACCAAGGCGCAGCAGGGCCTTTACGAGTACGATGCGGTTTCCCGCCTGCGTGATTCCCAGCTCGGTGACGAGAAGGTCAAGGACATCAGCAACTACATCGTCAAGGGCAAGCTGTGGGAAGCCTTTGAGTCCGAAGAGCAGGTGGTACTGCTGATCGACGAGATCGACAAGGCGGATATCGAGTTCCCCAACGATCTGCTGCTGGAACTGGATCGCATGGAGTTCTTTGTGTATGAGACGCAAAAACTGGTGCGTGCCAAACACCGCCCCGTCATCGTGATCACCAGCAACAACGAGAAGGAGCTGCCGGATGCCTTCCTGCGCCGCTGTTTCTTCCATTACATCAATTTCCCCAATCACGACACCATGCAGAGCATTGTGGACGTGCATTTCCCGGGCCTGCAGCAACAGGTAGTGCGGGATGCCCTGGAAGTGTTCTTCGATGTGCGCAAGGTGCCGGGCCTGAAGAAAAAGCCGTCCACCTCGGAACTGATCGACTGGCTGAAACTGCTGATGGCGGATGAGTTGTCTGCCAAAATGTTGCAGGAGAAGGACACCGGTTCCGCCCTGCCGCCGCTGTACGGCGCGCTGGTGAAAAACGAGCAGGATGTCCACCTGTTGCAGAAGCTGGCCTTTATGGCCCGTCGTCGCAGCTGAAATCCGGCAAGAGCAACACTGTATGTTGATTGATTTTTTTCTCGAAGTCCGGCGCGCCAAAGTGCCCGCCAGCCTGCGCGAATTCCTCGATCTGCTGGAAGCCCTGCAGAACCGGCTGGCCTTTGCCGATATGGAGGAGTTCTACTATTTGGCCCGGGTTTGTCTGGTCAAGGACGAACGTCATTTCGACAAGTTCGACCGGGCGTTTCAGGCCTATTTCGAGGGCATTGAGAACCTCGACGACCTGATGGAAGCGCTGATTCCCGATGAATGGCTGCGGGCCGAATTCGAAAAGCAGCTGTCGGAAGAAGACAAGGCCAAAATCGATTCCCTCGGCGGCCTGGAAGAGCTGATCGAAACCTTCAAGAAGCGCATGGAAGAGCAGAAGGAGCGTCACCAGGGTGGTAACAAGTGGATTGGCACCGGTGGTACCTCACCGTTCGGCGCCAATGGCTATAACCCT
Organism: Marinobacter sp.; assembly: GCA_046260345.1. Taxonomy (GTDB): domain Bacteria; phylum Pseudomonadota; class Gammaproteobacteria; order Pseudomonadales; family Oleiphilaceae; genus Marinobacter. The sequence goes on along the minus strand of JBHEPI010000009.1, from coordinate 6,069 downwards.
GAAGGCTTCCGCATCGGCCAGAACAAGGGCCGCCATGGCCGTGCCGTCAAGGTGTGGGAAAAACGCGAGTTCAAGGACCTGGACGACAGCGTTACCCTGGGCATCCGCAACATCAAGGTGGCCATGCGCCGGCTGCGGAAATTCGCCCGCCAGGGCGCGGCGGACCAGCTGGATATGGACGATACTATTCGCTCCACGGCCCGTAACGCCGGCTACCTGGACCTGAAAATGGTTCCGGAACGGCACAATGCCGTCAAGGTGCTGATCTTCTTCGATGTGGGCGGTTCCATGGATCCGCACGTGAAGGTGTGTGAAGAGCTTTTCTCCGCCGCAAGGCTGGAGTTCAAGCACATGGAGTACTTCTACTTCCATAACTTTGTCTACGAGAGCGTGTGGAAGAACAACATCCGGCGGATGAACGAAACCACGAGCACCTGGGATATCCTTCACAAGTACACCCCGGACTACAAAGTGATCTTTGTCGGGGATGCCACCATGGCGCCCTATGAAATCTCACACCCGGGCGGTTCCATAGAGCATTGGAACGAAGAAGCCGGTGCTACCTGGTTCCAGCGCATTTCCGAACACTTTCGCAAGGTGGTGTGGATCAACCCGCTGCCAGAGAGTTACTGGGGGCAGGGTGGCTCCCTGGGAATGACGCGGCAACTTGTGAACGATCACATGTACCCGCTGACCATTGAAGGCCTGGAATCGGCCATGAAGCAACTGAGCAAATAAAAAAAAGCCGATGCGGTTGAGGGCATCGGCGAAGCTCGGCATATCAAACGGGGTGTTCTTTTATTACCCCGCAATCCTTTCTACGCAAATCCGGGGCCACTTAATAATAAGATCACGAAATCAATCAATTAGAATGTCCCTGTTGTTTCCCTGCAGAGCGTGACCCCCCTCCCTGTTTTTCGGCTGTCAAAAATACCGACACTTACGGATCTCCATTTGGTGATCTGGATACCGTTCTTGGCTGTTACCAAGTGTTACTCTTCCCGCCAGTTTGTTACAGAACATTGCAGGAGGCAGGAAGCGTATGGTCGCCGGAGCGCAGTTAACAGGGCCGGTCAGGCGTAAATTCAGAGTTACAGTAACGGCTGTAGCGGCATTGTTCGTTGTCCTGGTCCTGCCCCCTGGCCAGGGCGCCGTTGCGGACACTCTGGACCGCGAAATTGATCGCGTGAAAGCTGATGTGGCGGATCTCAGCCAGCGACTCTACGAACTCGAAGAGGACGTACTTTATCCTGTGGATACCCGGGTGGCAGTTTTCCTGACACTCAGGGACCGGGACGGGCTTGAACTGGACACGGTTGAGCTCTATCTCAATGACACGCCTGTGGCTTCCCACCTTTATACCGAGCGAGAGCGCGGCTCTCTGAAACAGGGCGGTGTCCAGCGGCTGTACATGGGTAATCTGCCCCATGGATCCCATCAGCTTAAGGCGGTGCTGACCGCCCGATCCGCGAATGAACGCTTCGTTCGCCGGGAAGTGACCCACGATTTCCGCAAACGCCCCGGCGAATCCCGCATCCAGATGACCCTGGATGCAAAAGCGCCTGACTATGAGCCGGTTGTTTCGTTTCAGGAATGGAAGTAGGGCGGAATGATGACGCTGCGACACCGGTTCGGCAAATGCACTGGCTTTCTGGTTCTGGCGCTGGCCTGTGCGACTGTGCCAGGGAACGCGGCTGGCGACGATCAGGCCCGGCTGGCCGGCGGCCTGGCGAAGTTTGCACTGGAATCCGGGGATCCGGCGGCGGCTTTGCGCTATACCCGCAACCTGTCCGCTGAAGCCGGAGTGCTTGTGCGTGCCAAAGCCCTGCTGGCCACAGGCAATGCCGATAACGCACGGTCTTTACTGGAGCAACTTTCAGCAGGGCAGTACCACCGTGGCGAGGCTGCGCTGCTGTTGGCCGAACTGGCTGCGGCTGGCGGCGATCAGGAAAACGCCAGGACACAGCTGAAAACTGCAGCCCGGCTTGGCCATGGCGACACCCGGCAGCAGGCGCTGTACCGGCTGGCCGAGATCCACCGTGAGGCCGGGCAAACCGACAGTGCCGGGCAGGTGCTGGGCTCCATGGACCCGGGATACTGGGCAGCGCTGGGCTACATGAATATCGCCGCTGACTATGGCAGGCGGGACCTGAATCCGTCCCGGGCACTGGTGGCGCTGCGGGTTGCACTGGCCATGGCCGAAGCCGATTCAGACAACGGCCGCAGTGAAGAGCTTAAGAGCCGGCTACTGGTCCGGGCAGGGCACCTTGCCCACGAACATGAAGACCATGACAAGGCCGTCAGTTTCCTGGAAAAAGTGCCCCTTGAGAGTTACAGCACGCCCCAGGGGTTGTACCTGCATGGCCTGGCACTCTCCGCTGCCGGCAATCACCGGGCCGCCATGCAGTCCTGGCATCGTGCCAAGAAGTATCCCCTGGCCTACCCCGGTGTTGCCAACGCCTGGCTGGGAACCGGCCGGGGCTACGATCTTTCCGGGTATCTCGGCCAGGCTGGTGAAGCCTACCTGGCAGCCAATGCGTCGTTCGAGAGCGAGCGGGTTACCCTGCGCAGACTCGCTGACCAGATCCGTAACAAGGGCGCCTACGAGGCGCTGGTAACGGACGCCCGCGATTCCAATGCGCAATGGTTCCTCGCGGACAGCCGGACACTGACCCAGCCAAGAACCGCCTACCTTCTGCAATTCATGGAACAGCCCCGGGCCCAGGACGCGGTCAGCCGGGTGGCGGAACTGGAGCAGATTGGCCTGCAACTGGCCCGGCATGAAGACAGTCTGGCGGTCTTCCGCCGCGCTTTCCGGGAGCGACTGGAGTCAGGTAATCATCGCCCGGCTCAGTCAGGTCGCTTCGATGATGAGATTGAGGCTCTGACCGAGCGGGTCGCAACGCTTGGTGAACGGGCCACTTCCGCGGCTCAGCAAGAGGCATTGCGGCGCGCGGCCAGCAACCTGGCAGCCGTCAAATCGTCCCTGGGCAAGCTGGATCACAGGCTGGCGGAAAGAAATCAGCGGCTAGCCGATTTATTGTCCCGTGCTGACCGGGCTATGGAGCAGGTAAGAGCTAACCGGAACCGCACCGACAGCCTACAGGAAAGGGCAGAAGCCGTCCTGAACGAGATCGCTCTGGCGTATGTGGAGGCACAGGATGATCGCATGGCTTTCGCGCTGGATCGCACCGAACAACAGATTGCCCACCTGTACGAGTATCTTGCCATTCAGACCATCGAACGGGGTAAGCCATGACACGCCTGCTGATCGTGCCGGTGACCGTGGCGCTGTTGCTGTCCGGCCTTAGCGCCACCGCCCGGGAATCGTTCCGGGTAGAGCTGGGGCGGGATGGCGAAACCATCGGTGACATGCGGCCGGTCTTCCTCGAATTCAAATCCCGCCCGATGCCCGCGATATCGCCCCGGGAAGTGGCCCGGCGCTATCAGCGCCTGTTCGACAACTCGGACGAGCCCGAGGTGAGAATTGACGCCCTCAACCGGTTATCCAATATCCAGAAAGTCACGGATGAAGATGTCAGTTTCAGTGATGAACGGGAACAACAGGTATACCGCCAGGCGCTGGACAGCTACGAGTCCATTCTCGACCGGGGCGCCTATCAGGGCCGGCTCGATGAGTTGCTGTACCAGATGGCAAAGGCGTATGCGTACACCGGCGAGGCGGAGCAGTCCATTGACCGGCTACGCCAGCTGGCAGGGCTTTATCCTTCGTCCTCACTGGTGCCCGAGGCTCGCTTCCGGATTGCCGAGGCGGCATTTTCGGCGGGCGATTTTGCCGGGGCGGAGGCGGAATACGGCCGCGTCATTTCCGGTGACGGCGCTGCCAGCCTGAAGACCAAGGCCCGCTACATGCAGGGCTGGAGCCAATACAAACAGGGCCCTTCAGGCTGGGACCGGGCAGGTGACACCTTCCTGACAGTTCTGGACCGGTTCAGTGAGGAAACCGACCGATTTCGCCGCATCCCCGCCAGTGACGCAGAACTTGTTGATGATACCTTCCGGGTCGTCGCCCTGATGGCAGCGGAAGACCAGGGAGCGGACTCACTGGCCCGATGGCTGAACAAGGATGGTGGCAGGCGCTATGACTACCTGCTTTATGACCGCCTTGCGGATTACTACGCCAGTAATGGCCGCTATGAGCAAAGCGTGGCGGTAAACAGCCGCTTTGTGGAGGACAACCGGAACCACGCCGCAGAGCCTGCGTTTCTGGCCCAGAATGTTGAGGTGTGGCGGATGGCCGGGCGTGCGGACCGGGCCCGGCAAGCGCGGGCCGATTACGTCGCGTCCTTCGCGGAACAGGAGCGCTACCTTGCGCTTGCCGGTTCTGATCGCCGGCGCTGGCAGGATTTCAGCCGGTCACTGGCGGACTATCACTATGATCAGGCAGAGGAGTCCACCGCCGCTAAACAGGAGCCATTCCGTGCAGCCGCGCACTACTATCGCCAGCTGGCTCCGCGGTTATCCTCGCCCGGAGAGGTTCTGCGGCTTTCCGGTGATGCCTTCCTGCAGGCTGGTGAGCACGAGGATGCGCTCACCGGGTTCCGGCAGGCCGCTTATGATACCAGTGGATATCAGGGCGCTGCCGATGCCGCGTGGGCAGCGGTAGTGCTTCAGCGGGGCGCCGTGGAAGGCCGTTATGCCCTGGCTGCCACGCTGGATGACCTGGCCTCGGAAAGTGAACGCTTCGCTGAAATTTTTCCGGAGGATCCACGGCTGCCGGGTTTGAATGCCGATCTGGCCAACAGGCTGCTGGCGAGGGAGCGTCATGATGACGCATTGCGCTTTGCCCGGGCTGCGATTGCCCATCCGGCGGCCAGTGCCCAGGAGAAGTACAGTGCCTGGCTGGTTTCCGGTCAATCCTTTGTTGCCGGTGAGTCCTTTGGCCTGGCGGAGAACGCCTGGCGCAAATCACTGGCATTGCTGGAATCGGGTGAGCTGCCGGACAGGCAGGGCGAAGACCGCAAAAGCCTGAAGCGCCAGCTCGCCAGCAGTATCTATTACCAGGGCGAACAGGCTGCCGCCGGGGATAAAACCGATCAGGCGGTGGCCCATTACCAGAGAGTGGAATCTGTTCTCCCGGGCTCGGACGTGGCAATCAAGGGCCGTTACGATGCCGCCAATACCCTGCTCAAGGCCCGGCGATGGCAAGCGGCAATCAATGAGCTCAACCGTTTCCGTGACGACTATCCGAAGCATGAGCTTGCCGCCAATGTCAGCGAGAAACTGGTTTTTGCCTACCAGTCTTCGGATCAGCCGGTCAGGGCCGCCGACGAACTGGTGGCCGGTTCAGGGGATGACGCACCATCCTGGGCGCAGCGGTTGAAGGCGGCCGAGTTGTATCACCAGGCCGGTGCACTGGATCGGCGTAACCGCATTTACCAGGCCTGGCTGAACCGTGATGAAAGCGCCATTGCCCCCACGGATTCCGCTGCCCATATACGCAACCAGACCATGCGTCAGCGTCTTGTGGAGGCCGATGTTGATCAGCCCCGGCATCGCACTGACATGGTTGAGAGGGAACTGGAAAGCCAGTGGCACTCGGATGACACCCTGGCCTGGGCGGGGCGGGCCGCCATGGTTCTGGCCGAAGGCGAGGCTGCGCGGTTTGCAGATGTGCCATTGCAGCATCCTCTGGGGCCCTCCCTGGAAAAGAAACAGCAGGCCCTGGAGTCGGCCCGGCAGCGACTTTTACAGGCTGAGCAACTCAGTGGCGAAACCTTGCACTCGGAGATCCTCTACCGCCGCGCGGAACTCTACCGGGTCATGGTGGAAGACCTGATTTCGTCGGAAGCGCCCGCCGACCTGAACGAGCTGGAGGCCAGCCAGTACCAGATGCTGCTGGAGGAAGAAGCTTATCCATTCGAAGAGAAAGCCATCAGACTCCACGCCGAGAACCATCAACGCCTGGCCAGGGGGGAGTTTGATCACTGGGTTGAGCAAAGCCTCCAGGTTCTGGCCCGCCTTTTCCCCGGCCGTTACGACCGGGACGTTCGCTGGATGACATGGAATGAGGAGTCTGATCATGGTGCGTGAAGCTGCCCGCTCCCT
>JBHEPI010000074.1:0-7437 GCA_046260345.1 Marinobacter sp. | reverse complement strand
GACGGTGACGGCAAACGTGACCTGTGGAACAGCCTCCCCGACGCCATGATGTCGGCCGGTAACTTTCTGGAAGATATGGACTGGGATGGCGACTATCGCTGGGGGCGGGAAGTTCTTCTGCCGGACAATTTCGATTATGAACTGGCCGATGGTCGCAGGCTATCACTCCAGGAATGGCGGGAATTGGGCGTCACCGATGCATTCGGTAACGCCCTCTCAGACGAACCCGTCAAGGCATCCCTGGTTGTCCCGTCTGGCCACCGCGGGCCGGCTTTCCTGGCCTATAAAAACTTTGGTGTGATCATGGGCTGGAACCGCTCCGAGTTCTACGCCATAGCGGTAGGACACCTGGCAGATCGGATTGCCGGCGCAGGAAAGTTGCAGAACCCGCCGCCGGAAGATCTGCCAGCATTATCCCGTGACAACATACTCGACATTCAGCAGGCACTGAATCATGAAGGCTTCGACACCGGCGAGCCGGACGGCATTATGGGCCCCAACACCCGCTCGGCGATCCGGAGTTATCAGGCCGATAACGGCCTGGTAGCCGACGGGTATCCCGGCGATACACTACTGGAAGCGCTTGGCGTCACACTCTGATGCAACCAGATCCGTGATCCGAAAATCGTTTCTGCGCATAATACCTGTAGGCTTTCTCTGACAAGGCATTATTTCCGATGGACTCGATTACCCAGGCTGCACTGGGCGCCTCGCTGGCGGGCGCGGTTGCCGGAAAAACATTAGGCCGTTCGGCACTGCTGATCGGAGCGGCTCTGGGTACCCTGCCGGATCTGGATGTGGTTATTGACTATGGCACCGCTGTGGCAAACTTTACCCAGCACCGGGGCTTCAGCCACTCCCTGTTCATCCTGTTTCCATTATCGCTTGTTATCGCCTATGCGTTACACCGTTGGCGCCCGATTCTCAGTTACAAGCGTTGGTTCGCGGTCACGGGCCTGATATTACTGACGCACCCAATGCTTGATGCCTTCACCACATACGGCACCCAGTTGTTCTGGCCTTTCGGTCGGCCTGTTGCCATCAGTAGCATCTTCATTATCGACCCTCTTTACACCCTTCCCTTGCTGGCCGGCATCCTGGTTTTCCTGTTCCATGGCCAAAACACCAGGGCGGTCATCACCGGCCTGATGGTGTCGACGCTGTATCTTGGCTGGAGCTTTACCGCCCAGCAGATCATTTCCGACCGTGTCGAGCCGGCGCTGGCACAGGAAGGCCTGCAGGACGCCCCGAGAATGGTGCAGCCAATGCCTTTCAACACGGTATTGTGGCGTGTCACTGTTATGGATGAAGATCGGCGCGTGGAGATCGTCACCGGTTTTCTGGACGGCGACGGACCGGTCACCCTGGAAAGCTTTTCCCGCGATCCGGAGCTGGCAGAGGTCGCAGCGACTCTGACCGAGGGGCAGCGGTTGGAGTGGTTTACCAATGGTTTTCTGCACTACGAAAGAACTGATGGCAGGCTCACGGCAACGGATATTCGCCTCGGCATTCCCGGGGCCCATCCGTTCACTTTCATTCTGGCTACGGACAATGGCGACGGTCTGAAATCCCTGCCCAGCTCACGCACGGAACGGCCAGCTGTGGCGGGCGAACTTCTGGGCGTCTTGTGGAACCGTATGACCGGCTCGGCCCGGGTGCTATGCCTTGCCAGCCTGACCTTACCACCGCCGGGAGAAGGCTGTAACTGAGAATGCGACTGGATTATTTCATAGCCAACGCCACGGAGCTGTCAAGACGGGATGCGAAGAAGGCCATCAGCGCCGGCCTGGTGCAGGTCAATGAGCAAACCTGTCGAAAGGCCGGTGCCCCCGTCTCCCCGGATTCGCTGATTACCCTTGAGGGTGACCCGCTGTCGTTGCCCGTCGATCGCTACCTCATGCTGCACAAGCCTAAGGGCATCATCAGCGCCACCACGGACAGCCAGCAACCGACTGCGCTGGACCTGCTGCCAGCGGCGTTGCGTCGGGGACTACACATCGCCGGACGGCTGGATACCGACACCACGGGGCTGTTGCTGCTGACAACCGATGGTCAGTGGTCTCACCGGATAACCTCTCCCCGAGTGGACTGCCCCAAGACCTATCGGGTCACTCTCAGCGCGGCCATAGACACCGGAGCCATTGTCCGGCTGGAACAGGGCGTTTTGCTGCGGGACGATCCAACGCCAACCAAACCCGCGAGCGTCTGCAAACTGGATGAGCGGCTGATTGATCTGACTATTTCCGAGGGACGGTACCACCAGATCAAACGAATGCTGGCGGCGGTAGGCAATCATGTGGAAGGCCTGCATCGATGGAAAATCGGAGACATCGTTCTGGAACCGGAACTGGCACCGGGACAATACCGCGAGCTAACTGCCGAACAGGTAGACTGTGTGGCCTGATCAGGTCCGCTCGAACCGCTGGGCCTTCAGATTCTTCCGAACGGAGCCAGCCTCGAACACCTCCCCGTTCATGGCGATATAGACACCGTGGGGCAGCATCTTTAACGCTGCCCAGGCAAAACCGATATTGAAAACCGAATCACTGCGGCGCATCCGGGCAGGCTGCATGGCGCCGGTAAGCACGATGGTCTTGCCGCTGACCGGCAGCAGCGCGCGCGCCGTGTCTGGCATGGTGTCGGTCCCGTGGGTGATCAGAATATACTCGGCCGGACAGCGGCTTACCGCGGCTCTGAGCGCTTCGCGGTCGTCATCCGTCATCTCCAGGCTATCCTTGCGCATCAGGCCGGTGACCGAAAAGCCGTCGTGAATATTGGATTCCGCCAGCAGTTCGCCAACCAGGCTGTCTCCGATTTCAAATTCACTGTTGGCGTCAAAGTACACCTTGTCGATGGTGCCGCCGGTCGTGAATATTTGAATCATTAGCCAGGAATCCTGATAGGTTCGATGTCAGTTCACACTGGCAGACGTGCTGTCAGAGGCCGCATAAGCAGCGTTCTTTTTGCGCTCGTATGCCCGCGCCGCTGCGGCCACACTACCGCCAGCTCCGGTGGTCAGCCAGCGCTTGACCCGCCCGGCATCACCCATCGGCGACCGGGAGCCCAGAGAGTCCAGTAATACGGTAACCACGGGCCGGCCATCCATTTCAGACAGCATAACCAGGCAGCGTCCGGCCTCAGACAGGTAGCCGGTTTTGCTGATCCCGACGCCCCAGCTCTCACGGTGTACGAGAATATTAGTGTTTCCGAATGCAAGGCGGTAACGAGGCTGGCGAAAATGCCCCGTGAAATAGCGCGTTGTGGAATATTCCCGAATCTGGGAATGCTCGCTGGCGGCCCTGACCAGCTGCACAAGGTCCGCGGCAGTGGAGCGGTTCTTGATGGAAAGCCCGGTTGGATCCACAAACCTGGTATTGACCATGCCCAGCTCACGGGCCTTGGCGTTCATGGCCTCGACAAAGGCGTCATAGCCACCCGGATGGTGACGGGCCAGAGTATAGGCCGCAAAATTCTCCGACGACATCATCGCAATTCGCAAAACATCGGCCCGCTTCAGCTCGGATCCTTCGCGAATACGGGTATAGGCATTCGCCGGTGCAGGAATATGACGCGTCCTGAACTCCAGCCATTCCGTCAGCGGTTCTCCGGACTCTATCACCACCAGCGCCGTCATCAGTTTGGTGATGGAGGCAATGGGCACGGTACGGTCAGCATTCTTGCCATATACCAGCTCGTCGGCATCGGCATAAGCCACTGCTGCATTGACCGAAGCCAACTGCAGCTGGGCACTGTCTGGCCCGGCACCAGACGACTCTGCAGCTTCCGCAGCACTCGCAAGAGGCAGGTTCAGTAACAAAAGCAACGCCAAAACCCAAAACCCGGCCGATCGGCTCATCTTTTCAACCCTGATTGTCATTATCCGTACACATTTGCCTCATAAACCAAGAGTACAACTATACCAGCCAAAATGCCCACTGGCTCCGCCCGGGTTAGGGAAAAGGGTTACAGCTTTGTCAGCAAGCCGGCGCCAGATTGTCTGGCGCCGATTGCATCAGGGTTTGTCCGTGACCGCCCCCTCTGAGGCCGAGCTGACCGTTCGCGCATACTTGGCCAGCACCCCGCGGGTAAATCTTGGCGCAGGCGGTGACCAGGCCTTGTGGCGGCGCTCCATCTCCTCATCGGAGACATCCAGTTCAATGCGATTGGCAACCGCGTCAATGGTGATGGTGTCACCGTTCTCAACCAGCGCCAACGGCCCGCCTTCGGCTGCTTCCGGCGTGATATGGCCGACCACAAAACCATGGCTGCCGCCAGAGAAACGCCCATCGGTAATCAGCGCCACATCGCTGCCCAGGCCCTTGCCCATTATCGCGGACGTCGGTGTCAGCATTTCCCGCATACCGGGGCCACCTTTCGGCCCTTCGTAGCGGATGACCAGCACGTCACCTGCCACAACCGTACCATCCATGATCCGCTCCTGAGCCTCCTCCTCGGAATGGAAAACCCGGGCCCGCCCGGTAAAGTGGGTGCCTTCCTTTCCGGTAATCTTGGCCACTGCGCCAGCGGGCGCCAGATTGCCATACAGAATCCGCAGATGGCTGTCTCCCTTGATGGGATTATCAAAGGCATGGATGATGTCCTGGCTCTCCGGATAGGGCGCCACATCCCTGAGATTGTCAGCCAGGGTCTGCCCCGTAACGGTCATGCAGTCACCATGGAGCATGCCCTTGTCCAGCAGCATCTTCATCAGCGGCTGAATACCCCCAATCGCCACCAGTTCGGACATCATGTAATGGCCGCTGGGACGCAAGTCCGCCAGCACGGGAACGCGCTTGCCGATCTCCACGAAGTCATCCAGGGACAACTCGACTCCGACGGTACTGGCCATGCCCAGCAGATGCAGCACCGCATTGGTGGAGCCGCCCAGGGCAATCACCACGGTAATGGCATTTTCAAAGGCTTCCCGGGTCATTATATCGGACGGCTTGATGTCCCGGTCGAGCAGGTTCAGCACTGCCGCTCCCGCCGCCCGGCAGTCCGCCGCCTTGGTGTCGGAGATGGCATTCTGGGCCGAACTGCCCGGCAAACTCATACCCATGGCCTCAATGGCAGAGGCCATAGTGTTGGCGGTATACATGCCACCGCAGGACCCGGGGCCGGGAATCGCGGTTTCCTCGATCTGCTTGACCTCGATCAGGTCAAGATCGCCACGGGCATGAGCCCCGACGGCTTCGAAGACCGAGATGATATCGGTATGGTTTTCCCCGGGCATGATGGTGCCGCCATAAACAAAGACCGAAGGGCGGTTGAGCCGCGCCAGGCCCATCATGCAGCCGGGCATATTCTTGTCACAGCCACCGATGGCCACCAGGCCGTCAAACCCTTCACATCCGGCCACGGTTTCAATGGAGTCGGCAATGACTTCCCGGGATACCAGGGAGTACTTCATGCCCTCGGTACCATTGGCGATTCCGTCCGACACTGTAATGGTATTGAAGGTCAGGCTCTTGCCGCCGGCTTCATCGGCACCCGCTGCGGATTCTTCGGCAAGCTGGTTGATGTGCATGTTGCAGGGCGTCAGGTTGCTCCAGGTGGAGGCAATACCGATCTGGGGTTTGCGGAAATCCTCGTCAGTGAAGCCCACAGCCCGCAACATGGCGCGGCTTGCCGACTTGCCAATACCATCCACCACGGGGGATGAATATCGGCGCCGTTTGTCTTCTGTCATCGCGTTGCTCTCCTGTTATCTGCCGGCAAATCCGGCCTTGTTCGTACGGTTAACAGGAGACTGGCAGAAACGCCCCCTGACAGCAATACAACCTGCACGGAGGCCTGGTCTGGCCCGAAACCCGGCTGAATGATATTGTACGTGCTCCAGCACCTGGTGAGCCCCTTCTGTCGATGGCCACCCCTTCTACCGGAGCCGTACCCTGTCCATGAGAATTATCATTCGCTATTTTTTCCGCACTCTCCGACTGATCCTGACCCCGTTCATGCTGATCAGCGAAAAGATCAGCACTCCGAGGAGTGTCCAGCGACCCCCGGAAGATCAGGCCCGCGTAGACCGTGCCTGCGAAAATCTGGCGCTGTACCAGTTCAGCGCCTGCCCTTTCTGCATCAAGGTCCGCAAGGAAATGGCCCGCCTGGGGCTGAATATCGAAACCCGGGATGCCCAGCACGATGAAACTCACCGTGAGGCGCTTGCTGGTCGCGGGGGGCGCGTAAAAGTGCCCTGCTTGCTGATTCAGGAGAGCGGTGGCAACGAACAATGGCTATACGAGTCTGACGACATCAAATCCTGGCTGCAGCAACAGTTTGAACCGGCCAGCACTTGATCCCCTTTATTTACTCCCTCCACTAGCAAGTGAACAAGCGGTAAAACAAGATGCAGGTCCGAATGATCTGCATCAACGGCTCTTCAGGTTACGCCTTCTATAATCGCTTCATATATTGAAGCCACGGAGGCACGCCATGTCATTCCCTTTAGACCCGGAACCCGTCGAGCAGCCCGCTTCTGATTACGAGCGCTGGCAACGGGGCTATGGCATTATCCGGCACTCCGAAACTACCTGCGACCAGGCCCGGAAAATGGCCAGCGAACTGGTTGCTACAGGGCTTCAACCCGACACCGCAACCGTCTATCGCAAGCTGGCCAGCCTGGACCGCCTGGCCAGTGCCGGCCTCTGGCTGGTGGCCCACATGACCTATACCAAGCGTGTCGATACCAGTGGTGCGCCGCTGTTAGCAAGGGATTTCAAAGCCAACCCCGAAGGTCATACCGGTGGCGCACTGAACATGGTGCCCGCGTACACCGCCTACGCGGCACTGAATAACCTGACCGGACAAACCCGAAGCTGGTTGATGGGCCAGGGACATTGTGTCGCCGCAATCGAGGCAGTGAATGTGCTAACGGGCAATCTGCATCCGGAGCAGTTGGACCGTTATCAGGGCAAGGATGGGCTGTCCCGACTGGTCTCCGATTTCTACAGCTACCGACAAAAGCCGGATGGTGGCATGGAGGCACCCCTGGGTAGCCACGTGAGTCCCCATACGGCCGGAGGTATAATGGAGGGCGGCTATCTCGGTTTTGCCGAACTGCAATACGCCCACATGCCATTGCCGGGTGAATCACTGATAGCCTTTCTGTCGGACGGGGCGGCGGAAGAGCAGCGCGGCAGTGACTGGGTTCCACGCTGGTGGCGGGCCGAGGATTGTGGCACGGTTCTGCCCATCATGATCGCCAATGGCCGGCGAATTGAGCAACGCACCGAACTGGGCACCCGTGCCGGCCTGGAACGGTTTGGCGAACACCTGGCGCATCGCGGTTTCGAGCCGTTGCGCTTTGATGGCCGTGATCCGGCAGCCTTTGTGTGCACTTTGTTCAACATGGAACGGAAACTGGACCATTATCGCCAGCAGGCCCTGAGAGGCGAGCGCAAGTACCCGATTCCGATCCCCTATGGCATTGCCGAAACC
>JBHEPI010000003.1:0-4988 GCA_046260345.1 Marinobacter sp. | reverse complement strand
GCCCGATCCATATTCTCCATACCACCGGCAACCGCACAATCGGAAAATCCGGCCCAGATATCCGTAGCAGCCGTGGCAATGGCCTGGGCACCAGAACCACAGACCCGGTTGACAGTCAGCGCCGGCACATCCACAGGCAAGCCCGCCCCAATGCCCGCCTGACGGGCAGGATTCATTTTTACGCCGGCCTGAATCACATTACCCATGACCAGGGAGTCGACATTCCCGCCCGTCAACCCGGCCCGGGCCAGGCTTTCACGAATCACCACAGCACCAAGATCCGGTGCCGAAACATCCTTCAGACTACCGCAGTAAGTTCCTATTGCCGTCCTCACCGGACTGCACAACACCACATCCCGCTTGGCCATATCCTTTCTCCCTTGTCACTCATTATGAAAGTCCCGGTTCATAACCACCCGCGCCGTCTGAAAAACCAGACCAGCCCTGTGGTGACTGTGATCATAATACCCCACACCATGGGATAGCCAAAGTACCAGCCCAGCTCGGGCATGGCCCATGGGCTCTCCGGGTTTTCAAAGTTCATACCGTAGAGACCAACCACGAACGTCAGCGGAATGAAAATGGTGGCGATGATTGTAAGGACACGCATGGTTTCACCGGTACGCTGGCTGATGCTGGAAAGGTAGATATCGAGCATGCTGGTGGCCATTTCCCGGAAGCTCTCCAGAAGTTCGATAATCTGTACGCTGTGATCATGGCAGTCCCTGAAATACACCTGCGTGTTTGCGTTGATTAGCGGGTCTTCTGTTCGCATCAGGCTGGTCAGTAACTCCCGTTGCGGCCAGAGCACCCGCCGAAGTACCAGTAATTCTCGTTTCAGGCCATGAATCCTGGCCAATATGCGCTGGGTCGGGTTCTCGAGCAGGTCTGTTTCCATCTCTTCGAGCTGATCACCAAAATGCTCCAGTACAGGAAACCCGGAATCGATGACAAGGTCCAGCAAGGCATACAGCAGATAATCGATTTCCCGGGTTGAAAATCTCCGATTATTGGGCATTCGCATGCGCTTTCGGACTGGCTCGAAGGGGTCCTCATCAAAGGGACAGAGACAGATCAGATAGTTTTTGCCAACGAACAGGCTGATCTGGACGATATCCAGATTCTCGCCGTCGTAAACCGGCATGGCAGCAATGATAAACAGTTGGTCATCGTAAAGCTCGAGCTTGGGGCGCTGACCGGTATTGAGCACATCCTCAAGGGCCAGGTCGTGGAGATCGAAGAGATCGCCAAGATTTCTGAGTGTTTCCGGATCCGCCTGGCCGTTAATCTGAATCCAGGTTTGTGACTCTCTTTCCAGGTACTCACGACAGTCAGCGGCATTCGCCAACCTGACTTCCTCAAGGTAGTCCGCAGTGTAATCGATCAGGTGAATGGTCACCGGCCGCCCAAGGTCATTCTTGGCAACGAGCGTACCGGGCTCTGTGCCCGGGTTGTGGTAATGCTTGCTGAAATAGGCCATGCCGCGCTCCTGTGCAAGGATCAAGGTTTCACCAATCGATCCAGTCGTAAACGTTCCCGGTCGTCGAACAAACGGCGACCACCCCACGAAACCGATATAAGAGCGCCAAAGCCGGTGCCAACGGTAATGATCAGCATCACCAGAATCTGGTATTTCACCGCCACCGCCGGCGGACTGCCGGCAAGAATCTGACCGGTCATCATACCCGGCAGGCTGACAATGCCGGCCGCCGCCATAGCGTTGATCGAGGGCATCATGCCACTGCGCATGGCGTCCCTGCGGATATCCTCCAGCGCCTGCTGCCAGGTCTGGCCAAGCATCAGCCGGTTCTCAATGACTGCGCGCTGCCGCCAGACAGACTCATTCAACCGATCCAGAGCCAGACTGATGCCGGTCATGGTGTTGCCAAGCATCATGCCCAGCAAAGGAATCGCGTATTGCGGCGCATACCAGGGTTCGGGGCCGATCACCACAGTCAGGGCCAGGATTGTCACCGTGAAGGACGACACGAACATCGCGCCGGTGCCGATATTGAACGCCCACCAACCCCGTAGGCGTCGACCCTGGCGAGCCACTACTTCGCGCCCTGCCACCAGCAGCATGATCAGAGCCATCAGCGCGATCCAGTAAAAGGCGGCAGAGGCAAACAGGGCTTCCAGTACCAGCCCGATCAGAGCCAGCTGGATCACCGTGCGCAGGGCAGCAATCAGCAGGTTTCGGGTAATGCCCAGGCGGGCCAGATAGCCTGTTGCGGCCAGGGCGAGCACCAGAACGGCCGCAAGCCACAGCTTCCACCAGGCCAGATCAATCACTTCCATGGACGCGCTCCAGCGTGGTTCCCTGAATCCAATAATGGGCGTTCGCCACACGATGGATCTGGGCCGGGTCATGGGCAACCCAGAGGACAGCGATCTGCCTTCTCCGTATCTCGTCAAGTAACCAGGCTTCAATGGTTTCTGTGCTGCCGTTATCCAAGTTAGCAGTGGGTTCGTCCAGCAACAGGGCTTCCGGCTGAAGCGCCAAGGCTCGCCAGAGTGCGAGCCGCTGACGCTCACCGGAGGACAGCCGACTCACCGACCAGCCCATCACCTCCGGAGGGAAGCCCAAAGCCGAAGGCACCCGAGCGCCGGCATCCTCCGGAAAGTGACCACCAACTTCATCAAACCACCACTGACTGTCTGCCGGGACCATCACCACCCGGCTTCGCCACTGGTGTGCGGGGATATCCTGCTGACCAGTACCCGCCAGAGAAATCCCGCCATCGTGGGGCTCCAGGTCGGCCACGGCCCGCAGCAGGCGGCTCTTGCCACTCCCCGAGGGTCCGGACAGACAGACAACCTGTCCACCAGGCACCGTAAGCGACACACCGCTCAGAGTGCCAACACCGAGATTTTCCAGCACAAGATCTGTCAAGATAGCATCACCAGGGCTCGCCAACATGTGTCATGGTTAGACCATTGCACAGTGTATTGCCAACAACCAGCCACACAGGCCAGGGATGTATGGAACTCCGACCTCTCACTGCATTCATACTGGGATCTTTACTGATCGCCTCTCCGGTGGCTGCTGAAGTCAGCCTGGCACCGTTTGCAGGCTTTCGCATGAGCAGTTCGGTGGATATCGAGACCGCTGGTGCCAGCGCCACAGACCAGATCCACTTCCGGGATTCCGTAAGCCAGGGGCTGCTGCTCAATTTCGATCTGGCGGAGCCAGGCAAACAGGGAGAGCTCTATTTCGGTCGACAAAGCACCTCGGCCAGACTGGAAAACAGCCTGTTCGCCCCGGGCGTCGAATCCATCGACCTGACGATTTACCAGCTCCAGTTCGGCGGGCTTTATTTCCCGGGTGGTAACAACCACGGCGGGTTTGTCTCTGGCGTGCTGGGCGTTACCCGCCTCGAACCGGAAGATTCCGGTTACGAAACCCATCATCGGGCCACCCTCTCTCTTGGAGGCGGATATCAGTTTTTCCTGACGGAACAACTGCGCCTGAGGCTGGATCTTCGCGGCGTTTACACCGCTTTGAATTCGGGCAGTTCCGTGTTCTGCTCCGGAGGATGCGAGCTCAGGTTCAACAGCAGCGGCTACTTGCAGGTGGAGGCTGGCGCGGGGTTGGTCATTCGGTTCTGAGCCCGGCGAATCTTTGCATTCTCATTGCCCGGTAAGAGTATCTTTTCTCCGACTCGTTCGTCTTCAGGGTACTCATTCACTCAGAGGCATAATACCCATGCTTGATGTATTTACGCATCTCGCCGACTGGCTGGCTTATCAACTGCTGGGCCTAGATGCCGCCACCAAGCTCGGCACCTCGGTTCACTTTTTCATTGAAGACACCACCAAGATCCTGTTTTTGCTGGTGGTGATGATCTACGTGATCGCTCTGGCCCGGGCCTCGATGAATCTGGAGCGGGTACGGGCTTACATTCAGCAGAAACACCGCCTGGTGGGCTATTTCTTTGGCTCCGGCTTTGGCGCCATCACGCCATTCTGTTCCTGTTCCAGCATTCCGCTGTTCCTGGGCTTTACCAGCGCCGGCATCCCCCTGGGAATCACCATGGCATTTCTGTTCACCTCACCCATTATAAACGAGGTGGCGGTGATCATGCTGTGGAGCCTGCTGGGGTGGGAGTTCACCCTGGCTTACATCGTGATTGGCATGGGCGTAGGCATCGTCGGCGGCATGATTCTGGATGCGGTCAAAGGTGAGCGTTGGCTGAAAGATTTCGCCGCCAAGGCGTATCAAAAAGCCGCTGTGGAAGCCCAGGATCACGAAAGCGAAGTGGAAGCGCCCGAGGCGGCGAAGTTGACCATGGCGGACAGGCACAAGTTCGCCAAAGACGAACTCAAGGAAATCGTCGGCCGCATCTGGAAATGGGTACTGATTGGCGTTGGCCTGGGTGCCGCCCTGCACGGCTTTGTTCCCGATGGCTGGTTTGCCGAAAACCTGGGTTCCGGCGAATGGTGGAGCGTGCCGGCCGCCGTGCTCGCCGGATTACCGCTGTATTCCAACGCCACTGCCGTTATCCCGGTGATGGAAAGCCTGATCATGAAAGGGCTACCGGTGGGCACCACCCTGGCCTTCTGCATGAGCACCGTGGCGGCAAGCTTTCCGGAATTCATCATGCTCAAGCAGGTAATGACGTTCCGCTTGCTGGCCCTGATCTTTGTCATCCTGCTGGCCAACTTCATGGTGGTCGGCTGGGTGATCAACACCATCAGTCCCTGGCTGTTTTCAGGGTTCTGATATCTGTAGCAGTGAATAAAACATACCGAAGGAGAATCTTATGAAACATTTCGAAGTACTTGGTACCGGCTGCAAGAAATGCGTCAGCACCGCCGAAAGCATTGAGCGTATCGCCCAGGAACTGGGCGAGACGGTCAACGTGGAGAAAGTCACTGATCCGTCGAAAATCATGGAATACCAGGTGATGTCCACGCCAGCCGTCGCAATGGATGGCAAGGTGGTTCACAGCGGTTCCGTTCCTGAGCACGACGAGATTGCTGGCTGG
>JBHEPI010000043.1:0-4588 GCA_046260345.1 Marinobacter sp. | reverse complement strand
TCCAGGCTGGCGGCCTGGCGGGCATAGTCGTCGGCCCGTTGCTGACGGCGCTGACGCTCGTCACCGAGCCGGCGGATGTCGGTGGCGAGCTGTTCCAGGCGGTCGCCGCCCTGTTTCGAGATGGCGTCCTTGAGCTGGTCCCGCTGGCCACGGTGTTCGTTCAGTGTGTTGCGGTGTTGCTGCAGATTACGACTCTGGCGGTCGTGTTCCGTGGCGAGGTTGGTGAGCCGTTGCTCCAGCAGGCGGCTGCGGTGGCTGGCAAAGTAGGCTTTCAGGGTCTCCCGGTAATGCTCCCAGCGCTGGCGCTCCGCGACGCTGTCATCGTGGCGGTCACAGTCGGCGATCAGCGGCGTAAGTGCCTCTACCTGCGCCCGGGCCTTGAGTACGGCTTCGTGGGCACGGTTGAGGTCGTCGAAATGGTGCAGCAGGCCATCAATGCGGGGCTGGACGTTGAAGGCCTCCAGCATGTGTTCACGCACAAAGTCGGTGAGGTTGCCGACGGACTTCATGGACACCGTCTGGTGGAACAGCTCCAGGGCCTGGTCGTTCTCCAGCCCGAACTGGCGGCGGAAGGCGGCTTCATACGGGTTGAAGGTTTCGAACAGCTGAATACCGGGATGGTCCCGTAACTGCTTGCGCAATGTCTTGATGTCGTTGTTGAAGTTGGCCAGATGCTCGCGGATGGTCATCGCCTGGTCCGCCACCAGGTAGAACCGGGCTGGCTGGCCCTGCTTGTCCTTGTGCCAGAACACCTGGGCCAGGGTCACCTGCTGGTCATAGCCTTCATTGCCGAACACCGCCAGCAACACGGAATAACTGTTGTGGTCGCGCAGGGCCACGGGTCTGGCGTTGTGGCCGGTGTCGCTGCGCTCGGACTTGTAATAGCCCTGGACGTAGGAGCGCAGGGAGCGTTCCTTGTTAAGCGCCCCGGCGGCCTTGTTGTAGGCAATGCGTTGGGCGGGGACCAGCAGGGTGGTCATGGCATCCACCAGGGTGGACTTGCCAGAGCCGATATCGCCAGTTAGCAGGCCGTTTTCACCGTTCACCTCCAGGCGCCAGACCCGGTTGTTGAAGGTACCCCAGTTCAGCACTTCCAGATACTGCAGCCGGAAGCCGGCGCGGGTGTCGTTGTCCACGAAATCCAGTAGCTGTTCCTGCATCAGCCGTTGTCCTCAGTGTTTTGCGACGGGTCGTCCCCGGGGGCGATGTGGCGCTGGTAGTCCTGCAGGCGCTGGTCGAATTCGTTCAGCCATTGGGCGTCCACATAGGCCTTGATGATCCGCCGCACTTCGATTTTGTCTTTCTGATCCCGCAGGCGGCGGATAAAGCCCAGCTCGGCCACCTTGTTCAGATGGCTGTCGATCTGGTCCACCAGCCGCGCTTCATTAGAGCTTTCCGGCAGGAAGGTGCGCATCAGGTTGACCACTTCCTCACGGTCCAGAATCAGCCGTAACTCCCCGCCGGTGGTATCGGCTTCCGCCAGTTTTCGGCGCAGCAGGGCGATCAGCAGGCTGACCGGGAACGAGAGCTGGCGGCGGTTCATCAGCCGGGGCAGGGGTGCGGTATCCTGATCATCCTCCCGGGTTGCCAGCCAGGCGTAGCCCTCGGACTCGTCAATCTGGAAGGTCAGCCCCATCACCGCGACATAGTCCCGGATACGGGGTTGCAGGTTGATGACCTGCTGCCACAGGCTGGCGTCGTCATCCTGGTAGATAACGCCTTTCAATAACTTGATCACCGCCAGGGAGAGTGCGTTGCCCTGGCTGTTGTCTTCGGTTTCCGCTGTGGTCATGGTTCGGTTGCTGCACTGTTAAACGGTTAGCGTGTAAAAATCACCCGGGCGATATGAGCGCGCCGGTGCTGGCCGTCCTCATCCGTCCAGTGAATCGTGTCCTGGTGGCTTTCGTCAAAGCTGGCGCCGGACTGGTTGCCGGCCATGGTCAGGTAGGTGACCAGTTCCGCCAGCCCGACCTGTAATGGATGGCGCTCGATCACCTGTGCCAGGGTTACCTGGGAGTGACCGCGCAGTGCCTCGCGGATATTGCCGTGAAGCCGGGCCTGATCCACCAGCACCTGGTTGAACAGGGCATCCGGGTCGACGACGGACTCGTCGCCCTCCTCCACCCGGGTATCGATCACCGGTTTGAGCGGAGGTGAAAACAGCGGCCGCTCCATGGCCAGATTGATGCCGGCCTGGGGCGAGGCTACCGCCATGACTGCCTCCCGGGGTGGGTCATCCCGCACCTCCAGCGCACGGGTCTCTATGCTCTGGATCAGTTGCATGATGCGCTTGTTCTCCAGGTAGGCCTGGTCATCCAGGAACCGGCGCAACTGCTGGGACAGGCGGGCCACCGTGCGCTGGGTCTGCTCGCCGGCATCCAGCCAGTCGAAATGGATACGCCGGAAGCGAGGATCCGGCTGCAAGGCCTGGATGGCGTCCAGCTCAAACACCCGCTCAAGCCCCCGGGATAGTTCTTCCTGCCGTGAAGGCGACATCAGAAAATCCCAGAAGGCGCGGAAGGTGCGGCCCTGGTCGGTATCGGAAATGGCATCCCGCTCACCGAATATCTCCTCCAGAAGATCACCTTTGCGACCTTCCCAGGCGGTGATCTTTTCCCGTGCCTGGCGGTCGAGCTGGCGGAAGTTCTGCTCGACTTCGCGGAAATCCGAGAGCAGCTCCCGCGCGGTGCCGTTCAGTTGCTGGAAACGCTCACGCTGGGCGGTTTCGTCCATGATGGCCAGGTCACCGGCTTCCACCTGGGCGATCTCCCGCTCGATGGCCGCTTTGCGGTTGTGCAGGTCGTCCAGCCGCGCCTGTTTGTCGGTCTCGGTGCCGGCGATCATCTGCCGCAGCAGGTCGAATACGGTGCGTAGTCGCGATTCCGTGCCCACGAACTGACGCTGGGTCAGGCTGTCAAGCCAACTGACGGCCTTTTCCGTGGCTGGGGTCAGGTCGAAATGGGCCTCGTCACTGTCCAGCGGGTAGAATTTGCGCAGCCAGCCTTTGTCGTTGTCCGCCCAGTCGTTCAGGTAGTCGCGGGCACTGCGTGGAAAAGCATCGTCGCCATGGCTGGCCCGAAGCTGGAACAGCAGGTCTTCCAGCCGGGACTGCAACTGGGATTCCGCCATCGACCGTTCATTGGGCTGGATGAACACATGGTTCAGAAACCCGATAATCAGCGGGGCATGGTCCGCCAGAAGCAGCCGCCAGGCCGGATGAAAGCGGCGTAACTGGCTGAAGGTATCGTAGTCCAATGGGTATTCCTTTCAGGGGATTCTTTCGGGTGCACCGGTGCGGGAGATAATAGGGGATGTGGGCGGTGGGTTAAAGGAAGGTGTGTTGGTTTCCCGGTCCTGTTCGTTGTTTTTTGATGCACGCTGTTATACGTTAAGTGTTTATAGTTAACGTATAACTCAAGTGTTTCATCATGATTCAGGAATTGTCCTTAACCGCCCAAACACTCTACGCCGAGCTTCTTGACCAGGTTCTCGCCCTCGGGGTAGCTGAACCCATGAGCCGAACCGGTGGGTCATTCATCAGTAAGACCGTCAAAAAGAAACCGTACGTGTACTTCCAGTTCCGTGAGTTGGGTCGGGGCTATCGGCAAGTCTATATTGGCCCGGACGACGAGAAGACTCGGGCGATGATAGATCGGATCAGGGATCGCAACGAATCCCTGGAGGTACAGGAGGAGCGTATCATGGACCTTGCCCGGGCGTTCAATGCTGCGGGAGGGTATGCCATGGATCACACCAGCCTGAAGGTTATCAAGGGCTTTGCAGACGCTGGAATCATGCGCCCGGGTGCGGGGCAGGCCACGTTGATAGGCACCTACGCCTATAACCTGCTTGGTAATGTTCTCGGTGTGACCTGGCCAAGCAATATGCGAACGCAGGATATTGATGTGGCAGCTGATGTCCATATTGCACTCGAAAAACCGGATATGACAGCGCCGGAGGCTCTGGATCAACTGAGAATGGGTTTTTTGCCGGTGCCTCAATTAAGGCACGATAATCCGAGCACCTCATTCAAGATTCGAGGTAAACAGCTGACAGTAGACTTGCTCACTACCGGCAACGGCAGAAATGAAAGACCAGTCAAAGTGCCACTGTTTCAGTCGGAAGCCATGCCACTGCAGTACATGGGGTTTCTGTTGGATGAGACGGTGCCAACGGTTGCTTTTGACCGCAAGCATATCGCGCTTGTGAACGTTCCAAATCCGATCCGCTTTGCGATCCACAAACTGCTCGTATCGCAAATCCGCCCCGTGGCTTTCAGAGCCAAGGCAGCCAAGGATATCGAGCAGGCATCAATGATTCTTGAGGTGTGCATGGACCAATCTCCGGATTTGGTAAAAGATGCGCTGGATGAAGCAATGGCTCTGGGAAGCAAAGCGGAACGTTACCTGGTTAATGCCTTTAAGAAGACTGACCTGCCTGGTGATTTTATGGAGATGATTGAAGGGTAGGGTTCTCATCAAGGTCAACGGTCAGACCATCTTTCACAAAAAAGCCCCGCATTCGCGAGGCTCCTTTGTCAAAAATGGCCCGCCCGAGAGGATTCGAACCTCTGACCTCCGCCTCCGGA
>JBHEPI010000131.1:0-36586 GCA_046260345.1 Marinobacter sp. | reverse complement strand
CTTTTTCAAGGTCAAGAATGCTGACCAGCATGTCTTTGTGCTTGGCGGGTATCAGGGCGCCTGCCTCGTTGACCAGGGTTCGCAGTTCCTCACGGCTCAGGTGGTCGCTGGCAGCGTCATTGGCGGATACGCCGAGCACCTTCAGAATGGCGCCCGTGAACAGGTTGACCGCCCACACCACCGGGTAAAGTATTTTCAGTAGTGGGCCGAGCACATGACTTGCGGGAAAAGCAATTTTTTCCGGAAACAGGGCCGCCAGGGTTTTTGGTGTGACCTCGGCGAAAATCAGTATCACGATGGTCAGCAGCACGGTGGCAATCGCGATGCCGGCATCGCCCCAGACGCGGATAGCAATAACGGTCGCAATAGAGGATGCGAAAATGTTGACGAAGTTATTGCCGATCAGAATAACGCCGATCAGCTGGTCTGTGCGGTTCAGGAGTGCCTGAGCTCTCTTCGCGCCTTTGTGTCCGGTCTTGGCCATATGCTTCAGCCGATACCGGTTGAGAGACATCATGCCGGTTTCGGAGCTGGAGAAGAAGGCGGACAACAGGATGAGTCCTGCCAGGATAATGAACAGCGCGGTGAGCGATGTCTCGTTCAAGACTGAAAGTCCTTATATTGCTGACAAGTTGGGAAAGTAGGCGGTTGGAGATCCGCGTGTCAAGGGTTTGAGGTTGCGGAGGAGGCCTTGAGTAACATCAGCCGCCCCGCTGGAAGATGAGTTCAAGGACGAATTTACTGCCATAGAAGGCGAGCATGAGCAATGCGCAGCCCGCCAGAGTCCAGCGGCTGGCGGTGATCCCGCGCCAGCCTTTTGTATAGCGCCCGATCAGAAGGGCAATAAACACAGTCAGTGAAAGCAGCGAGAACAGTGTCTTGTGGGCCAGATCCTGCGCAAACAGATCGTTAATAAACAGAGCGCCGGTGGTTATGGCCAGTACCAGCATGACAACGCCCGCCCAGACCATCTCGAAGAGCAGCGACTCCATGGTCTGCAGCGGCGGCAGATTCCTGATCAGAATGCTGTTGTAGTTATGTTTGAGCTGGCGATTCTGAAGGTACAGCAGTACAGCTTGTATGGCGGCCAGCGTAAACAGGCTGTAGGCTGTCACCGAAAGCGCAATGTGGGACAGCATTCCGAAGCTGTCATCTGGTACCAGTCGGGAAGAGGGGTGGGCAACCAGGCTGATAATGATCGCGACAGCGGCCAGGGGATACACCCCCAGAAACAGACTCTGAACCGGCTTGCGGAGATTGAGCCCTAACAACAGAAAGACTATCAGCCAGGAGATCAGCACTGAGCTCTGGAAGAACCCGAAATCGAACCCACCTTCACGGTGGACGGTCTGGGCAATCAGAAGTCCATGGGCGGTAAGCGCCAGCATGCCAATAAGAGTGGTTATGGCAATGTTGGTGTGTACCTTTCCTCTGAAGCTCAGCGCCTGAAGGCAAGTACCTATGCTGTACAGTAATAATGAAGTGACCGCGAGAATCAGCGTTCCCATGACTTCCTTTTAACCACTCTCTGACTGGGGGGACGGCGGGCGTTCACACCGATTTGACCGGGTTGGTCGTTTCAGGGCGATAGTCTGGTTATAATGTCGCGATTATGCAACAGGAATCAAGGAGCCTGATCAGGTTCCCGTGTTTCATGCACTCAATTAATCCGGGTACGGAAGAGCAACATGTTTGAAAACCTCCAGGACCGACTTTCCGGCAGTCTGCGCAAGATATCAGGTCAGGCGCGGCTGACCGATGACAATATAAAGGAAACGCTGCGTGAAGTTCGCATGGCGCTTTTGGAGGCGGACGTTGCCCTGCCAGTAGTCAAGGCATTCATAGAGGGTGTGCGTCAGAGGGCCATCGGGCAGGAAGTCCAGCGCAGCCTGAGCCCAGGCCAGGTATTTGTAAAAGTGGTCCAGCAGGAGCTGGAGCGCGTGATGGGGGATGGCAACGAGTCCCTTAACCTGGCAGTGACGCCCCCGGCGGTGATCATGATGGCCGGTCTGCAGGGTGCTGGTAAGACCACTACCGTCGCCAAGCTTTCCCGTTTTCTGAAAGAGCGGCACAAAAAGTCCGTTATGGTTGTAAGTGCGGACGTTTATCGTCCGGCGGCGATTCGTCAGCTGGAAACCCTGGCCGGAGAAGTGGGTGTTGAGTTTTTTCCCAGTTCCGCCGACCAGGATCCGGTAGATATTGCCAATGGCGCGATGGATGCTGCGCGCAAGAAGCACATAGATGTGGTGATCCTGGATACTGCCGGCCGTCTCCATGTCGACGAGCAGATGATGGGTGAGATAGGCCGCCTGCACAAAGCGGTCAATCCGGTCGAGACCCTGTTCGTGGTAGATGCCATGACCGGCCAGGATGCCGCCAACACCGCCAAGGCCTTTAATGATGCGCTGCCGCTGACCGGTGTGGTTCTCACCAAGACAGATGGCGACGCCCGTGGCGGCGCCGCCCTGTCGGTGCGACACATTACCGGCAAGCCGATCAAGTTTCTTGGTGTGGGGGAGAAATCTGACGCCCTTGAGCCATTTCATCCGGACAGGGTGGCGTCGCGGATTCTGGGGATGGGTGATGTGCTCTCCCTTATAGAGGAAGCAGAGCGCAAGATTGACCAGAAGAAAGCCCAGAAGCTGACGAAGAAGATCAAGAAGGGCAAAAGTTTCGATCTCGAGGATTTCCGCGACCAGCTCCAGCAGATGAAAAGCATGGGTGGTATCGGTGGCCTGATGGACAAGCTGCCGGGTATGGGGCAAATGGCCCAGATGGCCCAGCAGCAGGTGAATGACAAGTCCATGGGGCAGATGGAAGCTATTATCTGCTCAATGACCGCCAAGGAGCGCCGTTACCCGGATGTGATCAACAACTCCCGCAAGCGCCGCATTGCGACGGGGTCCGGCACCCAGATCCAGGACGTGAACCGCCTGCTGAAACAGCACAAGCAAATGCAGAAAATGATGAAGAAAATGGGCAAGAAAGGCGGAATGGCTAACATGATGCGCGGTCTTGGCGGTATGATGCCGCCGGGCGGAGGCGGTGGTGGAATGCCGCCCCGTGGCCGTATGTAGAAACCGGGATGTATTCCCTGTTTTCTTTGGCGTTCATTTAGCATAGAATAGCGCCCCTTTCGAGTATGGGTCTTCGCGCCAGCCTTGGTTTGGCGGGTGTGAATCGTACAAAGTTCGCACAACAGAACAGGATATTGGTCGAAATGGTAATAATCCGTTTGGCTCGTGGTGGCTCCAAGAAGCGCCCGTTCTACCATCTGACAGTTACAGACAGCCGCAAATCCCGCGACGGTCGTTTTATCGAGCGCGTTGGTTTTTTCAATCCGGTCGCTCGCGGCCAGGAAGAGCGCCTGCGTATTGATCGCGATCGCATTGATCATTGGCTGGGCCAGGGCGCTCAGACCAGCGAGCGCGTTGCACAGTTGCTGAAAGGCGCTGCTGCAGAGTAATAGAGTTAACGTTTCATCACCGGGGTTAGGGTATGGCTCAGCATTCGCAGGAAACTGTGATTGGTCAGATTACCTCGGTGTTTGGGGTTAAAGGGTGGCTTAAAGTCCACTCTTACACAGACCCCAGAGAAGGGATACTGAACTACCGTGACTGGACTCTGCTCCACAACGGCAATCGTGTCCCTGCAAGGCTTGAGGAGGGTCGCCGGCAGGGCCAGGGGATCGTTGTCAGGTTGAAAGGTATTGATGATCGTGAAGTGGCGCGCAGCTACTGCGGCGCTGACGTTATTGTGCCCACCGAAGAGTTGCCAGAGCTGCCCGAAGGGGAATACTACTGGTACCAGCTGGAAGGGCTTGACGTGTTCACAACTGAGGATGAGTGCCTCGGGCGGGTGCATCATCTGATAGAAACAGGCTCCAACGATGTCCTGGTGGTGAGGGCTACCGATGCCTCCATTGACCAGCGCGAACGGCTGATTCCTTACCGTCCGGACCAGGTTGTCCGCAGTGTGGATCTGGCCGGCTTGCGTATGGTGGTCGACTGGGATCCGGAGTTCTGACGGGTGTGGATTGGTGCAGTCAGTCTGTTCCCGGATATGTTTGCTGCGGTGACAGATTATGGGATTACCGGCAGGGCGGTCAGAGATGGTTTGCTGACCTTCGGTGCATGGAATCCTCGGGAATTTACCCACGATCGTCATCGCACCGTTGACGACCGGCCTTATGGTGGTGGCCCGGGCATGCTGATGAAGATTCAGCCGCTGCGGGATGCCATTCACGCGGCGAGGGCGTCGGCACCCGGCAAAGCCTGCGTGGTTTATCTGTCTCCCCAGGGGGAGCCGATGGGTCAGAGCGTAGTGGAATCATTGGCGGCAGAGCGGAACCTTATCCTGGTTGCCGGGCGTTATGAAGGCGTTGATGAACGTCTGATAGCGGCCGAAGTCGACCGGGAGGTGTCACTGGGAGACTTTGTGCTCTCTGGTGGTGAACTGGCGGCCATGGCTGTCATCGATGCGGTTACACGCCTCATCCCCGGAGCGCTGGGTCATGCGCAGTCGGCAGAACAGGATTCCTTTGCTGACGGTTTGCTGGATTGTCCGCACTACACCCGGCCTGAGGTTTACGAGGGTCAGGCGGTGCCGGATGTTTTGTTGGGCGGTCATCATGATCAGATCCGGCGTTGGCGGCTGAAGCAGTCGTTGAGGCGAACCCGGGAGCGACGCCCCGACCTGCTGGAAAAGCGGGTGTTTACGGACGAAGAGCGTGAGCTGCTGGAAGAGATTTTGAACGAACCGGGTGCCTCTGAATCATCAGGGCATTAAAAGATTGGGTATCAGGAGCACATACGATGAGCGGTAAGAACAACATCATCAGTCAAATTGAATCAGAGCAGATGACCAAGGAAGTCCCAGCCTTTGCGCCGGGCGATACCGTGGTTGTCCAGGTTCGCGTAACAGAGGGCAACCGTGAGCGTCTGCAGGCGTTTGAGGGCGTTGTCATCGGCAAGCGCAACCGCGGCATGAACTCTTCCTTCACCGTGCGGAAAATTTCCTACGGCGTTGGTGTCGAGCGTACCTTCCAGACATTCTCCAAGCTGATCGATAGCATCAGTGTGAAGCGTCGCGGTGACGTTCGTCAGGCCAAGCTTTACTACCTGCGCGACCTGTCTGGCAAGGCAGCTCGTATCAAGGAAAAGCTGGGCTGATCAGCGCAGGCTGCTGATTACAGTTGGTCAGAAAAAGGCAGCCACAGGCTGCCTTTTTCGTATCCGATCCCCGGCCTCGCCTCCGTGCGTTCCGTTTCGAGTAAGCTGCCATGAGCCGGAAATCCAACTCCAGGGTTGAACTGCGGTCGCAGGATGAAGCGGTTATCCTCCGCTTCACCGATGCCGTATGGCTCGAGGATGGCCTGGGTGAGAAAACCCGCCAGGCCTATCGCAGCGATCTTGAGCGGTTGGCAGCCTGGCTGCAGGATCAACCGGGCAGGCCCTTGCTGACGGAGGTGCGCCGTACCGATTTGCTGGCCTGGATTTCCCGGGGGCTGGCCGATGGTTTCAAAACTTCAACCGCTGCCCGGCGCCTGTCCGGTTTGCGGCGATTCTATCGATATCTCCTGCGTGAGGGTGTGATTGCCGAAGATCCGACACTGCGCATAGACAGTCCCAGGCTTCCCCGAAGACTGCCGGATTCCCTGTCAGAAGCGGATGTGGACAATCTGCTGTCTGAGCCAGACCCCGATGTGCCCATCGAACTCCGGGACAAGGCGATGATGGAAATTCTTTATGGCTGTGGTTTGCGGGTTTCGGAGCTCGTAGAACTGACCGTTGATGAGGTCAATCTACGCCAGGGGGTGATCAGGATTGTCGGTAAGGGCAATAAGGAAAGACTGGTTCCCCTGGGGGAAGAGGCCATTGACTGGCTGGTGCGTTACATGAAAGAGGGGCGGCGTGAACTTCTCAAGGAGCGGGCCTGCGACGCTCTGTTTCCGGGTAATCGACCCGCCGCCATGACCCGCCAGACTTTCTGGCACCGGATCAAACATTATGCGATACGGGCCGGTATTCACAAGCACTTGTCACCCCACACTCTGCGACATGCTTTCGCAACCCATTTGCTGAATAATGGTGCCGACCTGCGGGTAGTGCAGATGCTGCTGGGCCATTCGGATCTGTCTACTACGCAGATATATACCCACGTGGCGCGGCAACGGCTGCAGGCGCTGCACCAGTCGCATCACCCCCGGGGTTAGCCGATTATGCGCCAACGATGCGCCTTGGTACACTGAACCTTTTATGTCGGTTGGTGTCGCAACAACGCGGCGGGTGTTCCGTCGTCCTGGTGTCTGACCACCCGGTGAGCTCTTCAGATTGGAAGCTAATATGCTGATTCAAACTATTTTCAAATCCTGCCTGCTGTTCGTCGCC
The DNA here is from genome assembly GCA_046260345.1 of Marinobacter sp. GTDB lineage: Bacteria > Pseudomonadota > Gammaproteobacteria > Pseudomonadales > Oleiphilaceae > Marinobacter. The sequence goes on along the minus strand of JBHEPI010000131.1, from coordinate 30,197 downwards.
GCTGCCCTGATCGGAGCGACAACGCTGCAGGCGGGCGAAGTCGAGGACACAATCACCGAAAAACTGACTGCTGCGGTTCCGGGGCTGAAAATTTCTGAAATTCGTGAGTCAAAGGCCAAAGGCCTTTACGAAGTGCGCAGCAACAACGGTGATACCATCTTCACCACTGCGGATGGCCAATATATTCTGACCGGAGACCTCCTGAAGGTTACCAGCAATGGCATCGCCAATGTGTCCGAACAGGAAAGAGCGTCAGAACGGGCCCGATCGATGGAGAAGTTTGGTAGTCAGGGAGTGATCAGCTATGTCGCTGAGGGTGAGGAGAAGGCCTCGGTTGCGGTGTTTACGGATATCGACTGCCCCTATTGCCGCAAGATGCACAACGAAGTGCCGAAGCTTAATGAAATGGGTATAACTGTTCACTATTACGGCTTTCCCCGGTCCGGCCCTAACACAAAATCATTCCGCAAATACATCTCTGTCTGGTGCGCCGATGACCAGCAGTCTGCCATGGATGCCGCCAAACAGGGGCGCCAGGTGGAACAGCAAAGCTGTGATAATCCGGTTGCGGAACAGTTCCGGCTTGGTGGCCGCGTTGATGTGACAGGCACCCCGGCAATTGTGCTGGAAGACGGTAACATGGTGCGTGGTTACGTGCCGGCCGAAAAACTGGCTGAAGGCCTCGGGCTGCTCTGATAGTCTACCGTTTTGATGCTCTGCCTGTTGTGTCGGTCAGGGCTTATTCGAGCGCGCGTTAACCGTTATACTGTCGCTCCCCACAGCAACCCATCGGGAACAGAGGTGAAAGCTTGAAAGACGTCAATGTCGGAATCTGCGGACTGGGAACAGTCGGTGGTGGTACGTTCAACGTACTGACCCGGAATGCCAGCCTGATAACAGGCCGAACAGGTTTCAATATCCGGATTGCCCGGGTCGCGACGCGTACCCCCCGCAAGGATATTGACCTGGGGGATATTCCGTTCAGTACTGACGTTTTTGACGTGGTGAACGACCCGTCGGTTGATATCGTGGTCGAGTTGATTGGCGGCTACGAAACCGCGAGGGAACTGGTGCTGGCAGCCATCAAGAATGGCAAGCACGTGGTGACAGCCAACAAGGCGCTGATTGCGGTCCATGGCAATGAGATCTTTGAAGCCGCCGCCAAGAAGAACGTCATCGTTTCCTACGAAGCGGGTGTCGCGGGCGGTATTCCTGTCATCAAGGCGGTTCGTGAAGGCATGGCTGCCAACCGCATTGATTGGATTGCTGGCATTATCAATGGCACCGGTAACTATATCCTCACTGAAATGCGTGCCGGCCGTGAATTCGCCGAGGTGCTCAAAGAGGCTCAGGACCTGGGTTACGCAGAGGCGGATCCGACCTTTGATGTCGAAGGTATCGACGCCGCTCACAAACTGACCATTCTGGCTTCGGCCGGTTTTGGCGTGCCGTTGCAGTTTGAAAAGGCTTACACAGAAGGGATTTCCGAGATTACCCCTTACGACATTGCTCATGCTGAAGTGTTGGGGTATCGCATCAAGCATCTGGGTATCGCCCGTCGTCGTGACGAGGGTATCGAGCTGCGTGTTCACCCCACTCTGGTTCCGCGCAGCCACCTGATTGCACAGGTGGATGGTGTACTGAACGCCGTACTGGTGGATGGCGATGCCGTCGGCCAGACCATGTATTACGGTCCGGGCGCGGGCGACGAAGCCACTGCGTCTGCAGTTATTGCCGATATTATTGACGCCGCCCGTTCGGTTTCTGCCGAAAGCAATCAGAGGGTGCCTTATCTCGGCTTTGAGCCGTCTGCCCTGGAAGATCTCCCGGTGCTGCCCATGGAGAACATCCAGTCTGCCTACTACCTGCGCATTCAGGCTCTTGACCGCCCGGGTGTGCTGGCAAAAGTAGCGTCTATCCTGAGCGAGCACGGCATCAATATCGAGTCCATCATGCAGAAGGAATCGGAGCTGAAGGATGGCCGCATTCCGGTGATTATCCTGACCCACACGGTCCAGGAGCGCCAGATCAACCGCGCCATTGAAGAACTGGAAGCCCTCAGCGATATCGACGGAAAAGTCATTCGCATCCGCGCCGAAAACTTTAACTGACAGGAACGTGCAAGGTGAGATACATCAGTACACGGGGCGAAGCTCCCGCCCTGGGTTTTGAAGATGTTCTGCTGACAGGCCTGGCCACCGACGGTGGCCTGTATGTCCCGGAATCCCTGCCCCATTTCAGTCTTGAGGAAATTCGCAGCTGGCGTGGCCTGCCCTACAGCGAGCTGGCCTTCAAGGTGATGTACCCGTTTGTGGACGATGCCATTCCGGCAGAGGATTTTCGCAGGATGCTGGGCGAAACCTACGGTGACATCTTTGCCCACAAGGCGGTTGCGCCACTGGTTCAGTTGGACACCAATGAATGGGTCATGGAACTGTTCCGTGGCCCCACCCTGGCGTTCAAGGACTTTGCTCTGCAGTTACTGGGGCGCCTTCTGGACTACGTACTTGAGAAGCGCCAGCAGCACGTAGTGATCATGGGGGCAACGTCCGGTGATACCGGTTCCGCCGCCATTGAAGGGTGCCGTCGCTGCAAGCATGTGGACATCTTTATCCTGCATCCCCACGAGCGTGTTTCCGAGGTTCAGCGGCGCCAGATGACCACGGTGAAAGGTGATAATATCCACAACATCGCGGTGCGCGGCAACTTTGATGACTGCCAGCGCATGGTCAAGGCAAGCTTCGGTGATCAGTCTTTCCTGGGTGGTAAAACACAGCTTGCTGCGGTGAATTCCATTAACTGGGCGCGGATTATGGCCCAGATTGTCTACTACTTTCATGCCTCCCTGGCCCTCGGTGGTCCGGACCGCAGCATGGCGTTTTCTGTACCCACCGGTAACTTTGGCGATATCTTTGCCGGTTACCTGGCCAGGAAAATGGGCCTGCCCATCTCCCAACTGGTGATTGCCACCAACCGCAACGACATTCTGCATCGTTTCATGAGTGGCAACCGGTACGAGCAGCTCAAGCTGGAGCATACCCTGTCGCCGAGCATGGATATCATGGTGTCCAGCAATTTCGAGCGTCTGTTGTTTGATCTGCACGGGCGCGATGGCATTGCAGTGAAAGAGCTGCTGGAGAACGCTTCGAAAGGGCCAGTCAGTATCGCAGACTACCGCTGGAAGCATGCCCGCAAGCTGTTTGACAGCGATGCGGTAGGGGATGAAGACACCACAGACACCATCCGTGAAATCTTTGAGCAGAACGAATATCTGCTGGATCCGCATACCGCTATCGGCGTGCGTGCGGCCCGCAACTGCCGCCGTGATCCGGCGATTCCGATGATTACCCTGGGCACGGCTCACCCGGCCAAGTTCCCGGACGCCGTGTTGCGCTCCGGCGTCAAGGCAGAGCCCGCATTGCCAGTGCATATGTCGGACCTGTTCGAGCGCGAAGAGCAATATACTGTGCTGGATAATGACCTGCCTGCCGTGCAGAACTTTATCGCCAAACACTGGAAGAATACCTGACCGGTATGACACCAAAAAAGATCCTGCGCCGTCCTGGTCCGGAAACCACCCCGGACTGGGGCCAGAACCTGCACCCTCTGCTCCGGCGTCTTTACGCTGCCCGTGGCGTAACCTCTGATGACCAGCTCAGCTATACATTGAAGCACCTGGCCTCACCCATGGAACTCCGGGGAATCGATCGCGCTGTAGCTCTGTTGACTGAAGCAATTACCAGCCAGCAACGGGTAATGGTTCTGGGTGACTTTGACGCCGATGGCGCCACCAGCACGGCGGTGGCCATGCTGGGTCTTGGGATGCTGGGGTTGAGCGACATCGACTTCCGCGTGCCCAGCCGCTTTTCCGATGGCTATGGTCTGACACCCGGTATCATTCACCGGCTAGAGGAAGAAGACTCTCTTCCGGACTTGATGATCACCGTGGACAACGGTATTTCTGCGGTTGAAGGAGTTAGCGCCGCGCGGGAACTCGGTGTCAAAGTGGTTGTTACTGACCATCACCTGGCCGGTGAAATCCTGCCCGACGCTGACGCGATCGTGAATCCCAACCAACCTGGCTGTCCCTTCCTGAGCAAGAACGCGGCGGGTGTGGGTGTGATGTTCTATGTGCTGACGGCTTTGCGTAAACATCTCCGTGAGCAGGGTTTGCTGCCGGATCCTCAGCCTAACCTTGGCAGCCTGCTGGACCTGGTTGCCCTGGGCACTGTGGCTGATGTTGTTCCCCTCGATCATAACAATCGCATCTTCGTCGAGCAGGGGCTGCGCCGCATCCGTCAGGGCGAAGCCCGCCCCGGTATACTGGCGCTATTGGAAGTGGCAGGTCGCGACCACAGTGAAATCAGTTCCACCGACCTTGGTTTCGTGGTGGGCCCGAGACTCAACGCTGCTGGCCGCCTGGATGATATGAGCGTGGGTATCGCCTGCCTGCTGGCGGACAGCCGCGATGAAGCCCAGCGCCTGGCCCGTGAGCTGGACACTTTTAATCGTGAGCGGCGCACCATTGAAAAAGACATGAAAACCCAGGCACAGGACCTGCTGGCGTCCATGTCGCTGGATATCGAAGGTTTACCCTGGGGGCTGGCGCTGTTCGATACCGACTGGCACCAGGGCGTAATCGGCATACTGGCCGCCCGCATCCGTGAACAGACCCATCGTCCGACCATCGCTTTTGCCCCGGATGATAACGGCGAGGATATCAAGGGGTCTGCCCGTTCCATCCCCGGCCTGCATATCCGCGATGTGCTTGCCGTGGTCGACGCCCGCCACCCGGGCATGATGAAAAAATACGGCGGCCACGCCATGGCGGCCGGCATGACCCTGTCCCGTGGCGATCTGGACGCCTTTAGCGAGGCGTTCGACAGAGCGGTGCGCGATACCCTCAGGGCGGAAGATCTGGAAGCCGCCATCACCACCGACGGGCCCCTGAGTCCCGATGAGTTGCATCTGGAAACGGCATCTCTATTAAAACGGGCAGGCCCCTGGGGGCAGCATTTCCCGGAGCCACTGTTCGACGGCAACTTCCGTGTTGTCAGCCAGCGTATCGTCGGCGAAAACCACCTGAAGCTGGTCCTCCAGCCGGAAGAGGGCGGCGCCATCATCGACGGCATCGCCTTCAACACCGGGCCGGAAGTGCCCGACTACACCAAAACTGGTGCCCGGGTGGTTTACAAGCCTGACGCCAATACCTTTCGCGGGCGGACCAATCTGCAGCTTCTGGTGGATTATCTGGAACCGCTGGCCTGATTCTTCGGGTCTTCAGATTTTGGGGGGCTGGGCCTGGGGTGGGGGTCTCTTTTCTTTGGAAAAAGAACTCGCTTCGCTCAGACACCTTTTTCTGGCAGAAAAGAGACCCCCACCCCAGGCCCGATCAAACCTGAGAGTTAGCGCCGTAAAACGTACAAGGTCGGATTAGGCCCAACGGGCCGTAATCCGACACCAAAGCCCAAACCACCACCGAGCCCATAAACACCAAAACAAATAGAAGCCGGGTTGTGAAGCATTCCGGGGTTGGGCCGGGGTGATAGACCGGACGATGTTGGATTACGAGGCGTTGCCTCTAATCCAACCTACATTTCCACGTTGAGCGCTGGCAGCAACTCCCAATTCCGGGCGCCAATCGGGCAGGCCCTTCCGGGATCGTCAAAAACATGGATGTTTTTGTCGAGCGTACATGGACGTATTCACAGCGTATCCTGGAAGGGCCTGCCCGATTGGTGCTTTCACCGAGGTCTGACTGTCGCAAGCATGGGGATAACGGTTTCCACCGGCTGATTTAATAACAGATTTCCGGTAGAATCTCGCGTCTGATTTTGATCGTATCCATTTTCCGAAAGTGAGTAAGGATTTCATGGAAATCAATCCCATTGTTACGAAGATAAAAGACCTTCGTGAGCGCACTGAAGCGCTCAGGGGGTATCTTTGACTATGATCAGCGTAGTGAAAGACTGACCGAAGTTGAGCGGGAACTGGAAGTGCCCTCGGTGTGGGAAGACCCCGACCGGGCCCAGGCACTGGGCAAGGAGCGTGCGGATCTTGAGTTGATTGTTCGCACCATCGACAACCTCACCTCCGGCCTGGATGACGCCGATGGCCTGCTGGAAATCGCCGCAGAGGAAGAGGACGAAGGTACGGTTGCAGAGATCGAGGCTGACCTGGAAAGCCTCGACAAGGAGCTCGAAAAGCTGGAATTCCGCCGGATGTTCTCCGGCGAGATGGACGCTAACAATGCCTACCTGGATATACAGGCAGGTTCCGGCGGTACCGAAGCCCAGGACTGGGGTAACATGCTTCTACGGATGTACCTGCGCTGGGCAGAACGCCGCGGTTTCAAAGCAGAGATTGTCGAACTTCAGGAAGGTGATGTGGCGGGCATCAAGAGCGCCACCGTTCACATCCAGGGTGATTATGCTTTCGGCTGGTTGCGCACAGAGACTGGCGTGCACCGTCTGGTGCGTAAATCTCCATTCGACTCCGGCAATCGCCGCCACACGTCGTTTTCATCCGTATTCGTATCGCCGGAAGTGGACGACAGTTTCGAAATCGAGATCAACCCTGCCGATCTGCGGGTGGATGTGTACCGCGCCTCGGGTGCCGGTGGTCAGCACGTAAACCGGACCGAGTCTGCCGTGCGGCTGACCCACGCCCCCAGTGGCATTGTCGTGGCCTGTCAGGCTGGCCGAAGCCAGCACCAGAACAAGGACAAGGCCATGCAACAGCTGAAAGCCAAGTTGTATGAGCGCGAAATGCAGGAGCGTAACGCCGAGAAACAGAGGGCCGAGGATGCCAAGGCGGATATTGGCTGGGGCAGCCAGATTCGCTCCTATGTACTTGATGACGGTCGTATCAAGGACTTGCGCACCAGGGTGGAAACCAGCAATACCCAGGCGGTGCTGGATGGTGATATCGACAAGTTCATCGAAGCCAGCCTGAAGATGGCGCTGTAAACTGCGCCTTTGACATGCTAACCCGGACAATTCCCGATTTTTGTGAGCCAACATGACTGACCACACCCAGAATGCACAGCCAGAGGATAACAAGCTGATTGCCGAGCGCCGCGCCAAGCTGGCGGACATGCGCGATCAGGGCAACGCCTTTCCTAATGATTTCCGTCGCGACGCCACCGCTGAGGAGCTTCAGGCGAAATACGGCGACAAGACCAAGGAAGAGCTGGCGGAGATGGGCGTCCGGGTGGCCATTGCCGGCCGTATGATGCTCGACCGTAAGGCATTCAAAGTGGTTCAGGACATGACCGGCCGTATCCAGATCTATGCCACCAAGGATGTTCAGAAAGACACCAAGCACTGGGATCTCGGGGATATCGTGGGTGTGCGTGGCATTCTGTGCAAGTCCGGCAAGGGTGACCTGTACGTGACCATGGACGAGTATGTTCTGCTTACCAAGTCTTTGCGTCCGCTACCCGAGAAGCACAAGGGTCTGACTGATACCGAGGCCCGTTACCGTCATCGCTATGTAGACCTGATGGTGAACGAAGACAGCCGCCGGGTATTCTACGCACGCTCGAAGATCATCAGTGTCATGCGCCAGTACTTCACTGACCGGGATTTTATGGAAGTGGAAACCCCGATGCTGCAGGTGATCCCGGGTGGTGCCACGGCGCGACCGTTCGTGACCCATCACAACGCCCTGGGCATCGATATGTACCTGCGCATCGCCCCGGAGCTGTTCCTCAAGCGCCTAGTGGTGGGTGGTTTCGAGCGGGTGTTCGAGATCAACCGCAACTTCCGCAATGAAGGGCTGTCCACCCGGCACAACCCGGAATTTACCATGGTGGAGTTCTATCAGGCCTACGCGGACCACAATGACCTGATGGATCTGACCGAAGACATGCTGCGCACCATTACCGAGAAGGTGCTGGGAACCACAACGGTGGTGAACACCCGCGCCCTGGCGGATGGCGAAGAAGAAACCATCGAGTACGATTTCGGCAAGTCGTTTGAGCGCCTGACCGTGGTGGAAGCCATCCTGCGCCACAACCCCGACATAAAGGCCGAACAGCTGGCCGATGAAACCGGCGCCCGCAAGGTGGCGAAAGATCTCGGAATCCATATCAAGAATGGCTGGGGGCTGGGTAAGGTCCAGATCGAAATCTTCGAGGCAACGGCTGAGCATCGCCTGATACAGCCGACGTTTATTACCGACTATCCGAAAGAAGTGTCCCCGCTGGCCCGCTGCAAGGACAACGACCCGTTCGTTACCGAGCGCTTCGAGTTCTTCGTGGGCGGCCGCGAGATCGCCAACGGCTTCTCCGAGCTTAACGACGCCGAAGACCAGGCCGAACGCTTCCAGGATCAGGTGGCTGAAAAAGACGCCGGTGACGACGAAGCCATGTTCTACGACGAAGACTACATCATGGCGCTGGAATACGGCCTGCCGCCAACGGCCGGCGAAGGCATCGGCATCGACCGCCTGGCCATGTTGCTGACCAATTCGGCCTCCATCCGCGACGTCATCCTGTTCCCCGCCATGCGCCCGGAGCACAAAGCCGAAACAAAGAAAGACGAGGGCTGATCATGCAGCCGGTAGAGGTGCTGGCAGACCAGCTCAAAACCGGCCGGGGCTGGTCCGAGCACCTTGCCAGTGAATTCAGCCAGCCCTATATGCAACAACTGGCTGACTTCCTCGCGGCGGAGGAGCAGGCGGGCAAAATCCTGTTCCCCGCCAGCCACCTGTGCTTCAACGCTCTGAACAGTACCCCGTTGGAAAAGGTGCGCGTAGTGATCCTCGGCCAGGACCCCTACCACGGCCCCGGTCAGGCCCACGGCCTGTGCTTCTCGGTACGCCCCCACGTGGCGACACCGCCCTCGCTGGTCAACATCTTCAAGGAAATCCAGGCCGACCTCGGCATCCAGCCCCCGGACCACGGCTGCCTCCAACCCTGGGCCGACGAGGGCGTATTGCTGCTTAACAGCGTCCTCACCGTCGTCCAGGGGCAGGCCGGCGCCCACCAGGGCAAAGGCTGGGAAACCTTCACTGACAGGGTCATAGAAACCATCAACCGGGAACGCCAAGGTGTGGTGTTCTTACTCTGGGGAAGTTACGCGAAAAAGAAGGGCCAGCACATCGACCGCAGCAGACACCTGGTACTGGACGGCCCACACCCGTCCCCGTTAAGCGCTTACCGCGGCTTCTTCGGCTGCAAGCACTTTTCCCGGGCCAACGAGTGGCTACATCAAAACGGTCTACCCACTGTCGATTGGGCCTTGCCAAACAAATCAGAGTTACTGGAACAATACGGTAAAAATCATTCCAAGCAGTAAAACGGCCGACGAAAGGCGGCCCGCAAGAAAGTAAGATCGGACAGTGTGCTGGGGTATTTTTTCTGCAAGGAAAAGGTGTCTGAGGGCAGCGAGTTCTTTTCCCAAAGAAAAAATACCCCAGCCCCCCTGGCCAGCCCCCCAAACCTATTGGAGGAGTGCCATAGCAGCTTCCATCTGCGCATTCAGGTCCTCTTCTTCACTCATATCCACCTCAGGATCCAGCCCAAGCCGATCAAACGCCGAAATCGTCTTCCAGTCCACCTCCGTCCAGGGATGATCCGTACCCGCAATCAACTGCAGATTGGCAATCAGCACCAGATCCGCATAATCCGCAGCTGGCACCTCACGATGGAGATTGGAATATTCCAGAGGCACATTCTGAAGCTCCTTCGGGAAATCCCACTTTTGCAGAATAGTAGTGCCGATGCGCGGATGAATCTCATCAATCACATTATCCAGCATGATACTGCTGATCTGGATATCCCGGTCCTCAACATAGCGCAGAATGGGCAGCACACCAATGAGATGAACAAGGCCAGCCAACGTCGCCTGATCAGGCTTGAGTCTGGTGTAATGCTGGGCCAGAACGTGGCACACGCCAGCCACCTCGGTACTCTTCTGCCAGGTGGCGCGCAGGCGCTTGTCGATCATATCCGAGGTTGCCTGAAACATCTGCTCCATGGCCAGACCCATGGCCAGATTACTGGTGTAGGCCATACCAAGACGGCTGACGGCCATGTTCAGGTTTTCAATGGAGCGACTGCCGCGGAAAAGCGGGCTGTTGCAGACACGGATGATGCGGGCAGAAAGAGCCGTGTCATTGCTGATGACCTTTACCAGATCAAGGATCGATGAATCATCATTATCTGTGATTTCCCGTACCTGTAACGCAACTTCCGGAAGCGTTGGCAACACGAGTTTGTCATTTTCAATGGCATCGGTCAGGTCGGCTTTTATGGTTTCTACAATATTCGACATGGTCAGCTGCAGTCCGCAAGTTGAGTGTCACCCGGCCGGCAGTAAACTCCGGCTAGGCCAAAATGTTCAGGTATATGAAGTACTTTATAGCAAATTCTCGTGATTCTTCCTGTCAACTTATGTATCAGACGTGCCCGTTTGTTCCCTTTCGGCAACCACATAAGGCAGCGGGCGCAGGGAGAGTGCCGCGTCCGGGGCGCTCGCTGGTGCAAGGCTCAGCTCCGCAGCATCGTGGCGCACCACGGCCAGAAGCTCTGCGCTGCCATCAGAAAAACCAACACGGTTGATCACAGTGCCCACAGAACGATCACCGTTCATAATCGCTTCTCCAGGAATCGGCAGGTGGGCAATCTGGCCGGTACCCAGCCGAAACAGACTTTTCTTCAGTTGCCCCAGGAAATGCATGCGGGCAATCACTTCCTGCCCGGTATAGCACCCCTTTTTGAAGTGGACGCCGCCTACGTGCTGCCAGTTCAGCATTTGCGGCACAAAACCTTCTTTCGTGGCCTGGGTAAGCGCCGCCACGCCGGCAGCAATTTCCGAAGCATGCCAGTCGGCCAGAGTGGCTTCGGGAATACCAGTCAGTGTCTGTTGCAGCGTCTCGTCCGCGTTTCCGGTCTGCCAGAGTTCGTAGCGGGCCATACCTTCGGCGGTGCTCATGGTGCGTATCAGCTGCCCTCCCTGAACGACCACCGAGTCTCCGGCAGCCGACAATCTGTCGGCGGCCTCAGGCAACAGTTGTTTTGCCGTGGCTTCGCCCATCAACCCGATGATCCGGGCGCCGGTTTCCATTTCCATGGAAGTGCCACGAAAAAGCATCAGATACTTTCGCAGGTGGCTGACGGTATCGTCTGCCAGATCTGCTGGCAGTTCCATCAGCACGTCCTCGCCCTCCCTTACCAGCCTGGTGAGACAGTAGGCGCGGCCTTTCGGCGTGCAGGCGGCGGCCCTGGGAGAATGGCTTTCGGTGACATCGTCCATCTGCTGGCTGAATTGCCCCTGCAGGAACTTGTCCGTCCCCGGACCGGTTATCCGCACGATAACCCGGTCGGAAATGGTTACGCGGGCTGGTTGAGGCAGCGGGTGGCCGGCCGCCGGATATTCGGTATCTGACATGGAGTGCTCCGGAATCATTGGGTTTCCTGAACAGAGAGTGGTTGCTGGTCGCCGGCCTGCCTGACAGCAGAAGACCGCCCCAGGCGAAGCCATACCCGTAACTGGCGGAACGCATCCGGTGAGGTATTACCGAACCCGGGCGTTAGTGCAGCCAGAACAACAGGATGTGTCTTCGATATGGTACCGGTACGCCGCAGTTTCAAGATGGCGAACCCTGCGCTTACCCGGCTTTCGCCAGCAGTCAGAACGGGATATTCCTTGCCAGAGCCAAGGCGTGCGTATAGGTACTCGCCTTCAACCCGCAGGCCGGTTATGGCATTCGCGCCCACCAGCAATCCGGTGCGACGATACTGGAATATGGCTCCGGAACCTGTGATGGCTGCCAGTGCAAGCAGCACCGGGTTGAGACCGCTGGTGATCAGCACTACCAGGGCTGTCAGCAACAGCCACGGCAGGGCGCAGATAAAAGCCACCGGATACGATGGCGAAACTCGCAGGTCAATCCGGCTGGACACGGTTCAGAATGATATCGACGATGCGTTGGAGATCGGGATCGTCCGGGCGGCTGCGCTGCATGAACCACTCGAACATGTCACTGTCTTCGCAGGTGATCAGTCTTTCGTAGCGCGCCTGGTCTTCTGCCGGCAGATCCCGGTAGGCCTCTTCCAGGAACGGGATCAGTAATACGTCCAGCTCAAGCATGCCGCGACGGCTATGCCACCACAGGCGGTTAAACTCGGTGTTATCAGACATGAATACTCTCAGTTGGCCAATGACAAAAAGCCCCGTCAGGGGGATGGTCGTCTGTAGGTTGTAGGAACCAGTACGGTATCTTTCACTTCATGGAGCAGCCCCGGGAAATCAAGCGTGTAATGCAGGCCACGACTTTCCCTGCGCTGAAGGGCGGAGCAGATAATCAGGTCAGATACAGTAACGAGGTTCCGCAATTCCAGCAGGTCATTGGATACCCGGTAGTTGCTGTAGAACTCGCCGATTTCCCGCTCCAGCAATTCAATACGATGCTTGGCTCTCTGCAGACGTTTGGTGGTGCGAACAATGCCCACGTAATCCCACATGAAATGCCGGAGCTCATCCCAGTTGTGGGAGATTACCACGTCTTCATCGGAATCCCTTACCTGGCTTTCGTCCCAGTCGGGCGCTTCCGGCGGTGCGGGAATATCCGATTCCCGGCGGCTGATGTCCGCGGCAGCGGCACGACCGTAGACAAGGCATTCCAGCAGCGAGTTGCTGGCCATGCGGTTGGCGCCGTGCAGCCCGGTGAACGCAGCTTCACCGACCACATAGAGTTGATTGATATCGGTGCGGGCCCGTTTATCACTGAGTATGCCGCCACAGGTGTAGTGGGCGGCCGGCACCACCGGAATTGGTTGCCTGGTGATATCAATTCCAAAGTCCAGGCACTTTTCGTAGATGGTCGGGAAATGGTACCTGATGAAGTCGTCTGGTTTGTGGCTGATATCCAGGAGCAGATGATCTGCGCCCAGGCGTTTCATTTCATGGTCAATGGCACGGGCAACGATGTCCCTGGGGGCCAGTTCGCCCCGATTATCGAACCTGTCCATGAAGCGGGTTCCGTCCGGAAGCAGCAGCAGCCCTCCTTCGCCCCGCACCGCTTCGGTGATCAGGAACGACTTGGCATGGGGATGGTACAGGCAGGTGGGATGAAACTGGTTGAATTCCATATTGCCCACCCGACAACCTGCTCGCCAGGCCATGGCAATGCCGTCCCCCGAGGCGCCATCGGGGTTGGTGGTGTAGCGATAGGCTTTGCTGGCACCGCCGGTGGCAATGACCGTGAACCGGGCCCGAAACAGTTCAACGTGGCTGTCTTCCAGATTCAGGATATAGGCGCCCACGCAGGCGTTGCCGGGTAATGACAGTTTGCGATTGGTGATCAGGTCGACAGCAACCCGGCCCGACATCAGCGTAATATTGGAGCGTGCCTGGGCCTGTGACGACAGCGTTGTAGAAACCGCATGGCCGGTGGCGTCGGCAGCGTGGATAATGCGTCGATGACTGTGTCCACCCTCCCGTGTCAGGTGGTAGTGTGACTCGTCGTCCCTGGTAAAGGTGACACCGCTGTCAATCAGCCAGTCAATGCTCTCGCGGCCGTGCTCCACGGTGAAGCGGACGGCGTCCTCATGGCACAGTCCGCCGCCGGCGCTGAGAGTATCGCTGATGTGGTTCTCCAGGGAGTCGTCGTCGTCCAGCACCGCGGCAATGCCACCCTGGGCCCAGAGTGTTGCGCCACTGCTGATATCAGCTTTGCTGACAACGGCAACCTGCAGGTGTTCGGGCAAATTGAGGGCAACGGTCAGACCGGCTGCACCGCTGCCGATTATCAGGACATCGAATTCGTAGGATTGTGGCATCGGGTCGTTATCGCAGGCCATAATGTGGAGGTGTATTGAACTAAACTTTGTGCCGGCTGTCTATTTGGCCTGACGGGGTGCACCCATCGAAGCGGGCGCACCATAGCCTAATCGGACATCGGGCAGCAGCATGAATCCACCGAAGTACAGGCAAGTTGACCAGATGGTCGATCATTATGGAAATCCCGGCACTCCGTCCATGACTGTGGATACAGAACGACACAAGGAAGAAAACAATGAAAGCCAGACAGACCTTCAATTGGTAAGGAAGGTCCGTCATGGTGACCGGTCTGCCTTTGATCTTCTGGTGGTCAAATACCAGTCACGGGTAGCGTCGATCATCAGTCGGTATGTGTACGACAGCCAGGAAGTGATGGACCTGACCCAGGAAACCTTCGTCAAGGCATATCGGGCGATAGAGCGCTTTCGGGGTGACAGTGCTTTTTATACCTGGCTCTACCGGATTGCAGTGAACACGGCCAAGAATTTCCTGGAGTCCCGTGGCCGCCGCCCGCAGGGGAGTGCAGACGCCGTTGAGGCCGAGAACTTTGACGACGGAGCAAGGCTGAGAGACAACGCTTCACCGGAGAAGTTGCTGCAGCGGGACCAGTTGCAGGAAGCCCTCAGGGTTGCCATCGCCAATCTTCCGGAGGAACTCAGGTCAGCGTTCTTACTCAGGGAATACGATGGGCTGAGCTATGACGATATCGCCGGTATCCTCGAGTGTCCGATTGGCACTGTCAGGTCGCGGATTTTCAGGGCACGGGACGCAGTGGATCGTCATCTTGGTCCCTTGTTAAACGATTCCCGGACATAATGAGGTTGCGTCCTATGGATGATCGTCTCAAAGAAACCCTGTCGGCAATGATGGATGACGAGGCGGACGAACTGTCTGTCCGCAGGTTGTTATCCCATGCCCGACAGGATGAAGTCTGTTCCCAGTGGCAGCGTTGGCAGCAGGTGCGCGATCTGATGCATCAGGGCAACCTGGCTGACGATCGGGTGGATGTCAGTGCCCGTGTCAGAGAGGCACTGGACGGCGGTTCTCAGAAGACGGCCAGCCCCGCGGTACCGCGTCGTGCCAGCGGAGATCGAAACTGGCACTGGCCAGCCGTTGCCATGGTGACTCTCGCACTGGTGGTGGGTTTCGGCGCAGGTGCAGGGTGGGAGTCAGCGGACACCAGCCCCACAATTGCCAACGCTGGTATTCCGGCCGAGTCGACCGAGGGCCGGGATGCCAGCCCGGCAGGCGAGCCGGTGCAGGAAGTTGCCCTGCAGGGGCTGGATGAGGAGCAATGGGAGCAGGTCAGCCGCTACCTGCTTGAGCATGCGCAGCATAACAGTGTCGGGGCAGGCCGTGGCTCGGTTGGTTACGCACGGCTGGTCAGTGCATCCGGTCCGGGCTACTAGGCCCGCGATTTCATCGTGAATAACAGCCGGAGTTGAAGAGTTGATTCGCACAACGGAAACCGGAATCCGGACTCGGTATTTGAAACGGGGCAGACGGCTGATCACGCTGACGTTGCTTCTGGCTGCCTGCCTTGTAGGTCAGGCATCTGCCGATACCGATCCAGAGAATGCAAAGTACTGGCTGGATCGCCTCGGCCCCGCGCTTAATATGACATCTTACCGTGGCGTGTTCGTCTACGCGCGGGGAGATCAGGTCAGCTCCATGCAGATTGCCCATCGTTATCTGGATGGAGTTGTGGAGGAGCGCCTGGTTCCCCAGGACGGTGCCAGTGGTGAAATTGTCCGCAAGGGGATGCGTGTGGTGTGTGTGCTTCCTGATCACGGGCGCATCCAACTGGATCAGGTGATTCCTTCCGGACCCTTCGCGGAAGCATTCTCAAGTCAGCTCATGCCGGTCAGCCGCTGGTATCAGCCGGAATTGGCCGGGTATGATCGTATTGCCGGGTACGATGTGGTGAAAATTGCGCTAAAGGCAAAAGACGAGTTGCGTTATAGCCACCAGTTATGGCTGGAAAAGTCTACCGGTCTGCTGGTGAAAAGCCACGTGCGCTCCGCCGGGGGTGAGGTTCTTGAACACTTTCAGTTCACCAGTCTTGAAATTACCGACAGCCTGTCCGACAGCGAATTCGAGATCCGCACTAAAGGTGAAGAGGTCGCCAGGGAACTGGCACCCAAAAAGACGGCCTCGCCGGCTCCAAGAATGGAGGGCTGGACGCTTGAATGGCAGCCGGACGGTTTTATCGCTGCCGCGGCTCCGCGTTCCGGAAAAGGTCAGGCCGTGGCGTTTTCAGATGGTCTGGCGGCATTTTCAGTATTTGTCGAGCCCGCCCGCGAGATCCTGATGCCCACCGGAGCCTCACGCATCGGTGCCACAACGGTTTACATGAAGCAGCTTGAAGTCGATAACGTAGACTTTTTTGTCACCGTGGTTGGTGAAATTCCCCCCACGACCGCGCGTAAGGTTGCAGAATCCGTCAAGGTAGACGATACGCTGGCATTCGGAGCTATCGGGCAATGATTACGGAAACGGGCAAAGTGGTAGCGGTCAGTGGGGATCGGGTCTGGGTGCAGACAATCCGGACCAGTGCCTGCGAAAGTTGTTCGGCACGTCATGGCTGTGGCCAGCGGGCATTGGCAGGGGTGTCTGGTGGGCGCGCCAACCAGGTGCTGGTCACCAACAGCCTGGGTGCGAGGGTTGGCGACGAAGTAACCGTTGCCATTGATGAGTCGGCACTGCTTGGGGCTTCTCTGCTGGTGTATGCGTTGCCACTGGTATTGATGGTTATTGGGGCTGTATCGGGACATCAGCTATCAGGGGGGCATGATGCTGTCGCCATGTTTGCTGCTGGCGTAGGGCTGACCGCGGGCTTTATGGTGGCCAGGCGGGTCGGCTCAAATCCTGCGCGGGACTATGAGCCTCGGCTGGTAAAAGTCAGGCAGGTGCTGTCTGACCCTTACGCCTGAACCTTGATTACCGTGTTGAAAATACCGACTTTGACCACACAATAATCTTAATATAATCATTGATTGGGGGGTCTGAATGCTCAAAGTAAAGAATGACCGTGACGTGTCACTCTGGCCCGGGGGTCGGAGTATGGCAACGGTCGGTCTGTATCTGCTTTGCCTGCTGGTGCCTTTGTCGCTGGCTCAATCCGTATCGGCCCGCAGTTTGCCGGATTTTACCGAGCTGGTTGAGGAGAACTCCTCTGCAGTGGTCAACATCAGTACCACAACCGAACCGAAGTCCGGACGTAACCGTTCCCAGGGCCTCCCGTTCGATGAGCGTCAGCTTGAGCAATTGCCGGAATTCTTTCAGGAGTTCTTCCGTGGTCCCCAGTCGCCTTTCGGGGGGAGCCCGGGAGATTCCGCTCCCCGTCAGTCCATGGGATCCGGTTTTATTGTGTCCAGCGACGGCTATGTGTTGACCAACAATCACGTTGTGGAAGGCGCGGATGAGATCATTGTGCGGCTGAATGATCGCCGGGAACTGCCGGCGAAACTGGTGGGTACTGATCCCCGTTCCGACATGGCGGTCCTGAAAATTGAAAACGGAGACGACCTGCCTGTGGTGCGGGTGGGCAGCTCCGGGGATCTGAAAGTGGGTGAATGGGTGCTGGCCATCGGATCACCCTTCGGTTTCGATTACACGGTGACCGCCGGTATCGTCAGCGCTCTTGGTCGTTCCCTGCCATCTGAAAACTACGTTCCGTTCATCCAGACAGATGTGGCTATCAATCCCGGTAACTCCGGGGGGCCGCTGTTCAATCTGGATGGAGAGGTTGTCGGTATCAATTCCCAGATTTACACCCGTTCCGGCGGTTTTATGGGTGTCTCGTTTGCAATCCCGATTGATGATGCCATGAATGTATTTCGGCAGATCAGGGATGAAGGGGGCGTTTCCAGAGGATGGCTTGGAGTGCTGATCCAGGAAGTAAACCGGGACCTGGCGGAATCGTTCGGGCTGAAGCGTCCCCGTGGCGCGCTTGTTGCCGAGGTCATGTCCGGTTCACCTGCTGAAAAGGCGGGCCTGAAAGCAGGCGATATCGTGCTTGAATATGAAGGCGAGGAAGTCACCCTTTCATCTGACTTACCACCCATGGTGGGCCGCACCCCTATTGGTGATACCGCGTCCATGAAGGTTATGCGGGAAGGCAAGCAGATCAGCGTTGATGTTGAAATTGGTAAACTGCCTGAGGAAGGCGAAGAGCGCGCTTCCGCACCCACCACTGGTGATAGTGGGCCGTCATCGGCACCGTTGGGTATGACGGTCGAGCCTTTACCGGATGACGTCAGGGACTCGCTGGGGATTTCTGGCGGAGTGTTGGTATCCGAGCTTGCCCAGGGGCCAGCGCTGAATGCCGGCATCCGGCCCCGGGATGTTATTACCGAGCTTAACCGTCGTTCTGTCAACTCTGTTGAGGATTTCCGGGAAGCGGTAGCGGCATTGCCGGAAAGCAGCGCGGTATCGGTTCGCGTTGTTCGTCAGGGGCGGGCTATCTATCTGGTTATGAAACCCTGACACGCCGGATGTCGGCAAGGAATGCTGGTACGGTTTGCGGGCGTTCACTGAACAGAGCCCTGTTGGTTGTCGGTTAAACGACAGCCAGCGGGGCTTTTGTTATAATGGCTGAATTAATCAGATGACTGGCCATGGATCGGACCTGCCCGAATGATGAACAAAAAGGATCTTCCCCTCCGGAAACTGCTTCAGTTGCGCTACTCGTGGGTGGCCTGGTTACTGCTGGCCGGGTGTATCGCGGTTACCATCCTGCTGTGGCAGGTATCTATCCGCCTGGTTGATGATCGCACTGAAGCCCGCTTTAAAACCCAGTCCCTGCAGCTTAAAACCGCCATTGAAGAACGACTGCTGAACTATGAGCAGGTACTGGCCGGCAGCGCCGGTCTGTTTGCCGTTGCCGGTGAAGTCAGCAGGGACGACTGGCGGGAGTACATCGACAATGTGGATATCAACCGCTATTACCCCGGCATTCAGGGTATCGGCTATGCCCAGAGAATCGGCGTTCGCCAGATGGCGGATCACATAGCCTCTGTCCGGCGGGATGGGGTGCTCAACTATCTGGTTACGCCATTGGGTACCGGCCCGGATTATTATCCCATGGTTTATCTGGAACCCGGTACCGACAGGAATCGCAAGGCACTGGGATACGATCCCTTCAGTGATCCGGTACACCGGCGGGCCCTGGTGCAGGCGCGGGACCATGCTGCACCCAAGGTCACCGGGAAGGTAGTGCTGGTGCAGGAGGAAGTGGCTGAAGACCAGGCAGGCTTTTTGATGTATTACCCGGTATTTCAGGGGGGGGATGTGCCGGAAAGCCGAGCGGAGCGGCAGATGATGCTGGCAGGCTATGTCTTCAGCGCCTTCAGGATGAATCACCTGCTGGATGGCATTGTCGGTCTGATTTCTCCGTTTCTGGATGTGAAGATCTACGATGGTGGGGAAACCTTCAGGGATTCACTGATGTACGGCTCCAATCTGGGCTCTCTGGATGAGGACTCCAGCTTTGAAATGAGCCAGACGATTACCCATGGAGGCCGGGACTGGCTGTTGCAGACCCGCTCCACGCCGGCCTTTGATTTTCTTGCGTCTGACCCCCGCCCTCCCATTGTTCTCAGCTCCGGTATTCTCATCAGCCTGCTTATGTTCCTGTTTGTGCTTGCCATGATCCGCAGCCGGATTCAGGCGCAGATCAGCGCAGGTCGTTATCGTGCCATTACCGAGGGTGCCGCGAATGTAACGCTGGTGCTGGAGCGTAATGGCAAGCCACGGTATGCCAGCCCTTCCAGTCGTGACATCCTTGGCTTTGATCCCGATCAGGCCTATCGCCTCGAGCTTGACACCCTGGTTTATGGGGAAGACTGGCCTCAGCTGAAAGCCGGTTTCGTTGAGGCAATCAAGTCGCCTGGCAAACAGATGCCAGTGGTCCGTGTCCGCATACGGGATGCCGAGGGCCAATGGCGGGACATGGAAGGTACCTTCACTGCCATGCTCAACGTGCCCGGTGTAAATGGAGTGGTGCTCAGCCTGCGGGATCTGACTCAGCTCAAGGCGGCCCAGTCGGAACTTCACAGACTGGCGTTCTACGATCCACTCACAGGCCTCGCTAACCGCCAGTTGTTCAAGGATCGCCTGAACCACGTGGTGCGCCGAAGCCGCCGCAGTGAAGAGCCGGCTGCCCTGATGTTCCTGGACCTGGATGGCTTCAAGCGTATTAACGACACCCTTGGCCACGACAGTGGCGATGAGCTGCTCAAGCAGGTTTCCCAGTGGCTTACCGGTTGTGTCAGGGAAGACGATTCGGTCGCCAGGCTGGGTGGTGATGAATTTGTTGTGCTTTTATCCCGCATCAGTGGCCCGGACGCCGCCGGCAAGGTTGCCGAGACCATCCTCCGGCGCCTGTGCCAGCGCATTCGCCTGAACGATCACGAGGTGGGCATTACCGTCAGTATCGGTATCACCTTGATTCCCCACGACAGTGAGGACCCTGGCACCTTGATGAAATATGCGGACCTGGCTATGTATCGGGCCAAAGAGCTGGGCCGGAACACCTTCCAGTTTTTCACCCCGGCCATGAACATCAAGGCGGCCAGGCGGCTTCTGCAGCAGGAAGAACTGGCGACCGCCCTGGAAGGCGACCGTTTCGTTCTGCATTACCAGCCCAAGATTGACCTGGAGAGCGAGCGCGTGATCGGGGTGGAGGCCTTCCTGCGCTGGCATCATCCGGAGAAAGGGCTGGTCAGCGCGCAGCAGTTTATTTCCCTGGCAGAAGAAACCGGGCTGATCATCCGCCTCGGTGAGATGGCATTGCGCCAGGCTTGTATTCAGGTGCAGGCGCTCGAACGCGCCGGGTTCGAGTCGCTGAAAATGGCGGTTAACCTGTCGGTGCGCCAGCTGACAGATTCCGGCTTCCTGGATATGATGCGCCAGGTGATTACCGAAACCGGCGTGTCCCCGGAGTGCCTGGAACTGGAAATGCCTGCGGAACTGCTGAACGAAGACCCACGCATGCTGAGGGAGCTGCTGGTATCTCTCCATGACATGGGGGTCTGTCTGATCCTCGACGATTTCGGCACCGGTTCCTGCTCACTGGTTGCCCTGCAGCAACTGCCACTGGATGTGATCAAGATTGACCACCGTTTTATCCGCGACATTCCTTATAATGTCAGCGCAACGGATGTTGCTTCAGCGGTTATTGCGCTGGCCAGGAAATTACACCTCACCGTTGTCGCCGAGGGAGTGGAAACGCCGCAGCAGCTCAGTTTCCTCAAAAGCGCCGGCTGCGCCCAGTGTCAGGGCAATCTGTTCAGCTATCCGCTGGATGAAGATGCCCTCATTGGCTTCCTGATTCGGCAATATGAGCGGCCGCTAACCTCCTGATCATGGCAATGGTGGCCGGTAACCGGTAAAATCACGCCGTCGCCGGAATCCGGTGGTGGCCCGTCCGGGCTCAATCCTTCGTATTTTTATGAGTATTCATTGTCTGTGACTGAACTGAGCCGAATCCGAAATTTTTCGATCATCGCCCATATTGACCACGGTAAATCCACTCTGGCGGACCGTTTTATCCAGATCTGTGGCGGCCTTACGGAACGTGAAATGGCCGAGCAGGTGCTTGATTCCATGGATCTTGAGCGAGAGCGCGGCATCACCATCAAGGCCCAGAGTGTCACTCTGAATTACAGGGCCCGGGATGGCGAAGAGTACAAGCTGAACTTTATCGATACACCCGGTCATGTAGACTTTTCCTATGAAGTGTCGCGATCTCTGTATGCCTGCGAAGGTGCTCTTCTGGTGGTAGATGCCGGCCAGGGTGTTGAGGCCCAGTCCGTGGCCAACTGCTACACCGCCATTGAGCAGGGCCTGGAAGTGGTGCCGGTGCTCAACAAGATGGATCTTCCGCAGGCTGAACCCGAACGGGTTGCCCAGGAAATCGAGGACATCATCGGTATCGCCGCCACCGAGGCAGTCCGTTGCAGCGCCAAGAGTGGTCTCGGCGTGGAAGACGTTCTGGAAGACCTGATTGCCAAGATTCCGCCACCGAAGGGTGATCGCAGTGCCCCTCTGCAGGCACTGATTATTGATTCGTGGTTCGACAATTACCTGGGCGTCGTTTCCCTCGTGCGAGTGACCGAGGGTACTTTGAAAAAAGGCGACAAGATTGTTATCAAGTCCACGGGTAGGGCCTGGAATGCCGACAAGGTCGGTATTTTTAATCCCAAACCCAAGGATACGGATATTCTCGAGGCCGGTGATGTCGGCTTTGTGGTCGCTGGCATCAAGGACATTCATGGTGCGCCAGTGGGCGACACCATTGTGCAGCAGAAAGGGTCGGACGATATCCCCATGCTGCCCGGTTTCAAGAAAGTGAAACCCCAGGTCTATGCCGGCCTGTTTCCGGTGAGTTCCGATGACTACAACGATTTCCGTGATGCGCTGGAAAAGCTGACCCTGAACGATGCCTCGCTGTTTTTCGAGCCGGAAAGTTCGGATGCCCTCGGCTTCGGGTTCCGCTGTGGCTTTCTCGGCATGCTCCACATGGAGATTGTCCAGGAGCGTCTGGAGCGTGAATACGGCATAGACCTGATTACCACTGCGCCAACGGTAATCTATGAAGTCGTTACCAAACAGGGTGAGACCCTGTCGGTGGACAACCCGTCCAGCCTTCCGGATATTGGTTCCATCGAGGAAATGCGTGAGCCCATTGTAGAGGCCAGCATTCTTGTGCCGCAGGAACACCTGGGTAATGTCATCAAGCTCTGTGAAGAAAAGCGCGGCATCCAGAAAAACATGCACTTCCTGTCAACCCAGGTGCAGGTGACCTATGAGCTGCCGATGGCGGAAGTGGTTCTGGACTTTTTTGACCGTATCAAGTCTGCCAGCCGGGGGTTTGCCTCACTGGACTACCATTTCGTGCGCTTTCAGACCGCCAATCTGGTGAGGCTGGACGTGCTCATCAACGCTGAGCGTGTGGATGCTCTGGCGCTGATTGTGCACAAAGACCAGGCCCACTATAAGGGCCGCGCACTGGTCGAGAAAATGAAAGAGCTGATCCCGCGGCAGATGTTTGATATCGCCATTCAGGCAGCCATCGGGAACCAGGTGGTATCCCGGGTCACGGTGAAGGCGCTTCGCAAGAACGTAACCGCCAAGTGTTATGGCGGGGATGTCAGCCGGAAGAAGAAACTGCTGCAGAAGCAGAAAGAAGGTAAGAAGCGCATGAAGCAACTAGGCAATGTCGAGGTGCCACAGGAAGCCTTCCTTGCGGTACTGAAAGTGGATAACTAAAAGGCACCTGAATGGATATTGATTTTCCCCTGGTTCTTGTAGTTCTGACGTTTGCAACCGGGCTGATCTGGCTGTTGGACAGGCTCTTCCTACGTAAGCGCAGGCTTGCTGCGGCAGGATTGAAGCCGGGGGAATACGAGGCCGATAAGGAGCCCGGGGAACCCTACCTTGTTGATCTCAGCCGTTCTTTTTTCCCGGTTCTGGCGGTAGTGCTGGTATTGCGTTCGTTCCTGGTGGAGCCATTCCAGATTCCCTCCGGCTCGATGTTGCCCACGCTGGAAGTTGGCGACTTCATTCTGGTTAACAAGTATGCCTATGGGTTGAGGCTGCCCGTTGCCGGCACGAAAATTCTTGAGGTGGATGATCCCGAGCGCGGCGACATCGTTGTCTTCCGCTATCCGGAGGATGGCAGTACCAATTACATCAAACGGGTTGTAGGCATGCCTGGCGATCGTATCCGTTACGAGGACAGGGAGCTTTACATCAATGGCAGGAAAGTCGAGTCCCGTTTTGTGGCGCGGTTGCCGCCGGCAGAACTTCGGCGTGAAACCCTGGGTGACAGTGAGCATGACCTGTTCCTGACCCTTGGGCGCACGGGCAGTTCCGGCGAGGGTGAGTGGCTGGTTCCGGAAGGGGAGTATTTCGTGATGGGCGACAATCGCGACAACAGCAACGACAGCCGCTACTGGGGCACGGTGCCGGATGAACTGGTTGTAGGCAAGGCATTTGCGATCTGGATGCACTGGCAATCGCTGACCAGTCTGCCATCCTTTGATCGTGTCGGCGGCATAGAATAAGTGGGTTGTAATTCAGGGGTGTCTCTACAATGAATAAAAAAAGTCTTTCATCCATGCGCAGGCAGTCAGGTGCCTCGGCACTGGTGATGATGATCATGGTGCTCTTTTTCGGCGGCCTGCTGACACTTGTGATCAAACTGGGGCCGGCGTATCTGGACGACATTACTATCCAGGAGGCACTGGAAAGCCTGGAGGGAACCGAAGACCTCTCCAATATGGGGCCTTCCCAGGTCAGAAGCCTGATCAACAAGCGCCTGAGCGTGAACAACGTCAGGGGCTTCGACGCCAAGAATATTACTGTCGAAAACAACGGCGAGTTTGTCGTAATCAATGTGGATTATGAAGTCCGCAACAACCTTTTCCGTAACGTCGATACGGTTATCCACTTCCAACACGAGTATGAGATGAAGGGCAAGTGAGTTCGCAACCGGATCTGGAACAACTGCAGCGGCGTATCGGTTATCAGTTCAAAACGCCCGAGCGCCTGTTGCTGGCGCTAACCCATCGTAGCTATGGTAACCAGAACAATGAGCGCCTGGAATTTCTGGGTGACTCCATTGTCAATATGGTCATAGCAGAACATCTGTATCTGCGCTTCGAGAAAGCACGGGAGGGTCAGCTGAGCCGTTTGCGTGCCCGCATGGTCAAGGGGGTTACCCTGGCGGAGATCGGTCGTGAATTCGAACTGGGGAAGTACCTTCGACTGGGCTCCGGGGAGTTGAAAAGCGGTGGCTTTCGCCGTGAATCCATCCTTGCAGATGCGGTTGAGTCGATAATCGGCGCTATCTATCTGGATAGTGATTTCCATACCTGCAGGGAGCAGGTGCTGCGCTGGTTTGAGATGCGCCTTACGCAACTGGATTTGCAGGACACCCAGAAAGACCCGAAAACCCGGCTTCAGGAATACCTGCAGTCGCGGCAGTTTCCGCTGCCGCTTTACGATGTTATTTCCGTGGATGGTGAGGCTCACGCCCAGACGTTCCATGTTTCCTGCGCTCTGCCGTCACTGGACCGGAAAACTACCGGCACCGGTAACAGCCGCCGAATTGCCGAGCAGCAGGCCGCCCGCAATGCCCTCAAGGAACTGGGCGTGGAGAATGAATGATGAATGATGTTACCCGCCCGGAGAATCCGGACAGTCGATGTGGTTTTGTCGCCATTGTCGGGCGCCCCAATGTGGGCAAGTCGACGCTGCTGAACCATATTCTTGGCCAGAAGCTGAGCATTACCTCCCGAAAACCGCAGACCACGCGTCACCAGGTTCTGGGAATCAAGACTGAAGGCCCGGTGCAGGCGATTTACGTAGATACACCGGGTATGCACGAGGAAGAGCCACGGGCTATCAACCGCTATATGAACAAAGCGGCCACTTCAGCGTTGAAAGACGTTGACGTGGCAGTGTTCGTGGTTGATCAGCTGGCCTGGACCACTGCCGATGAAATGGTGCTGGAGAAGCTGAGCAGCCTGAAGTGCCCGGTGATTCTTGCGGTGAACAAGGTGGACCGGATCGAGAATCGCGAAGCCCTGCTGCCCCACCTGGACATGCTGTCACGGAAACGGGATTTCGCCGAAATCATTCCCCTGTCGGCACTGAAGGGCATGAATCTGGAGCCCCTGGAGGAAGCCGTTGGACGTTTCCTGCCGGAAAGTGTTCACTTCTATCCGGATGACCAGATTACCGATCGCAGTGAGCGGTTTATGGCCTCGGAAATGGTGCGGGAGAAAATTACCCGGCAGCTGGGTGCCGAACTGCCATACTCCGTGGCGGTCGAGATAGAGGAGTTCCGCAAGGACGGCAAGACCCTTCACATTTCTGCCCTGATTCTGGTTGAGCGTGAGGGCCAGAAAAAGATCATTATCGGCGACAAGGGCGAGCGCCTGCGTCGTATCGGCCAGGAGGCCAGAGCCGACATGGAACGCCTTTTTGACAGCAAGGTCATGCTGCGGCTCTGGGTCAAGGTCAAGCGGGGCTGGGCGGACAGCGACCGGGCGCTCAAGAGCCTCGGTATGACCGACTTCTGAGGCGTCCATGACGGGGCCAGTGCAGCAGGAGCCCGCGTATGTCCTCCACCGTCGGCCCTGGCGTGAAACCAGCCTGATGGTGGATATCTTCTCCCTCAACGCGGGCCGGATAACCCTTGTCGCCCGAGGTGGTAACGGCGCCAAGAGTCCACTGAAGGCACAGTTACAGCCGTTTCAGCCGTTGCTGCTGGACTGGACCGGCCGCAGTGACCTGAAGACACTGACCCAGGCAGACGTCCGCAGCGGGCCTGCCCTGAAGCGCACGATATCACTGTACAGCGGGTTGTATGTGAACGAACTGTTGCAGCGGCTGCTGCCCCTGGCAGATCCCCATCCCCGTCTCTTCGCCTCCTATATCGATGTGATAGCCGAACTGTCGGATGCCATTGATGTGGAGCCGGTCCTTCGTCGGTTTGAGCAATCCTTTGCCGCGGAACTGGGGTATGACTTCGCCTGGGACCTGGCAACCGACACCGGGCATGCAGTCGAGACCAGTGGGTATTATTGCTATGATCCGGAGCAGGGGATTCTGGCCACACCCTCGGCTGGTGCCAGGCTTCAGAACCTTTCCGGTGCCACCTTGCGGGCGCTGGCCTCCGGAGATCTGGAATCCACTGAGTGTCGGCGTGTTGCCAAACGGGTAACCCGTGTACTGGTGGATTACCTTCTGCAGGGACGGCCCCTCAACAGCCGTAGTCTGTTCCGTCATCATCGAGGAGATCGTCATGAATCCTAGTGCAACCAACCCCAGAGTGTTGCTGGGCGTCAATATTGATCATGTCGCGACGCTGCGCCAGGCCAGGGGCACTCGCTACCCGGATCCGGTCCAGGCAGCCATTCTGGCGGAAGAGGCCGGGGCTGATGGCATTACCATTCATCCCCGGGAAGACCGCCGCCACATTCAGGACCGGGATGTACTTTTACTGAAAGAAATCCTAACCACCAAGATGAACCTGGAAATGGCGGTGACAGATGCCATGCTGGCATTCGCTGAACAGGTGCGGCCGGAATGCATCTGCCTGGTGCCGGAAAAGCGCGAAGAGCTGACGACCGAGGGTGGGCTCGATGTGGAGGGTCAGGAGGCTCGCGTGGCCAGGGCCTGCGAACGGCTGGCCAGGATCGGTGCTGAGGTCTCTCTGTTTATAGACCCGGACATCGCGCAGATTGACGCTGCCGTCAGGTGTGGCGCACCGGTGGTGGAACTCCATACTGGTGAATATGCTGAAGCCGTTACACCAGAAGCCGAAAGCGCCGCATTCGATACCCTTCTGACGGCCGTCGAGCATGCCCGGAAAAAAGGCCTGATCGTGAATGCAGGGCACGGCCTTCACTATCACAACACTGAGCGGGTGGCCGCCATTGGCGGTATCAATGAACTCAACATCGGCCATGCCATCATTGCCAGGGCCGTTTTTACAGGCTTGAAAGAGGCTGTCAGGGACATGAAGGCTATCCTGGCAAGCGTCCGGGCCTGATGTGGGTATTAAACTTCAGCCTGCTGATTCTGATCACGGAACAGCTGTTGCCAGTCGGTCTGTTCGCTCCAGGTCTGCAGGCGTTCCATCGCAACAAGCAGCTGGTCTTTCTGGTATTCCGTCTCCGGTGAGGCGCATTTCAATGCGGTTTCCAGCTGGTTGGCGGCGCCCCGCAGTTCAGGTACACCGCAATATCGGGTGGCACCATGCAATTTGTGCACGCATTCCAGTAACTCTTCCCGGTCGCCGTTGTCCCAGAGCCTGTTAACCCGGTCCAGGTCGGTGTGGATCTGTTCAACCAGCATGCTGAATAATTCTTCCGCCAGGTCCGCTTTGCCCGCAGCCAGCTGAATGCTCTCGGCGACACTGACACAATCCGGTTGTTTCTTGCGGGTAGAGGGTCGCAGAGCCCGGCGGGTGTCGCGAACCTCAGGTACGGGGAGATAGCCCCTTTCCCCAGCCGGCTCGCAGTTGTAACCGGTATAGTCGTAGATGATGTCGATCAACTGGCGATTGCTGATGGGCTTGGCAAGATAGCCGTCGAATCCCTGCCGGATCAGCCGGTCCTGTTCTTCTGCCAGCGCATGCGCGGTCAGGGCAATGATGCGGGTGCGATGACTGTTGTCGTCCAGGTTCCGCAGCCTTTCCGTGGTCTCCACACCATCCATGCCCGGCATCTGCAGGTCCATGAAAACCAGATCAAATGGCTTCTGACGCGCCTTGCTCAGGGCTTCAAAGCCACTGCTGGCGCCCTCGGCTTCAATGCGGCAATCGTGCAGTAACGTCAGCACCAGCTTCAGATTGGCATCGTTGTCGTCCACTGCCAGAACTCGTGGCGCCTGACCGGATTGCGGAGCTGCCTCCTGTGCCGCGGATGGGGCCGGAAGCTGTCGCTGCCCGCTGCTGATTCCATGGACCAGTAACAGCAGCTCATCGTAGAGCGAATCCCGGCATACCGGCTTGGTGAGGTGTCCGCTGGCAAGACCCGAAAGTGGTGTGTCGTGTGTTTCCAGCGTTGGCGTGAGCAAAAGGGTACGGCAATCCCTCTCGAGTTCGAGGGCTCTGACCAGAGAGCAGTACTGGCTTGAGTTGAGCAGATGGCGGGTGATGCCGAGCAGGGCAACCGCGTAACCAGACTGCGCTTTCTGGGCTTCCTCGATTTGCTCCTGCATGGCGCCCGGTGAGGAAACCCGGTCTACCGTCATGCCCCATTCCCGCAGCATGTGCTCCACTGAAAGTCCGGTGGTCTTCTGCTGTTCCAGATAGATTACCCGTTCGCCACGCAGCGCATCTTTCGGCGCGATCGCCTCACCTGTAGAGGACAGCTCCGAGGTGAGGGTAAACCAGAAGGTAGAGCCCTTGCCCAGTTCGCTTTCCAGGCCTATTTTGCCGCCCATTTCTTCAACCAGACGCTTGGAAATTGCCAGACCAAGCCCGGTACCACCGTATTGCCGCGCGGTGGATGCATCAGCCTGGCTGAAGGCATTGAACAGTGATTGCTGCTGGGCGCGGGAAAGACCAACGCCGGAGTCGGTAATGCTCAGCCGCAGGGTAATCCGGTTGCTTTCCTTGTCCTCTTCTTCAAGGCTGGCCCGCAATACCACTTCACCGGTCTGGGTGAACTTGATGGCGTTATTGACCAGGTTGGTGATCACCTGCTTCACCCGCAGTGGATCTCCCATGATGTTGTCGGGGACGTCGTTATAAACCAGTGGCACCAGATCCAGGTTCTTGCTGTGGGCTGCCGGGGCCAGCATCACCATGACTTCCTCGACAATGTCGCGGAGCTGGAACGGGATGCGGTCCAGAATCAGCTTGCCGGCCTCGATCTTGGAGAAATCGAGGATGTCGTTAATGATGGTCAGCAGTATTTCCGACGACTTGCGGATGGTGCTCAGGTGATCTCGCTGCTGTCGTGGCAAGGGACTTTTCAGCAGCAGCTCGGTGAAGCCGATAATGCCATTCAGTGGTGTGCGTATCTCGTGGGACATGTTGGCCAGGAACTCGGACTTGATGCGGCTGGCTTCAAGCGCTTCCTTGCGGGCAAAATCCAGTTCGATATTCTGGATCTCGATGGTTTCCAGAGTTTCCCGCAGGTCTTCCGTGGCCTGGTCAATGTTCTGCTGCATCTCTGCCTGGGCCTTGCTCAATTCGCCGGCCATGGCATTCAGGCCGGATTCCAGCTGCTCAAATTCCGGCCCGGCCCGGGTGTATACCCGGGTGTCCAGCTTGCCTTCTTTCAGCTTCGCTACCGCTTCATTGAGCTCAAAAACCGGATCGGTAAAGGCGCGGCTGAGCCTCATGGCAATGGCAAGGCTCATCAGTACGCCGCCCAGAACCAGCAGCATGGAAATCAGCAGGGCTTTGTAGGTTTCTTTTTCCGTGCGCACATGGGACATCTCCACCATCGCCCAGCCTATTGGCTGGTTGCCACGGCCAACGGCCTGCCGGGAATCCGGGTCCAGCATGCCCTCTATCATCAGATCCTGGAGATGGACCGGGGTGACAAAAACGGTGCTGTCAGGCCGGATAATCTGAAGCGGCTGCTCGCTGGACATGGCCTGATCGCGGATGTCATCCGAGCCGCCGGGGCCGGTATGCAGAAGGCGCTCACCTTGGCTGTCGAAAAAGGTAATGGAGCGAACGTCCTGCTCTTCGAGCAGGGCATTGGAAAGGCTGCTCAGAAGGCTGCGATTGGCAGTGAAAAGTCCATACTCAGACCCGGCAGACAACTGCCGCGAGAGGGACTCGCCACGGTCTTTGAGAAGGTTTTCAATATTGTTGACCCAGCTGTAGGTAAAGAAAAGCCCCAGCATCAGGGTGGTCAAAAGGGTGGGGAC
>JBHEPI010000047.1:0-18488 GCA_046260345.1 Marinobacter sp. | reverse complement strand
GCCCAGTTGGGTGTGAAGGGTGGCCGAATCAATCCGGTGGTGCAGCGGCGAATCGACGAACTGGTTCAACGCATTGCCACAGATTTCGAGCAGGACACCGGCGTTTTTAAGAGCGCGGTGCAGGAGCTGGATGGTCTGATTGATCGCCAGAATCTTGTGTATCGGCGCAACGTGGAACGTGTGACTGCCGCCGCCGAGGGTGCCCAGAAGGTGTCCGAGTCCAAGGAGGCAGTGGCGACCGTGCTGGAGCAGAAGCTGGCGGGCCGGAAAGTTCCGAAGGCGGTAGTCAGCCTTTTGGACGGTGGCTGGCGTGATCTGCTCTCGCTTACCTGGATTCGCCAGGGACAGGATAGCCCGCTGTGGCAAGATTATCTTTCGGTGATTGATTCGCTGATGACGTTTGCGGATGACCCCGAGAACAACATCAACCTGCCAGAATTATTGCGGGTGATACAGGACGGCCTGGCCTCAATCTCCAGTAATCATATGCCGTCTTCCCAGATTCGCGACGAGCTCAAGCAGTTCCTGGTGCGCCGCCCTGAGAGCCCGCCGGATATGGTGGAAATTCCGCCGGCGAAGAGCGAAGACGACAAGAAGCAGTCCCTGTCCGAGCGTGACCAACGCAGCCTGCAGCGCTGGGTCAATCGTGTCCAGCAGTTGCGCACCGGCGATTGGCTCAGGGATCAGGAAAAGCCGGATGACCCCCAGTATGTTCGTCTGGTCTGGGTAGCCCGTGGTTTCAGCCGGTTCGTGTTTGTTAACCACCAGGGCATGCGGGTTGTGGAGCTGGATCTGGAGGCTCTGGCCCGGCAAATGCGCAAAGGTATTATCGTGCCGGACAGCCAGTATGAGCGGCCGCTGGTGGATGAGAGTATCGACCGGATGGTGCGCAAGGTCTACGATCAGCTGTCCTGGGCTTCCACTCACGATGAACTGACCGGTCTGTTGGGGCGTCGTGAGTTCGAACGCATGCTTGAGCAACAACTGGCCCGGCGTGAGGATGAACGTGCACTTGTCCGGCTGGATTTGCGGCAGTTCCGGCTGCTCAATGATACGGCCGGCTACCAGGCGGGGGATGAAGCGTTGCGCATGGTAGCGGATGTACTTCGTAGTCATGTGGGTGACGGCATGCCTCTGGCCCGGCTTTCCGGTAACGAGTTTGCCCTGATGCTGCCAGCGGAAAGTGCGCTGGCAGCGGCGCGAGAGATCGTGTCGGCTGTCGAAGCGATGGAGTTTCGCTTCGACAGCGGCACATATCACCTCTCGGCCAGTGCCGGGCTTGCACAGGAAATGCCCGCGCTTGCCAACGCCGAGCGCTGGCTGAAGGCAGCCGAAGAGGCGATGAAAGCGGCCAAAAAACGCGGCCATGGCAAAGTAATGGAATATTCTCTGGACGCAAACGATCACGCCCGCCAGGAGCAGATTGCCGCCAAGGTGGCCAATCTCGGGGATCTCAACGAAGAGCGCGTGTTGCTGCGATGCCAGAAGATCATTCCGCTGCATCCCCACACCACCATGGCGCCCCAATACGAGATTCTCATCAGTATGTATGACGACACCGGTAATCTCATTACCGGCAAGGATTTCGTCCGGATGGCCGAGCGCTATGACCGCATGCAGGCTGTTGATCGCTGGGTGGTAGGGCAGATGCTGGACTGGTTGCGGGACAAGGCACCCGATCCGGAACACATGGGTGGTATCTGTATTAACCTGTCCGGGCATTCGCTGAACGATCAGTTGTTGATGGAGTTCATCTACGACAAGCTGAGCCAGAAAGACGCTCCTATCGAGAGGATCTGGTTCGAGATCACCGAGGCTTCTGCCATCAACGACATTCAGGGGATTTCTGAGTTTATTGATGAGATGAAGGAGTTGGGATGCCGGTTCTGCCTGGGTGATTTCGGCAACGGCCCGACGTCGTTTCAGTTCATGCGCGATCTGCCGGTGGACTTCATCAAGCTGGACGGCGCGTTCACCAGCCAACTGGATACCAGTGAAACCGACCGGGCGATGGTGAAGTCGATGGTGGACATGGCTCACTACATGAAACGGGAAGTCATTGCCTCACAGGTTGAAACACGTGGGGTTCTGGATATGCTGACCAGTCTGGGCGTGGATTATGCTCAGGGTTTCATCATCGAAAAGCCGCGGCTGCTCACCAGCCTGGACTGACTTTCCGGACCGTCAGCTATGTCACAACGCCATCCGATCATTGCGGTTACCGGTTCATCCGGTGCCGGCACCACTACCACCGGCAGGATTTTCAGCCGTCTTTTTGCCGGTGAGGGTTTCAGGGCTGCCATGGTCAGTGGTGACAGTTTTCACCGCTACAACCGTGAGCAGATGGCCCGCCTTGCTGCCAAGGGCCAGTTTGGTGAACGTAACCACTTTGCGCTGGCGGCAAATCACATCGACAAGCTGGAGGCACTGTTTTACGACTACGGCCACACCGGAAACGGGCAATTCCGCCAGTATGTTCATGACGAAGACAGACAGCTGATTGAGGCCGGCCACAAACCCGGTACCTTTACCCCCTGGGGGCCGCTGGCCCCGGATACCGACCTGCTTTTCTACGAGGGGCTGCACGGCGGGGTCGTCAGCGAAGCCTATAACATCGCCCAGTACGTCGACCTGCTGGTTGGTGTGGTTCCCATCGTCAATCTCGAGTGGATTCAGAAAATCCACCGTGACACCAACAAGCGGGGGTATTCACAGGATGCGGTGGTGCAGACCATCATCAATCGGATGGATGATTACGTGCACGATATTGTCCCGCAATTTACCCACACCCATGTGAACTTCCAGCGGATTCCGCTGGTGGATACCTCAAATCCTTTTGTCGTCCGTGATGTACCTACGGAAGATGAGAGCCTGATCGTCATCCACTTCCGTGATCCTTCGGATGTGGACCTTCCCTATCTGCTGCAGGTTATTGCCGGCAGCAGCCTGTCCCGTCATGACACTCTGGTCATTCCCGGGACAAAGCTGTCGCTGGCCATGGATCTGATCATGCGGCCGCTGGTGTCGGAGCTGATGGCCCGCAAGCCTTTCGCCTGATCAGGCGGTCAGGCGTCCGTCGCGGTAATCCCGCAGGGTCTGCTCGATCTGTTCGCGGGTGTTCATCACAAAGGGGCCATATTGCACCACCGGTTCGCCAATCGGTTTTCCCGCGATCAGCAGCAGGCGGGCACCGTTTTCACCGGCTCCGACCCGTATGCTGTCTCCCGGCGAAAGAATACTGGCGGCCGAGGCCTGAAGGGTTTGAGAACCCTCGTCCGATACCAGTGATGCATCGCCATCGTACAGATAAAGCATAGCGTCCAGTTCCGTGCTGACCGGCAGCAGTGTTTCCTTTCCTGGCTCCAGATGGATATCCGCATACAGGGGGCGAGTGCTGCCACCGATAACTGCACCCCGGTGCTCCTGCCCTTCAACCGATAGCTTACCGGCAATCAGTTTTAGCAGGCCACCGTCTACACTGATGGCGGGAATGTCCTCGGGCTGGATGTCACGGTAACCAGCAGGCTTCATTTTCTCTGCCGCGGGCAGGTTGAGCCAGAGCTGGAAGCCGCGCATCTGCCCGGATTCCTGTTGCGGCATTTCCGAATGCACGATGCCGCGCCCGGCCGTCATCCACTGAACGCCTCCGTTCCTGAGGTTGCCCCGGTTGCCCAGGTGATCCTCGTGAAGCATGTGGCCTTCAATCATGTAGGTGACCGTTTCGAACCCCCGGTGGGGGTGGGACGGAAATCCGGCGATGTAATCCTGGGGCTGGTCGGAACCGAATTCGTCCAGCATCAGGAATGGATCAAGGCGTATGTTCTGGTGCTGGCCGATAGAGCGCTTGATGCGTACGCCGGCGCCGTCGGAGGTTTCCAGGGCAGGGATGGTCTGTTTCAGCGATCGCAGGGACATGGCGTATTCCTCCTCAAAGGGTATAAAGCCTATTAAACGCCTTTGAAGCGTTGGGAATAAACCGGAGAATTCTGGAGGGGGACATCAAAAAAACTGAAGGTCCGGTGATGGCTGATCACCACCGGCACCCGGCAAGATTATTCCACATTGCGGGAGTAGAAAATCTCCAGCATTTCCCGTCTCAGGCGGTCTTCAATGGACTGCGCTTCCTGTGGATCCAGGTCGCCTGCATTGACCCCGAACACGTAGTTATCCAGTTTGAAGTTCTTGAGCATCATTTTGGTGTGAAACAGGTTTTCCTGGTAGACGTTGACGTCAATCATCTGGTAGGCGTTCTGGGTATCCTCGGTCAGATAGTTCTGGATCGAGTTGATGTCGTGATCAATATAATGTTTGGTGCCATCCACATCGCGGGTGAAGCCTCGTACGCGGTAATCAACGGTGACCACATCGGAATCAAAGCTGTGGATCAGGTAGTTGAGTACCTTCAGCGGCGATATCAGGCCACAGGTAGACACATCGATGTCGGCACGGAAGGTGCTGACACCATCGTGAGGATGACTTTCCGGATAGGTGTGAACGGTAACGTGACTCTTGTCCAGGTGTGCCACGATGGCATCCGGGAGCGGGCCAGGTGACTCCTCGTTATCCGGCTCACCATCACTGAGTTCATGCTCTGCGATCAGCATGGTGACGGAGGCGCCGTGGGGTTCATAGTCCTGGCGGGCAATGTTGAGTACGTTGGCGCCGATGATCTTGACCACATCGGTCAGGATCTGGGTCAGACGCTCGGCGTTGTACATCTCGTCGAT
Organism: Marinobacter sp.; assembly: GCA_046260345.1. Taxonomy (GTDB): domain Bacteria; phylum Pseudomonadota; class Gammaproteobacteria; order Pseudomonadales; family Oleiphilaceae; genus Marinobacter. The sequence goes on along the minus strand of JBHEPI010000047.1, from coordinate 13,761 downwards.
GTAATCAATGTAGGCTTCACGTTGCTCTTCGGTCTGCGCATAACAGATGTCGTAGATGTTGAAGCTCAGTGATTTGGTCAGGTTATTGAAACCATGCAGCTGTAGTTTGGTTTCCATGTTCAGCCCCCCCAAGTGACTGGAGATGAGTGTCAGTGGTCATGCCTGTTTGCTGCATGCCACCAAGGCCGCCACCGATAACTGACCGGGATGTTTACCTTATGCGCAGACCGGCGGAGAGGGTGCGTATTATGCACACCGACCCATGTTTTGGGTAGAGTCCACACCAATATTGTAGCATCCGTATTTGTCCCTGCTCAGGAGGCCTCACGGATCTCATGGCTGTGGGTGATTTCCACGCCTGCCTTTTCCAGCATGATGGAGGCGGAGCAGTATTTTTCCGCAGACAGGCTGACGGCTCTTTTTACCAGGTTTTCCTTCAGATTGTTCCCGGTGACAACAAAGTGCAGGTGAATGCGGGTAAAGACCGCCGGCACGGCATCGGCTCTTTCCGCCTCCAGTTCTGCATGGCAGGCAGTAATGTCCTGACGGCTTTTTTGCAGGATGCTCATGACATCAAAGGAAGAGCAGCCGCCGAGCCCCATCAGCATCATCTCCATGGGGCGGGGCCCCAGATCCTTGCCGCCGTGGTCCGGTGGGCCGTCCATCTGCACAGCGTGGCCGCTGCCACTGGTTGCCCTGAAGGCGGCGTCGCCGGTCCAGTCAATGATTGCTTTCATCTGTTTTCGCGCTCCGCATGGGGTATAACGTACAATGGGGTCGGATGCTAGCATATCCGGCAAGGCCCGGCAGCCTTGCAAAAAGCAGTTCCGAATATCTGGTCTATACTGTTTCAGGTTGCCGAGACGGAGCCTTCTTGTTATAAGTTGCGTCCATAATGAATAAACCCGCACGGAAAGCAGGGTGAATAAAAACATCAGGATCCCGCCAGTGTTAAGGAGGCATGACTCGCACTATGGCCACTATCGTCAAGCCGGTTGAGCAGAAAACCAAGCACCTGGACTATTTTCTTTCGCAATGCCATCGCCGGCGCTACCCTGCCAAGAGCACCATCATCTATGCCGGGGATAAAAGTGATTCCCTGTTCTACATCGTCAAGGGGTCCGTTACCGTTATCATCGAGGATGACGACGGTCGCGAGATGATCATGGCTTACCTGAATGCCGGGGACTTCTTCGGCGAGATGGGGCTGTTCGACAACATGGACTCCCGCAGTGCCTGGGTAAAGGCCAAGACCGAGTGTGAAGTTGCCGAAATCAGTTACACCAAGTTCCGCGAAATTGCCCAGCAGGACCCCAGGGTGTTGTACTTCATCGGTGAGCAGATGGCCTCGCGCCTGCGTCAGACAACACGCAAGGTGGGCGACCTGGCCTTCCTGGACGTGACAGGCCGTGTTGCCCGCACTCTGCTGGACTTGTGTAAGGAGCCGGATGCCATGACTCATCCGGATGGCATGCAGATCAAGATAACCCGCCAGGAAATTGGCCGTATTGTGGGTTGCTCCCGCGAGATGGTCGGCCGGGTGCTGAAAACCCTCGAAGACCAGGGTCTGGTCCGGGTCAAGGGCAAGACCATGGTGGTCTACGGTACCCGCTAGATCATCCCCGGAAGGTGGGTTAGTGGCTGGGCCTGGTATCGGTGGTGGCTGGTCTATTCGACGATCGCCACACTCTTGATCTGCAGGCAGACATCCATGCCGCGGACGTCATGTTCTCAGAGCCCGGGAGCAGCCTTCCCGGGAAGACACTGGAGAATATGTTCCCATACTTCATCGGCATTGGTTTCGTTGACAAGCTCATGACGGGCGCCGGGAAACAGCCGTTCCGAGGCAACGTTCAGGCCCGCTGCTTTCAGGTGGGTGACATGCTGGCTGAAGCCTCGCCCCATTTCCCCCACCGGATCACAGTCGCCCGCGAGCAGATGAATGGGAAGATCGTTACGCCAGGTTGCCGGATAGAGTCCGAGCATGCCATTGATGAAATCGGACCAGAGACCAACCGTGCAGGGAAAACCGCATAACGGGTCTTTCAGGTAGCGATCCACCTGTTGTGGGTTGCGGCTTAGCCAGTCGTGGCTGGTGCGATTGGGGGAGAAAGCCTTGTTGAATGTACCAAAGGTCATGCCATCGATCAGTGGGCTGTGATGTCTTTTGCCGCGCAGAAGTCCGATGGCCTTTATCAGCACCAGGGAGATCCCGAGCTTAGGTCGGTTGATGCGATTGGTGGCGCAGAGGATCAGATTGTCAATCTGGTCGCCGTATTGCTGGGTAAACCCCTGAGCAATAAATGATCCCATACTATGCCCGAACAGTGTCAGCGGAAGATCGGGATACTGCCTCCGGGCATGAACCACTAGCTGTTGCAGATCATCCACTACCTTTTGCCAGCCTCGGCTGTCGCCGTAGTGGCCCAGGTCGATATCCGGGCACTGCGGCCCATGGCCCCGGTGCTGGATGGCCAAAACCGCTATACCCTGCTGGTTGAGCCACTGGGCCAGTGGCTGGTAGCGGGCCGCATGTTCTGCCATGCCGTGGGCGATCACCAATACTGCGGTGGGATTTTGCGGAACCCAAGACAGGAATGGAATCCGGTGGTGGTTCGGGCTGTTGATGAAGCTTTCCGGCAGGTCCATGTTTGCTTGAGTCCGGGCTTTTTGTTGGCGTAACCGGAGTCTAGCGGGAAAACGCGTCCGGATATGAGACAGACCCTGAAAAAAATGGGGTTTGTGCTCTTGCTCCGGCGGGATCCAACGCTGACGCGAGCGGCCAGCGCCATGCACATGTCGCCCCGCACGTTGCAGCGGCGACTGGCCCGGCACCGGTTAACCTGGCAACAGTGGCCGGACCGGTGATTCTCCCGGTGTGGTGCGCCGCCAACAACTCAGCGATTAGCGGTATAAACGTGTTCCAGCGTCTGGATCTGCGGTTGCCACTCATCCAGCCAGGCCTTGATGTCGCGGGGAATCTTTGCCGGCTTGGGCCAGGGTACCGGATACTGTGACGGCTGAAACATGGGCGCGAACAGTGCAGCGGCCGCGAGATCGGCGCGGGAGAAGCTGTCGCCCGCAAGGTAAGGTCGCTGCCGGTACGCCTCGGCCAGTTCGGTCAGGTAGGCTTCCATGGTTTCCCGTGACCGTTCCGCCGTCTTCTCATTGATTTTCATCCACTTGCGCATTATCTCATCGACACGGCTGAACGCCAGTTTCAGCAGAATCCGGTTATAGAAGGGCGTGCCTGCTGCCAGCATGGGCACTACAACCTTGGGACGCTGCAGAAAATGGTGATAGGAGTAGCAACGCACGGCAGGGCCGAGCTCATCGTCCAGTCGTTGCTCCCAGGCCATTGCAGTCTCCCGGATTTGAGGGTCGGCCGGTGTCAGCGGGTTGTCGGGAAAAGTTTCATCCAGGTAGTCGATGATCTCATTGGACCCCTGAACCCGGTGGCCGTCGTGGTCAAGTACCGGTACCGAGGACTCTCGGCCGGTGAGCTTGCGGATGGTTTTCACGTGCTGGCCGGGTAGCAGGTTAATGGCCTCGTATTCCAGCCCTTTGTAAGCCAGTGCCCAGCGAACCTTTTCGCAGTAATGTGAAATCGCAAACTGGTAGAGTTTGATGGCCATGTTGCAGTCGTCTCCCGCGTATTAAATGGCCTAAAGCGTAATGCTTTGAGGCCGGAAATGGTAACCGCGGTGCATTAAAATCGGCATTTCACAAAGTGTACTACTGCTGAAATTGCAGTATGGTCGGGTGATTACGGCATTTCAGTCCACAGCCTGAGCCCGTAAGTGTCCAGGATCTTCTGGAGTCGGCCGTCGGCAAGCCGTTGGCGTGTTCCTTCGGAAAGCAATTCTGCCAGCTTGCCGGCGTCCTCACGGGCGGGGGAAAAAGCGACAAAAGCCTCGGACTCGCTGACCAGCCCCGCCTGCCGGGGTTGGGAGGCCAGCCTCCCGGCGTTCCCGGCCCACCAGTCCATGACGTAGGTATCTTCAACGAAGATGTCCGTACGATCCTGCTCCAATAGCTCAATAGCCCGGCTTAGCGGTGAAGGTCCTGAAATTACCCATACTCTCTCCTGATCGGCCTGGTTCTGCTCGATGTAACGATCCAGCTCCGGGGTGTAGGAGTATCCGTTAATGACCAGCAGTTGCTGGTCATGGAGTGATTCAAGGCCATTGAAGATCCAGCTGTTGTCCGGATGGGCGTACAGTGCAATGGATGAGTAGCCCTGAGCCATCGCCGGGAAAACAAAGTCCGGGGCATCGGTTCTGAAAGCGCCGACAACCGCATCCAGCTGGCCTTCACGGGTCATCTGCAGGGCCCTTGCCCAAGTGACGTTGATGTACTTTACCGTGTAACCGGACTCGACGAGGATTTCCCGGGCAAGATCCACCATGTATCCCTCATGATCAGCCCCCGCTTCGCAGTTGTGCGGGCACCATGGGTCTGCGGCTATAACGATGGTGCCAGGCTCGCTCTGGCGGTCGATAATGCTTGCGGAAGGCTGCGTATCGCCCGAAGTTCCCGCAACCGCGGCGGGCGGGGCACTGTCCGGCGGAGAGCAGCCTGAAAAGAGAAACACTACGAGCACAATACAGACGAGTCGGGACATGATCGTTGTCCGGGGCACCGCGGAGCTGCGGCAACAACCTAATCATAGCGCCCGGATCATGAATCTGTCATCTGCTTGTATCAGTTCGCCAGGCCGCATCAACTCAGTGTCAGTAGCGGCTTCTGGCATCGCCTTCAGAGGCCTCCGTCGGAACCAGCGCCTTGACGAGTTCTTTCATATCGAGGATGCCCACCTGTTTGCCTTTTCGAACCACACGATAGGTCAGATTGGTATCGCCATCAGACCGGGCAATCACCGATTCCAGATTGTCGCGATCAGAAATATCACCGGCGCAGTTCTCCGGTACGTCCATGGTTTTTTCCATGACTGATCGTACCCGCAGCACGCGGGCCCGGTTAATGTCGCTGATGAAATCTGTGATGTAGGGGTCATTGGGGTACATCAGGATTTCCTGGGGCTCACCCTGCTGGACAATGTGGCCGTCCTTGAGGATGACCAGATGGTCTGCCAACTTCAGGGACTCGTCCAGATCATGGGTGATGAACACAACGGTTTTCTGAAGTTCGTCCTGCAGTTCCAGTAGCAGATCCTGCATGTCGGAGCGAATAAGTGGGTCCAGCGCCGAGAACGCCTCATCCATCAGCATTATCGGGGAATTCGATGCCAGTGCGCGGGCAATTCCCACCCTTTGCTGCATGCCGCCGGAGAGTTGGTGGGGATACTGGTCTTCATTGCCCTCCAGACCAACCCGGGCGAGCCATTTTTTCGCTTCGCTCTCGAACTCCTCCACGGAGTAACCCCGAACCAGCAGCGCCATGCCGGCATTTTCCAGTACGGTTTTGTGGGGGAGCAATGCAAACTTCTGGAAAACCATCGACATCCGTTCCCGTCTGAGCTTCCTCAGCTGATCCTCGTTGAATCTCAGGACGCCCTCGCCATCCACCTGGACTTCTCCGGCAGTGGGTTCAATCAGCCGGTTAAGATGGCGTATCAGGGTGGATTTGCCGGAGCCGGAGAGTCCCATGATAACGGTAATCTCGCCTTCGTGGATGTCCACGTTGATGTCCTGCAGGCCCAATACATGGCCGTGTTTCTCCAGCAGTTCGGCCTTGCCCATGCCACCACGGACATGCTCCAGCGCCCCCACGGGCCCAGGGCCGAAGATCTTGTACAGGTTCCGGATGGAAATCTTGATATTCCGGTCCACAGTCTGCTCCCTTATTGTTTCTGTGAGGCGTTGATGCGCGCCAGCGAGGCCTTGGTTACCCGGTCAAGGATAACCGCCAGAATCACGATGCCCAGGCCAGCCACCAGCCCGACGCCAAGCTCCAGATTGCGAATACCCTGGAGTACCAGAACCCCCAGGCCAGGTGCGGATACCAGGGAGGCAATAACCACCATTGCCAGGCTCATCATGATGGTCTGGTTGACCCCCGCCATAATGTTGGGCAGAGCCAGGGGAATCTGGACCTTGAACAGCTTCTGATGGCTGGTCATACCGAAGGCATCAGCAGCTTCTATCACATCTTTGTCTACCAGGCGGATGCCCAGGTTGGTGAGGCGGATAACCGGCACGATAGCGTAGAGAATGATGGCGATGCCATACAGCTTGGACTCGGTCACGCTGAACAGGAAGATCAATGGGATCAGGTAAACAAAAGGTGGCAGAGTCTGCAGCATATCCAGTACCGGAATCGTCAGCCGCTGCATCATGTCGTTGCGGGACATTGCTATCCCTATGGGTACACCAAACAGCACGCACAGGAAAGCACACACGAAAATAATGGAGAGCGTTTCCATGGCGTACCGGTAGTAGTCAATAAAGGCCAGCAGGATCAGGCTGGCTGCGACAAGGGTAACCAGTTTCCAGGATTTGGTCACCAGGAATACCACCGCCAGTAAAACCGGGATCACAATCCACCAGGGCGTATTCAGCATGCCGTAAAGCGCGCCGTCCAGAAACCAGCTCAGCGGCTGGGTCAGCGGGTCAAGAACAACACTGAGGCTGTCTTTGACCGACAGGAAACCCTGCTCCAGCCCTTTGGTGAGTTCCCGGGATTTGGGGAACGAAGCGCAGGATTCATTGAGGGCATCCATGGATGGAAAGGGTACATCCCAGAGGGAATCCGCTTCCTGTTCGGTGCCCTGGGTTTTCTTCAGCAACGCCGCCATGGTCATCGGCGCATCGCTTGTTTCTTCTGCGCACCACTCCTCGAGACCAAGTGACGAAAACACGAAATCGTAGGTAGCCATTTGCGTTCAGTGTCCCCTGCGCATTACGGATGATTGTTTGTGTTGCAGTGCTTCGGCAGTCGGAGCGGGCAGAGCCGGTGCCCGGCTCTGCCACGGTGGGATTGCTATCAGTTCAGCACGGCAGCAAGACGCTCGCGGGCCGACTCGTTCAGCCAGCTGGACCATTCATCGCTGTTGTTGCTCAGGAAGTAGACGGCGGCTTCTTCCGCCGACGCATTGTTCTCATCCATCCAGGCCAACAGACCACTCATGGTTTCCGTCTTGAACGTAAGCTTGCTGAGCATCTCTGTCACTTCCGGTTCACGATCCTTGAAGTCGGTGGTGACGGACGTCAGGATGGTTGCAGCCGGGAACTCGGATACGCCGGGATCGTCCGCTTCCTGGGTCTGGTTACGCTGGTGCACATCTTCCTTGTACTCACCCAGCTCAACACGGGTCATATCGAACTTGCCCAGTGGAATGGTGGGTCCCCAGTAATAACCAAACCAGGGTTCTTCATTCTGCACGGCGGATGCCATGGAAGATGCAAGGGTTTCACCGGAACCGTGATTGAACACTTCAATGCCTGATTCTTCCAGATCCAGCGCGCGAATCAGGTTGTCGCTGACGACCCGGCAGCCCCAGCCGCTCGGGCAATTGTTGAAGCGCTCGCCCACCAGTTCAGGGTTTTCCATTACACCTTCGATGGTTTTCAGCTCAGGATGTTTCTCGGCCAGATAGGTTGGAATCCACCAGCCTTCCACACCACCTGGATCAAGCACCTTGCCCAGCCGCTCGATTTTGCCTTCTTCTTCAAGGCGCAGATAAGCATCACCGGCAGAATTCAGCCACAGTTCGGTGACAATGTCCGGCTCACCGTTCTCGGCCACCGAGGTGACTGCCGGTACCGTATCGGATGGAACGATGGTGACATCGCAACCGTAACCCTGTTCCATAATGAATTTGGCGACGTTAGTCACCACCGTGTTGGAGGCCCAGTTCATTTCCGTGATGGACACTTCGCCGCAATCTGCCTGGGCAAGTCCCGGGACAGACGCGGCGCAAAGCAACGCGATAGGCATTAGCTTTCGCATGGTTGATTCTCCTTTTGGGTTTTCAGGGAATGCGGCCAAAGGGCCACTGAGGAAGTCTGGACGATCAGTCGAAAAGTGAGGGAGCCTGATTGATAAGCGGCTTTCGATTGGTAAGACAACTGCAATACCTCGGTTACTACGTACTACCAAGGTTACTGATCTGAAAAAAAAGTTACAAGCTGTTAACGATAACTGTTGCTAAAGGCTCCAGCTTTTGAATGGTCGGTCCAGGCCTGCCTGTCAAAGAACTGAAGCAATTCAGCGGTAACTTGAAGGGTTGTCTGAGCCCGGAGGTTGCCATGACTGAATTGCGAGATTTAACCCGACATTCCGCTATCCCGGCGGAGCAATCCCGGCGCAATAGTCGCCAACGGCATCGGCTGCGAACCTTTCTGCCAGAGATGATCCGGCTGGAGCGGCTGTTGGCGGAAGCGCCTGATGTGGTTTCCGTCGATACTATTACGCGGGTCACCCTGAAAGAGTTGGATCTACCTGTCTACCGCGTTGATCTTGGCAGCGATGCCCCCGACGCTCCGGTGGTTCTGCTGGTCGGCGGCGTCCACGGGCTTGAGCGTATTGGCAGTGAGGTGGTTATGGCCTGGCTGCGCAACCTGCTTGTCCGGGTTTCCTGGGACAAGCACCTTCAGGACTTGCTTTCGAAGGTGCATATTACCCTTCTGCCCATCGTCAATCCCGGAGGGATGTACCTGAATCAAAGAAGCAACCCGAACGGGGTGGACCTGATGCGCAATGCCCCCATCACCGCTCAGGACCGAAGCGCCTTTTTGTTGGGCGGGCAGCGATTTTCACCGCGTCTGCCCTGGTTCATCGGTGACCCGGAGCAGGGTATGGAGGCGGAGAACCAGGCACTCGAGGCAGTGATTTCAGAGCTCTTGCCGGGTCGGCCTTTCAGTGTGGCCCTGGATTGCCATTCCGGTTTCGGCTGGCAGGACCAGATCTGGTTTCCCTATGCCTATCGCCGCCGGCCCATGCGGCGGATTGCATCGGTTATGGCGTTGAAACTGATCTGGGAGCAGGCCTGGCCACACCACCAATACCGTTTTGAGCCCCAGTCCCGTCATTACCTGACCCACGGTGACCTGTGGGACTATTTCTACAAGACGATAAACCGGAGTGAGGGTGGCACCTTCATACCTCTTACCCTGGAGCTGGGCTCCTGGCGCTGGGTCAGAAAGCGACCGCGCCAGTTACTGCGCCTCGACGGGTTTTTCAATCCGTTGGTGCCCCACCGTCATCGCAGAGTGCTGAGAAGTCATATGGCTTTTATCGACTTCCTGGTCAGTGCCGCTGCCAGCCATGAAAACTGGTTGCCGCAGGGCAGTGAGGAGTCCATGCTTAAGGAAGCGGCGATCGCTCACTGGTACAGGGATCATCATTGACGATGCACTGGATTCTGTTACGCGGACTTACCCGGGAGCAGTCACACTGGGGTGAGTTTCCACGGTTGCTTGCGAGCGCTTTTCCGGGGCAGCAATTTCATCCGGTGGACCTGCCGGGTACTGGCGTGCACTTCAACGATCCCTGCCCGGATAGTATCGCTGCCATCCGCGAGAACGTCCGCCACAGCATCGGACATATTCCTGGCCCTTACAGTCTTCTGGCGCTTTCCATGGGCGGAATGGTGGCATTGGACTGGGCCCAGCATGCGACAGAGGGGGAAATCCAGAACCTGGTACTGATCAATACAAGTTCCGGCTTCAGTCCGCCCTGGCGCAGGATGAGACCGGGGGCCTGGCCTCGTATCTTAAGGTTGTTGTCCCGCCGCGAACTGTTCGATCGTGAAGCCGACATCCTGCGACTGAGCTGCAACCGGCCTGTCAGCCTGGACACCATGAAGCACTGGTACAGTATTCAGCGTCAGCGCCCGGTCAGCGTTCGGGCGGCCTGGGCCCAGTTGAGGGCCGCGGCTACTTTCAGGCCGCAACCAGGTCGACCATTGCCGGATGCTTTGTTGCTGGCCAGCAAGGGCGATCGCATTGTGCACTGGAAATGCAGTGAGGTGCTGGAGCAGCGCTGGCAGTGGGCATTGAGAGTGCATCCCTCTGCCGGCCATGATCTCCCCCTGGATGACCCGGCATGGATCATCCGCCAGTTGGAAAGCTGGTTACCCCGTTGATAACGGTTGCTTGACGCAACTGTTCTTCCGCGTCAGTCTTCTCTACGATCTATCGTTTTACTCATGATGATGTATGGAGCCAACAACAATGAAGATTCTTGAGACGAAAACTGCACCGAATCCACGCCGGGTTCGCATGTTCATGTCGGAAAAGGGGCTGTTGGACAAGGCGGAGTTTGTCGAGATTGACCTTCTGAAAGGTGAAAACCTGACGCCGGAATACGCCGCCAAAAACCCGATGAAAAAAGTACCGGTGATGGAGCTGGATGACGGCACCTGTATTGCCGAAACCATGGCTATCTGTCGCTATTTCGAAGAAAGTTATCCGGATACGCCGACTCTGCTGGGCGATACGCCGCTGGAGAAAGCTCTGGTAGAGCAATGGCTGCGCTGGATCGAGTTTTCCTTTTTCATGCCCACGGGTATGTGTTTCCAGCACACCAGTGGCTATTTCAAGGACCGTATGAACCCGATCAAGGAATGGGGAGAGGAATGCCGTACCACGGTGGAAAAGTTCATGCACTTCCTCGATAAACAGTTGGACGGCAAGGAATACATCTGTTGTGATCGTTTCACGGCAGCAGACATCAATGCGTTTACGACTGTCGCTTTCGGCCGGGTGGTGGATATCCGTATCAAGCCCGAGCAGACTAACCTCCAGGCCTGGTACGACCGCGTCAAGCAGCGCCCATCAGCCCAGGTTTAATGACTGACGCGGGGCACTGTCTCCATCATGATCATACCGATGAGCATCATCATCAGGGGGTCAAAGATGAGCGGCAGCACATCCCTGAAGGAGATGTCGAGAGCGGCGGCCGCGCCAGTAAACAGCATCAACGGAAGCAGGAACAGCAGCCCCCATTCCCGGATCCCCCGCACGGCCAGCACTGAAACGCCAAAAAAGCTGATCACCAGGCCATTGCTGATCCGGTAAAGCCCTGCTGAATTGTTTTGCAGGTATAGCAGCAGCATGGAAAGCATCATTGCCATCAATGACAGCCCCATCAGCCGCAAAAAATATCGGCTGGGCCAACGACAGATGCCAGAATAGTGCGTTATCAGAGTCATCGATGAGATCAGGATTACGGGTAACCGGAGTAGAAAATCGATGCCCAGTAAGTCGGAGCTGTGTGTGTGACGCAGAGGATGGGAGAACTGGTAGATTAACACGGTAACCAGCAGCAGCCAGGCAGCCACCACGGCAACCTTGCCCTCGAGTGCCCGCAGGTGAGCCTCGTAGGCAGGTTGCCACTTTTCTGGTATTGCTGACCCTGACAACTGCATACTGGAATGGCTCATTGAATTTTTGATAGCTGGCTTAGTAATTTTTCAGTAAATGTTTGCATAAAGCAATGAAGTAAAGTGCGTACCTACAAGGTGTAGGGTGGGCATGCAACGGTACTGTCATCGGAGGTAGAGGAGGATGGTTTTTGCACGCTAGACTAGGGCCTTCTTCACCGATTTCAGGTGGTTTTTTACTTCAGGAACAGGCGATTGGCCCACTATGAGACAGTCCCGGCAATTACAATGTGCCCTCGAGGCAATCGATGAGGCTAACCAGGCCGACCCTAACCGCGAACAGTTTGGCGAGGAGCTTCTTGCCAAGGAATATGCCTATAGCCTGCATATGACCCGGTGGCTGCATGAGCTTGAGCCCGAGCCCTCTGAACGAATGCAGATCGCCTGCCGTGCCCAGCACATCGAGCGCTGGACTATGCCCCGCAGCGATTTCGCGGAGGGTCGCAAGGCCTATTACGAATGGCGCCAGGCCTGTGGCCGCATGCATGGCCGCCGGGCAGCGGAGATCATGGCCGGGTGCGATTTCCCGCAATCAGAATGTGATCGGGTGGAAACCATTCTGACCAAGCGAGAGTTGCGCAAGGACGAGGACACCCAACTGCTCGAGGATGTGGCCTGCATGGTCTTCCTTGAGCGTTACTTTGCGGACTTTTACGAACAGAAAGCCGACTACGACCGGGAGAAATGGCTGCGCATTGTTCGCCGTACCTGGGGCAAGATGTCGCCTCGAGGGCATGAGGCTGCCTTGAAGCTGGCCGAGGGTATGCCGGCGCACTTGCTGGCATTGCTGCAGGAGGCTTTGGCTGAGCCTGAGGGCTAGTTTGGTGCGGGCACGTCGGCAGGATCAGGATTTCAAAATACGCTGTAAATACATCCCTGTACGCTTGGGCTCCGCCATCCATGGCTCCGCACAATTTTGAAACCCTGATCCTGCCGACGTGCTCGGGCCGCAGGGGAGGCCTTTCACAGCTTACTCACTGTTCGGGAAAGAACAGTTCTCTCAGCTTTTTGCCGGGTTCTTCTGCGCGCATAAACGATTCGCCCACCAGAAACCCGTAGATGCCGCGGCCAGTCATGATCTCCACATCAGCGCGGGTCATGATGCCGCTTTCGGTGATCGTCAGGCGGTCGGCGGATATCCGTTCGTGCAGATCGAAGGTGGTGTCCAGCGAGACCTCGAACGTGTGCAGGTTGCGGTTGTTGATGCCCACCAGCGGTGTTTTCAGGGTGAGGGCATCATCCAGTTCCTCGCCATCGTGTACTTCCACGAGTACATCAAGACCGATTTCGTGGGCGATGCCTTCCAGTTCCTGCATCTGGTCCCTGGTCAGGCAGGCTGCGATCAGCAGAATGCAGTCCGCACCGATGGCACGGCTCTCGTACACCTGATAGGGCGCCACCATGAAGTCCTTGCGGATGACCGGCAGGCTGCAGGCCGCGCGGGCGGCATTCAGGTAGTCCTCGTGGCCCTGGAAAAAGTCTTTGTCAGTGAGTACTGACAGGCAGGCAGCGCCGCCTTTCTCATAGCTTTCCGCGATGGCTTCGGGAACAAATGGATCCCTGAGGATGCCCTTGCTGGGTGAGGCCTTTTTGATCTCCGCAATAACTGCAGGTTTTTTGGCGTCAATACGCGTTCTCAAGGCGTTGGCAAAGTCCCGCGCAGCCGGCTGATCACCGGCCATGGCTTTCAGGTCTGCAATCGACAGCGTCCGCTTGCGCTCATCAATTTCCTTCCACTTCCGATCAACAATCTTTCGGAGAATCGTGGGTGTCTTGTCCAAATGTCTGTCAATCATATCTTTTGACTCTGGTGCCAGAGCAGTCGGGGCATCACCTGCCAAAACACGCCCGTAAATACGTCCCTGCAGGGCTCGGTCGCGCCATCCCTGGCGCTCCACGGTTTTGTCAGGTGATGCCCCGACCACTCACCAAATTATAGAGTTGCCTTCCTGGAGATCGGCGGTTAAAAACACTGTGAAAAATCGGCCAGCTCGGACATTTTGCCGGCCGCCAGGCCGGAGCCCATGGCATCGAGTGCCATTTCAACGCCTTCTGTTGGTGTTCTGGCCAAACCGGCAACATAAATGGCTGCGCCCGCGTTCAGTGCGATCAGGTCGCGCGCTTTTTCTGCCATTTCATCATGGCCGCGGCCGAAGGCTGCCCTGATCAGCTTTAGTGAATCTTCTGCGGTATCTACCGTTAGTCCGACGAGTGACTGGCTTTTCTGTCCCAGGTCTTCCGGCGTGATGTCATATTCGGTGACCTTGCCGTCCTTAAGCTCCGCCACATGGGTGGGGCTGGCGAGGCTGATTTCGTCCAGGCCGTCTTTCGAATGGACAACCATGATGTGTTCGGCGCCCAGGCGGTGCAGAACTTCGGCCATGGGGCGGCACAGTTCTTTGGTGAACACGCCG
>JBHEPI010000005.1:0-10192 GCA_046260345.1 Marinobacter sp. | reverse complement strand
GGTCATAATGCCAATGGCGGTTACGGTTTTACCAAAAGCGGTTGGAGCATGAAGGATTCCGGTATCATGGTCGGCGAGTGCTTTAACAGCCCTCTTCTGATCACTGCGCAACGTTGCCTTCAGGCTGATTCCGCTCAGCAGCCGCCCCCGGATTCTACGGTCATCGATTTCTACCGTTATTCCCTGCTCCCGCAACAATGCCTGAAGCTCATCAAAGCAGCCTCTTGGTACCGAGAGATAACCTTGCTCAATTCGGGCAGAGGATATGTAGCGAGGGATTCCGTGAGTTGAGAAACGAAGTGCCTGGGTTTTAAAAAATACCGGATTGGCAAAGCTCGCTATACGCTTTATTCGCGCCGCCAACGTCCCTGGTATGTCTGACAACTTCATATAAACATGATTGGCCAGAGTGAGCGTTATGCTCTCGGGACATCCTTCAATCACCCCAGTCTCGACCGGCAAGGATTGCTCCCACGGTAACGCAACTGGCGCTGTCGCATCGGACTCAGGCTCTTTACCAACCATCTCTTGAAGCTGGTCCTGCGAAACGGTCTCTTGCCGACTGAGCAGCGCCCACTGGTCCGGGTACGGATTTAACTCATCGTCGACGAAAACAGTGCATCCTCGATTTCGCGCCTCATGCTGAAGCGGAAGAGCAATCAAATTGCCAAACCCGCCATCAGGCATTGTGTCCTGGTTGGGAAATAACCGGTCGTAAGAATCGAAGGACAAGCCCGGATGGCTTTCCATAGCTTTATCCAGCAGTTTGAACCCCAGGGCCCTCGCGGACCTGGCCGGAACAACTTGCGAAAAGAAGACCCATAGATGGGCACCCGCACCGGATCGGGAGATCTCTACAAGATAAGGAATGCCTTCATCACGACAAGCCTGGGCCAGCGCACGAACGTCTGCACGCCAGTTCTCCTTATCAAAATCAACGGCCAAAAGGAAACAGGAACTGTCCGGCAACAAAGGATATAGCCCAGCCACATGCTTGCCGGACAGGTGGTCATACACCGCATTGAAATCCAGAGGCTTGAATTTTTTGTGCGGGCACTCCCCGCATTTGATCCGGGGGTTCTTACAGATACCCGGAACCCACTCATTCTCACAGGCGACAGCATAGCCGGAACGGCCACTGGATCCCTGCCACCGAACCGCATAAATATCCTGTCTGCCACGAAAGAGATTCCGGAACAGTTCGGCCTTTTGATTGGGTGTCAGCTGCGTTGGTGTGGATCCCTGTGCAGAGGCGTGAAGCTCGTTCCTCCGGGAAAGAAGCGCAGCCTTTTCCCTCTCAAGCTCGGATAACTTTCGTGCAATGGCCGCGAGCTCATGTTCTATACAGATACGTGCCTCCAACCCAGTGAACTCAGCCAGTTCAAAAATAGTATCCCGGCGATCCTGGCTTCGGGCTATCCAGAATGATACTGCTTCTTGCTTGGACTACGGCGTAATAGATCGTCGTTCTATGATCTTCAGACACCTCACTTATGGCGGCAATATTACCAACACATATTGGTGTCCGGAATCCTTGAACCACTACAAGCTTCTTCCGGGCCCTTTTCAGCCCTGTAATGCTTAAACTTAAGGGGCCATAAGCCCACTATTGTTATTCCCTTCCATCCAAAAGCTGTACATTCAAATTTAGCGATGTCCGATTTCCGGACACTCAAAACCTAACAGTTGCGGACAAACAACGGGAGCGTAAACTAAGCCTCAACACGGTTAAAAGCTAGCTTGGGGCACCGATCAAATGTCCTGATTCCGGACACCAAGATCCTATCGTTCCCGTGCCGGGAATCGGGCTTAATCGTTCAAAATACTGATAAATAGGGATTTTTTATATTGATAAGTATTGAAGTAAGTAATTGAACTTGCAGATTTTTGGTCGATTAAGACCGGTTGCCAACACAGTGCAATGGCGCCCTCCGGAGGCGGAGGTCAGAGGTTCGAATCCTCTCGGGCGGGCCATTAACATGGCAAATCAACAAAATATCGGTAAAGCAACTCCCTCACCTGCGTCACCCGCTCCTAAGCAGTCCGAAAACCTCCGTTTTGATCGGCGACCTTTGCACGGATAGATTAAAAGCAAGAATTTTTCTCTATTTCTGCGCTTGTGCCCAAACGGTGCCTTAGCAGTGCCCAGTCAACTTAGGCCTTTTCATCAACGCCGATCAAAGTGACCTTTGCACGGTTCCCAGCTCACTACGTCTGTGGCACAGCCGCCCTACGATAGCTAATGGTCGCAAAGCGGACATTCATGTTGGGCGATCACGGCCCTCCGATGGACCGCTATTCATAGGCTAGGAGTGTCTACCGCACCGGGTTAAGTCCACTTGTATGGCGTGCAGATCAACCTTGCGGGAGAACAGCGTTAAACCGCCAGTGGTCACTCTGGCTCCCACCCCGGCTCTGAATCGGTCGGTCTCGACCGTCCTCGATACGCCGCGAGATACCTGACCAGCCTGGCTACGGCCAGCCCGGTTACCAGGAACCACAGGCAGACGTAGCTATAGGTCAGCAACAGGAACTCCGGACTGCTATCGACGGCGATGACCCGGTTGGCCCGGCCCACCACTTCATCAGCACCGATGACCGATGCGGTGGCCGAAGCCATCAGGATAATCAGGTAATACTGGACCCAGGCGGTGACAAACGTCGCCCCGGAATCCGCTACCCTGGCCTGCCTCTGTCGCAGGTAGGCCAGGCCCTGGTCGGAGGCAAAGCCGACCGTGGGAATGACCAGAGCCAGTGTGGCCTTGATCCACAAGGGCACCTGCACGAAGCCATCGCCCCAGGCGATTTCCACCGGGAACACAAACGCCACGTAAAACATCAGCACAAAGCTTGGGATATTACGGCACAGACTGGTCACCCCCTGGCCCGCCAGGCGGACGGGCAGGAGCCGGGTAAAACGGGCCAGGGCAATAACAAGCCCGATGACCGTCCCCGCAGACATGGCCAAAGCGGCGATCAGCAGGTTATAGCCGTAGCCTCCCAGCAAAAAGGGCGTGCGCTCCCACAACTGAATGACCATGTCTGCCCAGGTCATGAGACCACCATTCGCTTGAGCAGATTCAGCAACATCATCACCACCATCACGAACGTGAAGTAGAACACCACCAGCAGGGTCATCAGTGACGTCGCATCCCCGCCTTCGGAAATCAGGGTATTCACGCTTGAGATCATTTCAGGCAGGGCAATGGTGCTGGCCATACCCGCCGCCTTGACAATATTCACCATAATCGAGACCAGTGCCTCGGAACTCTGCTCGATGGATTGCGCCAGAAGCCGGCGCAGCGGCGCCTGCGGGTTCTGACGTTCGAGCCGGGCCAACGCGGGGGTGAGCACAGCGGCGTTACTGGCGCCGGCGTAGAAGGAGAACACCACCGTCGCGACCAGAAAACTGCTCAGTGAAATGCCCAGGTAGTTAGCCAGCAGGCCGCTCAGACCAAAAAACACGATGTACAGTTGCAGGATGGGCGGTGTCATTCGCGCGACCGCCACCAGGCCGCGTGCTGGCATTTTCAGAACCCAGGCCAGGGGTCCCTGTTTGAACCGGTGGTCAATAACGGCCAGACCCACGCCAGCGATCAGGGCCCCGATTATGGACGACAGACTGATGGCCAGGGTCATCAGCAGGCCCTGCAGCAGGCGTTGCCTGTTGAACGGGTCGAACAGGGGCGAGAGCTCCAGCCCGGTGATCTTTTCAAACCGGCCGGCCCAGTCAGGCAGATCAATTTCCGAGCCCTCGGTATACAACGAGGTGCTCAGACAATCCGCCGGGAAGTCCCCCGACGGAAACCGGCGACACCGATAGTCACCGTTTTCGGTCTCGGTCCATAACTGGTGCTGATCCTGAAGAAAGGCGTTTTCCGGCAGCCCCCAGTGTGCCTGCAGGTCAATCAGGGTGCCGTCCCGGTGCCATTGCACCACGGCATCACTGATCAGCCGCCCCAGCGGTTTGCTGCCCTCTCCACTGGCAACAGCGATGGCCCAGGGCGTTTCAAGAATCGCTGGAAGACTCAGCTGATATTCTTCCCATCCCTCTTCGGAGAGCACCTGTGCCAGCACGGTGTCATCGTAGGCCCAGCCGAGACAGCGCCGCTCCCGCAGAGCCAGACGGGAGTCGCGGGTGCCCGGTAAAACCACCGGGTTGACCAGGTAATGCTCGGATACCCTGCGGTTGTAGAACGCACCTTCCGTCAGGCAGACCGGGCGGCCGCGCATTTCCCCCCAGTCTGAGTAGGGAAAGTCTTGCCGTGTTAGCAAGCGTACCCCGCTGGAGTAGTAGCTGGGAGCCACAAGATCGGCCTTTTTCCGTCGCACAGCGGTATCACCGAGCGTAGCGATGACAACGTCCACCAGGCCCTGATCTAGGCGCTGCAGACGGTTGGAGGAGGTCACGGCCTTCAGCTCCAGTTCCACGCCCATGCGCTCGGCCAGATGTTCAGCCAGATCAGGCTCCAGGCCCACCAGTTCGCCCTGATCATCCACCATGCCCCAAGGCGGGTAATCGCCTTTAACGCCGACAACCAGCGTTCCGCGGTCCTGAATTCGCTGCAGGCGCCCGTTGTCGGACTGGGCTTCAGCCATCGTTGCGAAGCACCCGGTCAGGGTGAACAGCATGAGCAGAAACCGCACAGGCATACCTGCAAACACCCCCATCAGAGGGCCTCTGACTGACGCTCAGGTCTGGCAATGGCCAGCAGGCCATAACCGAAGCGGGCAGGTACGAGCCTGCTCAACAGCCGGTCGACCCTGCCAAGCCAGGGGAAACGACTGATTGCGGATTCAGGCAGCAAGCTCTCGGGCACGATAGATTCAACCACAAATCCGGCCAACTCCAGCTCAGCCTTCAGGCCCTTCGCATCATACAGACGATAGGTGAGTTCCAGCGGCCCGGTCTCGGTCTGGCGGACATAGGTGATCTGATCCTGGCCCGCGTACTGGCGTTGTTCTTCGCGGAAGCGCCGCAGCCGGTTGGGTACCGAAATGATCAGCCTGCCGCGGTCACGATTCAGGGTGGCTCTGAGAGTCTGCAGCGTTTGCTGCCGTTTGGACGGTGTATCGATATGGGCCAGCACCCCGAAAAGGCAAACCGCCAGATCCACAGGGCCATGTCGCCCGACTGCTTCAACAAGATCTTCAGACCCGGGGCCCGCAATCACATAACGGTGGCTTGTGTGGTCACTGATACGGCTTTTGGCCGTCGCCAGGGCAGCCGTACAGATGTCGAAACCGATAGCCAGGCGGGCCTGCTCACCCAGCGGCATCAGGTAACGTCCGCTGCCGCATCCGTAATCCAGCACTACGCCGTCCGGCCGAAGCAGGGCCTCCAGTATCGACATAACCCGCAGGTTGGGTAACGGATAGCGGCGATCATAGGTGCCGCTGTCATAATAGTGCTCGTACTGGCTAACGTTCCCGTTTGGCGACATCGACTGCTCACTCTGTTGTCGTCCGGTCGAATAAATCGAGGGCTTAAAACTGGTAGCCCGCGCTCACCCAGGCACGGGGATCTCTCTGCTCATCACTCGAGGCAGCGTCTCCGGCGGTCTGAAAGGCCGCAGCACCATCAAACTGCCATCCGTGTGCCGAGTAACGAAGCCCCAGGCCCCCGCCCGCCAGCCTGTCTCTGGGCTCATCCGTATTGGGCAAACGCTCGCCGTGATCGTAGAAAAGGTAGGGGTTAACGCTGGTGGTTAACCGATAACGCAGTTCCAGCTGGGCCATCCAGACTTCACTGCCAGACAGCTCACCCTGCGGGTACGCCCGAACACCCATGGCCCCGCCAAGGCTGCGACGCTCCGACGAATCCAGCAAACCATCGGCCCATTGAGCCTGAACATTGCCCTGGAGAGACACTCGGTCGGTAATCCGTTGCAACCGGGCCACGTTAGCATGCATATGAACAAACCGCCCCTCCCGGCTGCTTGGTGCACTGTTGCTGACATCCCCGGCCGTCAGGCGGGTTTCGCCGTAGGTCACGCCACCACCGCCAAAGCCATCCCGATGGTCAAACTGTAAAGCCACGGGTACCGCCCGGCTGTCTCGCTCCTGATAACTGAACCCCAGCAAACGGTCATCCAGCGCCTTATACTGAAAGCCAACAGAGGCCGTGAGGTTCGATTGCTGGCGGCGAATCAGTGGGTAGCTCACCTCTGCCGAGGCGATATCGGCGGTACCGGTAAAGTCATCAAACGGGTCCCGCAAGTCGTATTCGGTGCGCGCAAGGGCGACTTCACCGCGCAGACCGCTATAGCCTAGCGGTAAGCTATAGGCCGCCCGGCCCAGCCAAAGATCTTCCTCGCTGTAAATAAAATCAAGGCCAAGCTGGTCGCCCGGGGTCAACAGCCGGTGCACTTGCGCCTGACCATTAAACCGGATCTCTCCCGATGAACGGCTGCCATAATTGTCCACGCCCAGCATGCCCTGTGCCCGCTCACCAGGCTTTACGGCAACATCAAGATCGCCCTCACCCTGCTCGCTTCCGGGGCGCATCACCGGTTCGGTTTCCAGCCCTGGAAGATCGGCCAACAGCAATGTGGTGCGTTCCAGCGACGCACTGTTAACGACATCACCAGGCTTCAGAGCATGCAGAAACGGCTGTACCGAATCGGCCAGGGCTTCGTCTTCACCGGTAGCCTGAACCTGACCATACCGGCCTTCGAGGATCTTTACCTCCAGCACACCGTCACTCATGTTCTGGCGAGGCAGAACCGCTGAGGCAAAAGGATAGCCCCGGGAACGGTAAAAACGGCTGATCTGATTCGCCAGTTCCCTCAAGCCCGCCAGATCCTGTTCAGAGCCGATCCTGTCGGCAACTTCTGCCGTCAACTGCTTTTCCGTAAACACCGAATTGCCAGCGAACACCACCTCATTCACCTCAACACGCGAACCACCGTCTTCCACACCTTCAAGGGGAGCCCCCTCCAGTTGCAGCGCGCCATCACCAGATCTCGGCGACAGGGTTTGTTCCGGCAAGTTAAACCGGAGAATATCCCCGGCATCAGGAGCTTCACCGTTCGACTGAGCATGCACCCCCGGAGCACCGAGCCCCCAGATCAAACATGCACTCAGCCCAACTGGTTTCCAGTCCTTCAATACCATTGTTTACTCTCCGCTTTCCTCTGAAACATTGTTTGTGGTCGTAATTCTTATGCCGGTACCCGCCACCTGTACCGGAAGGTTGCTGTAACCAAGTGTCTGTTGTGGTTGAGAACCCGATGCACCCATGGGAATACTGTTAACCATGCTGCCGGTATCCAGCCGCTCTCCCCCTTTTGCCACCAGGAAGCCGTCAACCAAAAACTCACCTTCAGGGAAGCTCACGTCGTGGTCTGGATGCTCGCGGTAGATGAGATAGCGCCCGGCATCCAATGGTTCGGTATAGTTGGTGTTTATCTCGTCGCTGTGATACCGGACATTGCCCGGATCGGTTAATCCCGCAATGGCCTGGCTGGCTGACAGGCTCCCGGTGTACAGCACTGCTCGCCCGCCGTCACCGGTGGTGAATTCCCCGCCGGTGTGAACAATATCGCCGCCTCTAACCGTGCCGGCTCTCGCGTTTTCGCCGGCATTCAGCACCAGGGCCTGGTTGCTGTCTTCAGAAGTGGTGATATCACCTGTCAGCAAGAGGTCTCCACTCAGGCTGGCAATATCAATCGCATCGGCAGCGGCAACTTCTCCCAGCCGGAGGGCCTGGGTGCTGTTCAGGGCAATTTCACCAAGTGCCTCAAGGTTCAGGACTGAGTCATGTTCAGAGGCATCGCCCAGATCAACCGCGCCTCGCGAAGTGATATCGCCGCCGGTTCCCGTCGTGGCAAGGTTCGCGTTGATTCCGTTCTGGAGGCGATTACGGATGCCGGCTGCGCTAGCCTCGGCGGGGGCATCTGGCTGGTTCGACAGTGTCAGATCACCGTCATGCTGAAGCCAGTAGGCAGTGTTGCTTTCGTCGGTGTAACCGTTATGAATGGTGCCCCAATTATCACCTACCAAACCCTCGGCCAGCCAGAGGTTACCCATCGTGGCATTGTCGTTATCAATGCTCCCACTGGCGGAGGCGTTTTCAATCTTGCCTTTGTTCAGACCGACCAGCCTGCCGGCATAGCCCAGGTCCTCACGAGTACCCGCCAGAACGGTCACATTGCCCGAGGCCTCGGAATTCCGGACGGTGCTGCCATCTTGATTGTGTCCTACCAGACCGCCTACCAGAACACCGCCGCTGACATCCCCGGTCGCAATGGCATGGTCAATCGTTGTGTTTCGGCTATCGCCTGACAGCCCCCCCACAGACTCCGAATTCTGATCACCGACCACGTTTGCTGACGTCAAGCTGTTAACGATGGACGAGTTCACTGAGTACCCAATCACCCCCCCTACAAATTGGTAGCCTGAGACGCCCGCGTGTTCGCCGGTCACCAGAATATGATCCACTGTCGTATTGCCGATCACACCGGCAAGCGAGCCCACCAGGTTAGACGGCAAGGTACCCGTTGCCTGAATGCTAGGGTTGTGCAGCGTTAAGCGGCGAGCCGAACCATCATCAATCGCACTAAACAGCCCCAGCCGACTCCCATCGCGTGCGACGTTTAGATCGGCAATGATGTTGTTCTGCCCATCGAAGTGGCCCGTGAAGAAGGGGTCGCCAATCGGCTCCCAGCCTTTGCCATCGTTAGCCGATTCGCTGGCCAGGTTGTTGTAGCCTTCGGTATTCGCATCCACGGTATTAGCCAGCGCGTAGTGGTACCCGCCGGTTAATACATCGTTGTTATGGCTGATGTTGCGGAGTTGGTGCCAGTCGGTGATCGTATAGGGATCTGATTCAACGCCACGCCCGCCTTCGAACAGGCGAAGAACATCATTTGCTGCTGCAAAAGCAGCTAGTTTCGGAGGCTCAATTACATAACCAGAGCGGTACCAAATATCCCGGTCCCAGCCGGAATAGGTGTTCGGGTTGCTGAGCTCTTCAGAAGTTTTACCTGTCCCTCCCGCGCTCTCATCCTGGCCGCTGGTTTGCGTGTCCCAATAGCTATCGATAACGCTCGAGCTTTCGCTTACGCCTATAAGCCCGCCAATTTCGCTATTGTCACCACTGACTTCACCCGTGGAGTAACTGTTTTCTATGAGGGCACCATCCTCGCTCGAGCCCACCAGGCCGCCAGCTCGACCGCCAGCAGCATCCACATTTCCGGTGGCAAAGCTGTTTTCAATAACCGATCCAGAGAGTGTCCCGGTCAGGCCACCGGTATCATACCCATTGCTGGAAACCTTGCCGGCCGCGTAACTGCTTTTCACTTCAGAGGATAAATACAGGCTGCCAGCAATACCGCCAGCACCGCTTGCAGCTTTAACATCTGATATTGAGTAGCTATCGGCTATTGACACAGTAAAGCCGGTTCCAATCAGGCCGCCGACAGCATAGTCGCCTTGCACCGTTCCGTCTGTTGAGTAGACATTTCGAATGTTGGAATTTTCAATGTCGCCGACCAATACGCCTGTATACCATTCACCGCCTTGTACTGCCGCATCTATAAAACCAAGATTCCTGATATCCGAACCGTTCACATTCCCGAAAAAGCCTTGATGGTCCTGGTCGCTATTTATCTTTAAATTACTAATAGTGTGTCCAAGCCCATCGAAATTACCACTGAACTCATTCTCTTCGTTACCAACCGGAACCCAGTTTGCAGTGCTGGTCCAATCCACATCAGCACCAAGAGCAAAGTTTTCGCCCCAATGGTCCAGGACTTTCAATAGCTCCAGATCGTCAATGACCGTATATAAAATTCGTGCTTCGCCAGCGTTTTTAGTAGTGAAGTTCTGCCCTGCCTGCAAATTAACAGGCGCACTGATCAGGTAGTCTCCGGTGTTATCACCCTGCGCATACTCAAGTGATAACCGCCCACCGCTGCCCTCACTGGCATCCACTTCGGCGTTTATCTCAATGTCGCGCTGGGCATTCAAAGTGAGGGTGTTGCCACTACTCCAGGTGACTTCATCGCTAACGAAAATATCGCCATTACCGTTTTCACCGCCCTGCACACTTTCGATGGTAACGTTGTTATTCGTCAGGTTGCCGGAAAGCGCACTGCCGGTAATATCGCCGCCTTCCGGGGCAACGGTATAATCCTGCGGGTCAATCAGCCACTCCCCCGTCTGGCCATCATCGGCCCGCGTGGTCACG
>JBHEPI010000026.1:0-15932 GCA_046260345.1 Marinobacter sp. | reverse complement strand
AGCAACTGCCGGCTTTCCCGGATGACGAGCGCACCGAAGAGAACTACGTGCACGGTTGCCAGAGCCAGGTCTGGCTGATTCATCACTATGATGAGGAAAGCGGCAAGCTATACCTGCTGATCGACTCGGACGCCATCATCGTTCGCGGCCTTGCCGCCATTATCCTGGTGGCACTGAATGGCAAGACGCCGAGGGATCTGCTGGCAACGGATATCGATGAGCTATTCGAGCAGCTGGATTTATTCCGCCACATCTCCCCGACTCGGGGCAATGGCCTTCGGGCCATGGTCGGCAAGATCCGCGATATCGCCGCCGAAACCGCGGCAGCCTGAAAAACGTGGCCAGTGCGCCTACCAGACGATGGCCACGTCATCCCGCTGAATATTGATCTGCCCGCCGGACACAGACATCTCGCCGTTACTGAATTCAGGATGGACGTTGTTCACTGTCATGGTTGTGCGGCTGTCCTGCAGTTCCGGACTAGCGCCCGGCGAGTCAAAGAAGCTGGCACTGCGGTAGAGCTTCAGTTCATCACCCGGCCTTATCCCGGCCGTGGCCCCGGAATCCAGTGTTACCTTACGACCGTCCACGCGGGTAACCCGGGTAATGAACGGCTGGCATGCCAGGGCATTGTTCACCGCAGACGCCATATCCCCCATCAGCCCGCTGACAGCGCGGCCATAACTGGTTTCCTGAAACCCTGCAGACCCGAACCCATCAGAGGAGCCCGGGCCGGCATCCCATCGCGCTTCCGTGGCGAAACGCTCCTGGTAAACCGGCGCGCCACTGAAACCATCGTAGATCATCAGATCAGCCACAAACCGCCGGTTCTGGTTTACCGCTCCAATGCCCCGCTGCATACGATCGATAATGGAGCTGCCCCAGGCATCAGGATTCGACACCCCCACATCACGGATCACACCGGCAACCACAAACTGCACCCCCAGCTCCCGCGCAACGTCGATCACATTGGTCAGGCGGTTGTCGAATTTCTGCTGTGTCGGCGCATTCAGAAGATCACTGAACAGGCGCTGAGTTGTGGCACCGAACACCTGGAGATCACCACTTCCCCTCAGATCAGCCTGCAACAATTGCGGCAAGATTTCGCCGGCGTCATCAATACGGCCGATGCGGGCCTGGTCCGGGTACACCATTGGAAATCCGGTCACAGCCACACGTTTTTTCAGCCCACTTGCCTCACCAGCACTGCAACTTCCGCTTGCAGACATATCGGCCCGCACGGTGACCCTCAGCAGATTGTCGCGGCGATATTCGTCCACTACCTTCACCGACCGGGCCCGGGATGACGACGCTACCTGAAGGCGGGACTCGGTCACCACACCATCTTCCATGGTGTCACGGCTGCTGATCTTCGCCTCATACTGCAGCGATACATCCCGCAACGCGGCTTTTTTGGCTTCCTGACGGGCACTGTCCAGGTCGTCGTTGTGGATGGTGGCATGCCCGACGCCCTCCAGCACAACAGCCTGGACATTGGCCGCAAACAACAGCGCTGTAAAAACCGAAATCACCAGCTTCATGAAGATTGGATCTCTCAATCAAGGTAGTAAAGGGAGTCCACACCGCCGCTCTGGACATCACCGGTGCTGTCATTACCCCTTGGCATGGGAATCGGGCACAGGTCCTGGACTTCACGGTCAGATACCCGGGAAACACAGGCGCGGAATCTCGGCTCCAGCTTCAGTTCCATGACGGTTTCCACCACGCCATCGCTATGCTCATTCACGGCGACCATCTTGGCGCCACGAATGTAGCTGTCCACATAGGTGCGGAACATATCGTTCTGCAGCACGAAGTCGTTCACTGTGGAGCTGCCATAGATCACCGTGCCGTAGACCCGTTCCGCCAGGTTGCGGTAGGCGTCCAGCTGGGAGGCCCGGCGTGCCAGAAGACGTTTGCGGGTATTGAGACGATCCTTCGACACCTCTTCATAGGTTCCGAACCCGCTGACCCGCACCGTGATCGGGTCCAGTTCGGTCTGTTCCGGTGAGTCACCGGCGTTCCGGTGTTGCCCGATCGGGGCGCAGCCAATTGTTGCCACCACCAGCGCAGGTATCAGTATCCACCGCAGGGTCATGTCGATTCTCCGAAAATACATCAGTTCAAAGCTCCCATGAAAAATTCACGCCAACCTTTGTAACTGGCTGAAATTCATAACACCACACCCGAAAACGCCGGCTTCATCCCGCCAGGGCGGCAAAAAACCTCCGCCATTTACATTAGGAAAACAAACCGTTACCGCATCACCTGTGTGTCAGCGCAGAAACTGGATTAGTCTTAACTCTGCGTAATCTCATAACCGACAATACAGATGCATTATCAGGATCCATCATGACCGAAAACCGTCTGACCAAGCTTTCTCTGGCCATCGGCCTCTCCATCGCAACCACTTCTGCCCTGGCCAGCCCGCAAACATTTATGTCGTCGCGTTCCTTTGCCATGGGTGGCACCGGTGTCGCCATCGCTCATCCGGCAGCGGCAGGCGCCTCCAACCCGGCCATGATGGCAGCAGAACACCACGAATGGTCCGACGACTTTGGCCTTATTCTGCCTTCCGTCAATGCACGCTTTGCTGACGAAGAGGAAACCATTGACCAGATTGATGATATTCAGGACACCATTGACCGGTTTGATGACTTGTCACAGCAAATCACTGCAATCGAAGGCGGCAACCCTGGACAAGCGTCCCAATTGCAAAACGAAGCTCGCGATATTGCCAACGATCTGCTTGACCAACTGAGGGGGTTCGACGAAGACACTATTAGAGTGAACGCTGGGCTAGGACTAGCGATTGCGGTGCCAAGCCCCTCCCTGTCTGTCGGATTCTTTACCAACGGAAACCTGACAGCCACGGTGCGTGGCGAATTTGATAATAATGACGAAAGCACTCTGCAGAATATCGTCGATGGCACAACAGACCCGGAAGACGTTGACCTAGATAGGCTGGAATCCAGAGGTCGCGTTCTGGCGTCAGCAGTAGCCGAAGCAGGCGTCAGCTTCGCCCGTGCCTTCGAGCTGGAAAATGGTAATAGCCTTATGCTGGGCGTCTCCCCCAAATACATGCAGCTTCGAACCTTTCAATATACGGAAAGTATCTCCGACTTCGAAGACGATGAGTCCGACGATGACAACTATGAAACCGACAAAAGCGGCTTCAACCTGGATATCGGTGCGGCTTACGCTTTTGGTGAGCGACATCAATGGAATGCAGGGATTTCCATCAAGAACCTTATCCCCATGGAACTGGACTCTGCGGCAAACGGCATTGATGAAGAAGAGAGAACCCTGGAGCTGAACCCCATGGTCACTGCCGGTATCGCTCACAAAGGCGACTTCCATGTGGTGACCGCGGAAATGGACCTGACCAAGAAAGAGGCCTTCGGCTACGAGGATGACACTCAGTGGCTTGCCCTTGGTGCGGAATTCGATGCCTTCCGTTACGCCCAGCTCCGCGTCGGTGTGCGCCAGAATCTGGCCACTAATGACGACAACGACGGCATTGAAGAGGACACCCAGTTCACCGCCGGTATTGGCCTGTCACCGTTCGGCGCGCGTCTGGATATCGGAGCGCTGGTGAGTGACGCAGATGTTGGCGCTGCCATTGAGCTTGGCGCTGCATTCTGATCGCGCCCCGAAAATAATCTTGCTGAAGCCCGGCCACCGTGCCGGGCTTTTTTGTGGCCTGCCGGTTTGCCAGTACCGGGCCTTACCCTGATAATCCCCTGACCAGAACCCCAAAAGGAGCAGTACCCGATTCATGAAAACCTACCTGGTTGGCGGCGCAGTACGTGACGAACTTCTTGGCCTGCCGGTGAAAGACCGGGACTGGGTGGTTACCGGCGCAACACCAGACGAGATGCTGCAGCAGGGCTTCAGGCAGGTGGGGGCCGACTTTCCGGTGTTCCTGCACCCGGATACCGGGGAAGAGTACGCTCTGGCACGAACTGAACGGAAACAGGGGCGTGGTTATCACGGCTTCTCCGTCTATAGCGCCCCCGACGTTACCCTGGAAGACGATCTCAGGCGCCGGGATCTGACCATCAACGCCATGGCCAAATCCACCGACGGTGAACTCGTAGACCCCTTCGGAGGCAGTAAAGATATCCAGGCCCGCAGCCTGCGCCATGTATCCGAAGCCTTTGCCGAAGACCCTCTGCGAATTCTTCGCACCGCCCGATTCGCAGCCCGCCTGCACCCCCTTGGTTTTACCGTGGCAGAAACAACCATGACCCTGATGCGGAAGATGGTCAATGAGGGTGAAGTGGAACACCTGGCACCGGAAAGGGTCTGGCAGGAAATCCAGCGGGCGCTGAATGAAAACGAACCCGGCATCTTTTTTCAGGTCCTGCGGGACTGCGGGGCGCTGGCTAGGATCATTCCGGAACTGGACCAGGGTGAGCCCTTTGCCGCCGCAAACTCTGCATTGCGATGTGTCCACAACAGCGGAGGCACAACCAGCATCCGTTTTGCCGCACTAATGTCCCCGCTAACGCCAGCCGAAGCCCGTCAACGGGCGGCGCAGCTAAAAGCCCCGAATGACTGCCAGAGCCTGGCCCGGCTCGCCACCCGCCTGATGCCAACAATCCGCTCCATGACGAGCCCCCAGAGTGAAGCACTGCTGGGAGTATTGGACGAAGCCGATGTCTGGCGCCGCGCGGATCGGTTCACTGAACTACTGCAGGCCCTGAAATGCGC
This sequence comes from Marinobacter sp., assembly GCA_046260345.1. Lineage (GTDB taxonomy): Bacteria > Pseudomonadota > Gammaproteobacteria > Pseudomonadales > Oleiphilaceae > Marinobacter. Next base: position 11,216 of record JBHEPI010000026.1, on the reverse strand, counting down.
CCTGCCTGACACCGAACAACACAGACTGGGCTGGCTCGAGTTGGCACGGCGCGCCGCCACAGGCGTTCAGGCCAGAGAATTGATGGCGCGGGGATATAAAGGAAAAGAACTGGGCCAGGCAATCCATAATGAGCGGTTACGACGTATCTCTGCAGCCTATCAGACACAGTGAGGACTATCATGGCGTCAGCAACACCTGTCGTGCTGATCACCGGAGCCGCCCACCGGCTCGGGGCCCACACGGCGAGACACCTCCACCAACGTGGCTGGAACATCGTCGTTCACTACCGTTCCCGTGAAGATCAAGCTCATGCCCTCCGCGAAGAGCTGAACACCATCAGGGCGGATTCCGCCATTACCCTCCGGGCCGACCTCGCCGAAACGGGACATGCAGAGGCACTGGCAGAAGAAGCCATTGCCGCCTGGGGCCGGCTGGACGGGCTGGTCAACAATGCCTCGGTTTTCTATCCCAACCCCACTGCGCAGGCCGGCCCGGATGACTGGGATACCATCATGAACACCAACCTGCGAGCTCCTTTCTTTCTCGGCAAGGCCTGCCTGCCAGCACTGAAACAGTCCCGGGGCGCTATCGTTAACCTGATTGACATCTACAGCGAGCGTCCCCTTGCTGACCACCCTCTTTACTGCGCCAGTAAATCCGGCCTTGCGTCATTGACACTGTCCTGGGCAAAAGACCTGGCACCCGAGGTCCGGGTGAATGGTGTATCCCCCGGCGCAATCCTGTGGCCGGAGGGCGATGCCGCCATCGATGAGCGCTATCAGCAGAGTATACTGGCCAAAACTCCATTGGCCCGCACCGGTGCACCGGAAGACATTGCCGGCGCCATCGCGTTTTTCCTCTGCGATGCGCCTTTTGTAACCGGTCAGATCCTGGCGGTGGATGGCGGCCGCAGCCTCAATATGTGAGAGCCTGCTGCACCTCATGCTTTGGCCTACTCCGGCTTTCGGCTACAATGTATACAGCATTCAAATCCTGCCCCAGAATCGGAGAAAACCCATGCGTGACGTTGTTATTGTAGCCGCCAAACGTACAGCCGTCGGCAGCTTCGGCGGCGGGCTATCCAGCCTTCGCGCCGATCAGCTCGGCAGTACCGTTATCAAAGCCTTGCTGGAAGAGTCCGGCGTTGCCGCCGATCAGGTCAATGAAGTGGTCCTGGGCCAGGTTCTAACAGCTGGCTGTGGCCAGAACCCGGCGCGCCAGGCATCCATCAATGCCGGCATTCCCGCCTCCGTGCCCGCCATGACCATCAACAAAGTGTGTGGCTCCGGCCTCAAGGCCGTGCACATGGCCGTCCAGGCGATTCGTTGCGGCGACGCCGAACTGATGATTGCCGGCGGCCAGGAAAGCATGAGCCAGGCACCCCACGTGCTCCCAAACAGCCGTAATGGCCAGCGCATGGGTAACTGGAACATGGTGGACACCATGATTTCCGACGGCCTGTGGGATGCGTTTAACGACTACCACATGGGTGTGACTGCAGAAAACATCGTGGAGAAATACGGTATCAGCCGGGAAGAGCAGGACGAGTTCGCCGCCGCGTCCCAGCAAAAGGCTGTGGCCGCCATGGAGGCCGGCTATTTCGACGGCCAGATCGTTCCTGTCACCATCCCGCAACGTAAGGGTGACCCCCTGGTTGTGGACAGGGACGAGAACCCTCGCGCGGGCGTTACCGCGGAAAGCCTTGGGAAACTGCGTGGCGCGTTCAAAAAGGATGGAACCGTCACCGCCGGGAATGCGTCTTCCCTGAACGACGGCGCGGCTGCCGTTATTGTTTGCAGTGCTGACAAAGCCAAAGAACTGGGGCTTACGCCACTGGCCACCATCAGGGCCCACGCCAACGCGGGTGTTGACCCCACAATTATGGGCACGGGCCCGATTCCGGCCAGCCAGCGCTGCCTGAAACTGGCCGGCTGGACGGTGGACGATCTGGACCTGGTGGAAGCCAATGAAGCCTTTGCGGCCCAGGCCATTTCCGTTAACCGGGATCTTGGCTGGGATACGGCAAAGGTCAATGTCAACGGCGGTGCCATAGCGCTGGGCCACCCTATCGGAGCCTCCGGCTGCCGCATCCTGGTCAGCCTGCTGCATGAGATGGCTCGCCGGGATGCGAAGAAGGGCCTGGCCACCCTATGCATTGGCGGCGGCATGGGTGTTGCGCTGGCTGTGGAGCGATAATCACCCGATGCTGAATGTGGTGTTGTACGAGCCTGAAATACCGCCGAATACCGGTAATATTATCAGGCTCTGCGCCAACACCGGCTGCCGCCTGCACCTGATTGAACCCCTGGGGTTCACCCTGGAAGACAAGCAGATGCGGCGGGCCGGACTGGACTATAGTGAATACGCAACGGTCACGGTTCACCCGGATTACAATAGCTTTCTGGACAGCGAACAGCCACTGCGGTTGTTCGGGCTGACCACCAAGGGCTTCCGCGGATATCATGAAGTAACATACCAGAACGGCGATTACCTGATGTTCGGCCCGGAAACCCGGGGCCTGCCAGCAGATATTCGCCAGGCACTTCCGGAAGCGCATTGCCTGAGAGTACCAATGCGCCCGGAAAGCCGCAGCCTCAACCTGTCCAATACGGTTGCTCTGGTAGTCTATGAAGCATGGAGGCAGTTTGATTTTGAAGGAGCTTGATTGTCGGGGCACGGCAGCGAAGACCGCTCTCCTTGGCACCCTGCTGCTGTTACTGTTTGCGGGCAAAGCCCATGCGGAGAGCAGCGGCACTGACGAAAAGGATGCCAACACCCGGGTTATAACGACGCCCTCTACTACATCCGAAGTGTCTGTTGTCATTGGTAAAAAATTTGTCAGACGCCTCTATGAGAGTTGCGACCTCAACATTAGTTATCTTGACGTTCCTGCCGCGCGTGCCGTGATGATGGCAGAGAAAAGCCAGTCTGACGGGGAACTGGCACGCATCTCCATGGCGGTAAAGGAAAACGCCCCCCTGCTTCGACTTGATGTCGCTATTGATGACGCCAGGCTGGTACCACTGTTTCGCAACAAAGAATCTGCCGAATCATACGTCGGGCTGACTGGAAAACGAATTGGCTTCCTTAACGGCTACCGAATGATTGCCGCTGTTCTGCCGGAAGACACCACACAGGTTGCTACCAGCGACACCTTTCAACTGGTCAGCCTGCTCAAACGCCAGCGAATTGATGTAGCGCTCACCCTGGAATGGGACGCCCTGGCTGCGCAGCAGCACAATTCGGAAATGGTGATCGGCGAACCGCTACTGGAGTCTCCGCTCTATCACTGGGTACACGAATCCCGCAAAGCAGACATTCCCTGCCTCTCAAATACACTCGAAGAAATGCGGACAGATGGCGAGTTTCAGAGGATGATCCGGGAGGGCATCAAGTCAGAATGGCCAGAATAGGAAAACCCCACCGGCTTGCGCACCAGTGGGGTTTCTCTGTCGGCAGAGAAAAACAGAATCAGTGGGTCTGCTCTTCCTTGGATTCGCCGGCGGCCTCTTCCTGCTTGCGCTTCAGCGCCTGGGCATAGATGGCATCGAAATTGACCGGTGCCAGCATCAGTGCCGGGAAACTGCCTTTATTAACCACCCCGTCAATAGCTTCCCTTGCATAAGGGAACAGAACATTCGGGCAGTAGGCACCCAGCATCTGGCCGAGTTGCGGGCCTTCAATACCCTTGACCAGGAACACACCTGCCTGCTGGATCTCGACAATATAGGCGACCTTTTCGTCGACTTTCGCCGTCACCGTCAGCGACAGAACCACTTCGTACTGGTTGTCACTGACCTTGTTATGGGATGTGTTCAGATCCAGATTTACCTGGGGCTTCCACTGATCCTGAAACACCGTGGGCGAGTTCGGAGACTCGAACGACAGGTCCTTCACGTAAATACGCTGTAGCGCAAACTGAGGTTGTGCCTGGTTTTCGTTGCCTGCTGCGGCCTGCTCATTTTCAGCCATTTTCAGTCCTTTCTTCGATTAAGGGGGCAACCGGGGCCCATTATTATAATGAATGCTGCCGGAACAGTTTAATGCCTGGCTCCGCCTGCTGATGTGAAACAGTGCGACAGTTTACCCTTCAGTTCAAGACCCGGGTAACCCGTTACTTTTTCACCAGTGGCAGGTTGCTGCCTTTCCAGTCAGCAACACCACCGTTCAGGCGAACGACATTGGTATAGCCTTCAGCCTTCAGCTGCTTGACGGCCATGGCGGAATGCTGCCCCATCTTGTCGGCAACGATGATCTGCTTGTCCTTGAACTTCTTCAGCTCCGAGGCACGGCTTTTGATACTATTAAGGGGAATATTGATTGCACCGGTAATCCGGCCCTCGTTAAAATCCTTACGATCACGGATGTCGACAACAACAGCTTCATCGCGGTTGATCAGATTGACCGCACCCTGCGCCGAGATTTTCGCACCACCACGGCGGGATTCCAGCACCAGTATGGCAAGCAGGAAAGCGACAAACAGAGACACCAGAATGTAATGGTTAACCGCGAATTCGAACACCCTTTCCATGAAAACACCTTGCTGAATAGTTTGTGGCGGGATTATACACACCCTTCCCCACTGACAGAAGATAACCAGGGTGGCCGGCGGGTGCGAAACTGTTTAGAATCAATGTTCGTTTTAGTAAATTTACCAAACTACCATCGGATTAAGTGATGACTGCCACGCGTAAGCCTACTGCACTGATTATTCTTGACGGTTGGGGTCACCGTGATCCGGCCGACGATAATGCCATCAGCAACGCCAATACGCCATTCTGGGATAAGCTTTGGAAAAATCAGCCAAAAACGCTGATCAACACGTCCGGAATGTTCGTTGGCCTGCCCCAGGGGCAGATGGGCAACTCTGAAGTCGGCCACATGAATCTTGGCGCCGGACGGGTGGTTTATCAAAGCCTCACACGCATCGACAAGGACGTTGAAGAAGGTACTTTTACGCAAAACCCCACCCTCTGCACAGCGATGGACAAGGCGATTGGCAATGGCCGCGCGGTTCATCTGATAGGGCTTCTCTCGCCGGGCGGCGTTCACAGCCACGAGGATCACATTCTTGCGGCTGCGGAAATGGCGGCCAAGCGAGGCGCAAAGGAAGTCTACATCCACGCCTTTCTGGATGGCCGCGACATGCCGCCTCGCAGCGCCAGGGCATCGCTTGAAAAAGCAGCCACCAAACTGAAGAACCTCGGTGTTGGTCGCGTAGCCTCGATTGTCGGCCGCTACTACGCGATGGACCGGGACAATCGGTGGGATCGTGTTGAAGAAGCCTACAACGTAATGACCCTGGGAGAGTCCGAGCTTACCGCGTCCGATCCGGTAACTGCCCTGGAACAGGCGTACGAGCGTGGCGAAAACGACGAGTTCGTCAAGGCCACCCATATAAAAGCCAGCGGTGATACGGAAGGCACTATCAACGATGGCGATACTGTGATCTTCATGAATTTCCGCGCTGACCGTGCCCGGGAAATGACACGCTGCTTTGTGGAGAAAGACTTTGACGGCTTCGACCGCCGCAAGCACCCGGAGCTGGCCGAGTTTGTCATGCTGACCGAATACGCCGCCGACATCAAAACGTCCTGCGCCTATCCGCCGGAGCAACTGAGCAATGGCCTGGGCGAGTATGTATCCAATCAGGGCAAGACCCAGCTGCGGATTGCCGAAACGGAGAAATACGCCCACGTTACGTTCTTTTTTAACGGCGGAATGGAAACACCGTTCGAGGGTGAGGACCGCATTCTGGTGCCGTCACCCAAAGTCGCCACCTATGACCTGCAGCCAGAGATGAGCGCGCCGGAAGTAACCGACAAGCTGGTAGAAGCGATCAAGAGCGGCAAGTACGATCTGGTGGTCTGCAATTACGCCAACGGCGACATGGTTGGCCACACCGGCAAGCTGGATGCTGCCATCGAGGCCGCCGAGTGCATTGACCTGTGCGTCTCGCGCATTGCCGAGGCTCTTGAGGAAGTCGGTGGTGAAGCGCTGATTACCGCCGATCACGGCAACTGCGAACAGATGAAAGACCCCAATTCCGGCCAGGTGCATACCGCCCATACCATCGGCCCCGTACCTCTGGTGTATGTCGGCCCCCGCAAGGTATCTCTCAGGGATGACGGCAGCCTCAGCGATGTGGCACCAAGTCTGTTGACCCTGATGGGGCTTGAACAACCTGCCGAGATGACAGGTCGCAGCCTGGTGGAGATCGATTGATTGCGCAGCTATGGCTGGTGCTGGCGCTGCTTGTAGTTGCCACACCGGCACTGGCGGAGCAACAGGTTACCCCTGGCCAGATAGAAGCACTCAAGGAAGAAATCGCCGATATCGACGAATGGCTTGCCGATGCTGAAAAGGATCGCTCGGAACTGGATCGCCAGCTGTCGCGGCTGGAACAGGAAATAGGGCGCCTCACCCGCGAGCGCAGAGAGTTGCAGGAGCAAGCCAGAGAGCAGCAACAGCGCCTCACCGAGCTTGGCAAGGAAGAATCAGAACTGACCCGCACCCTGGAAAGCCAGCGCGACAGCCTGAAAAAACAGATCCGCGCTGCCTGGATGGAAGGTGACGCGCCCGCCGTGAAAGTCCTGCTCAACGAGATTGACCCGGACAAGGTTGCCCGCACCATGACCTACTACGAATACCTCAGCCGCGACACGGTCAACCGGCTGGAGACGTTTGCAGCCAACCTCCGCCAGCTGAAAGAAACACAGGAGCAAGTCCGGAAAGGCCGGGTGCGACTGGCCGGACTTGAGCAGGATGTTGCCGACCGCCAACAAGAATTAAGCGCCAGCAAAAGTGATCGGAAACAGACGCTTGCAGCCCTGGAGTCAGATATCAGTGAGCGCAGGGGGGAGCGCGAGGAGCTGGAGTCCGATCGCAAGCGGCTGGAAAAACTGCTGAAAGAAGTGGAAGAGGCCATTGCCGATATCCCCGCGCCCAACGAGTCGGACCCGTTCGGATCACTCCGGAACAAACTGCCGTGGCCGGCGGAAGGCAAGGTTGCCAGCAGCTTTGGCGACAGTTATGCCAGCGGCAAACTTCGTTACAATGGCCTGCTGATCAACACCGGCGAGGAAAATGACGTCAAGGCGGTTCATTATGGCCGGGTGGTATTCGCCAACTGGTTACGGGGCTTTGGTCTGATGACCATTCTGGACCACGGCGACGGTTACATGACCCTTTACGGCCACAGCAGCAGCCTCTACACCAGTCCCGGAGACTGGGTGGAAGCTGGTGAGGCCATTGCCCAGGCAGGTCGCACCGGAGGCACAGATGATCCCGCCGTGTATTTCGAAATCCGCCACAATGGAAAACCGGACAACCCCCGACGCTGGCTCGGCAACCGGTAGTGCACCGTTCGTGATACCCTAAAGGCTGACAAATCAGTCTGGTAACGCCATACTGTCCGGCAACACTCGGGAACCAACCAGTCATCGGAACAACACAGGATACGTGAATGAGACGGGTAAGATGTTTTAACCACGCCGCAACCATCAGCGCACTCGCCCTTGCCGCCTGCCTGATCGCCCTGCCCGGCCTGATTCACGCTCAGGAAAACGATGATGAAACAGGGCGCCTGCTGGAAGGTATACAGCACGGCGAACAGGTTGAAATTGAACTTCCTGATCCGGAACAGCAGTTACCCCTTGATGATCTGCGCAAGTTTGCCGAAGTGTTCGGACGCATCAAGGACGCTTACGTGGAAGAGGTGGACGACCGCAAACTTCTTGAGAGCGCCATCAAGGGCATGCTCTCGGACCTTGACCCACACTCCACCTACCTGGCACCGAAGGATTACGAACAACTGGAGGAAAGCACCTCCGGTGAATTCGGCGGACTCGGCATCGAAGTGGGTATGGAAGACGGTTTTGTGAAGGTTATTTCCCCCATTGACGATACACCTGCCCAGAAAGCCGGCGTGCAGGCAGGCGACCTGATCATCAAACTGGGCGACCAGCCGGTAAAAGGGATGTCACTGGAAGAAGCTGTCAAACTGATGCGCGGCAAACCCGGCACAGTGCTCACACTCACGATTATGCGCGAAGGCGAATCCGCACCCATCGAGATCGATGTAGAACGGGATGTAATCAAGGTTACCAGCATCAAATCCCGCATCATTGAGGACGGGTATGGTTATGTCCGGATCACCCAGTTCCAGGAGGATACCGGCTCCCAGTTCACGAAGGCGCTTGAGGACCTTGAAACAAAGCATGGCAGCGACCTTGACGGCCTTATCATTGATCTGCGTAACAATCCCGGCGGCATCCTGCAGGCAGCCGTTGAAGCGGCAGACACACTGCTTGATGAAGGGCTGATTGTCTATACCGAGGGGCGCATCCAGAGTTCGCGCGTGCGCTTCAACGCCGAGCCTGGTGACGTCATGCCGGACACCCCCATTGTGGTGCTGATCAACGGCGGCTCCGCGTCGGCTTCAGAAATCCTTGCAGGCGCACTGCAGGATCACGAACGCGCGGTTGTCATGGGCACGCAATCGTTTGGCAAAGGTAGCGTGCAAACAGTCATTCCGCTGGATGAAACCCATGCCATTAAAATGACTACTGCCCGTTACTTCACACCTGACGGCCGCTCAATCCAGGCGAAAGGCATCAAGCCGGACATCGAAGTAAAGCCGGCCGAGCTAACGGAACTGGAGGGCCAGCCGTTCTTCACCGAAGCTGATCTCAGCGGCCACCTTGAAGGCCAGGATGAGAATCGGGACGCTATGGAAGACGAAACCGAGGGCACCCCCGCAAGCAGAGACTTCCAGCTACGCTCGGCACTGAACCTGCTGAAGGGACTGGGCATTCTGAACAAGCGTAACAAGCCGGAACAGGAAAACGCGGATTGAAAGTAACAGCAACGCTGATTGCCGCCTTCCTCGCGCTGGCGCCGCCCGCCAGCTCCGGGGAAGAACGGGATGATTCGCACCAGGTGCCACCTACCATTGCCATCATCATTGATGACATGGGGCATAACCTGGCGGAAGGCAAAAGGCTGATAGCGCTCGAACAGCCCATTACGCTGGCCTTCCTGCCCTACCGGCGACATACAACCAGGCTGGCAGAACAGGCACACCGGAAGCAGAAGGAAATCATGCTTCATGCTCCCATGGCCAATACCCGCAATATCGGCCTTGGGCCTGGCGGTCTGAGCCCTGACATGGACAAAGACATCATGGCAGCAACCCTGCGCCGTGCGTTGCAGTCCATTCCTCATGTTCGTGGCGTGAATAATCACATGGGCAGCCTGCTAACCCAGCAACTGGAAGCCATGGACTGGGTGATGGCAGAGCTTGATCATTACCCGGTCTATTTCGTTGACAGCCGCACCATTGCTTCCTCCATTGCCGGCGACGTAGCGGCCGCCTACCGCATACCCACCCTTACCCGTGATGTGTTTCTTGACCATGAGCAGAGCGAGGAATATGTCGATAAACAGTTCCGGCTGCTTATCAAGCGGGCAAAGAAGAATGGCAGCGCTGTGGGCATTGGCCATCCTCACAAGGTAACCGTGGATTATCTGGAGAAGCGCTTGCCCGAGCTGGACGAGGAAGGCGTCGCGGTCGCCACCATCAGTGGCGTCTGGGCCATGAGGAACGGTAACCGGCCGATGTTTGCGGAAGGAGAAAAGCGCCAGATTCGGCCTGCGCTGGCGAAGCAGGAATAAATGAGGCCGGTGGTGTCGGATTATGCCTTCGGCTAATCCGACAAAGCCCTCAGCCCACCACCCAAGCCTCAATCCCGAACCACAATCCCCTGAGCCTTCATAAACGCCTTGGCCTCAGGAATCGTATGCTGCCCAAAGTGAAAAATGGAAGCCGCCAACACAGCGTCCGCACGCCCTACCGTGACACCATCCGCCAGATGCTGAAGCTCACCAACCCCACCTGACGCTATCACCGGCACCGACACGGCATCACTGATTGCCCCGGTCAGCCCCAGGTCAAAGCCCACCTTGGTACCATCCCGGTCCATGCTGGTCAGCAGCAGCTCGCCGGCGCCCATGGCGGTCATCTTGCGGGCCCATTCGATGGCATCCAGCCCCGTGGGCTTGCGGCCACCGTGGGTGAAGATTTCCCATCGCGGCTCTTCACCTTCACCACTGACCCGCTTGGCATCGATGGCTACCACGATGCACTGGCTGCCAAACCGGTCGGCGGCCTCGCGAACAAATTCCGGATTAAAAACCGCAGCGGTGTTGATGGACACCTTGTCGGCACCCGCATTAAGCAGCTTGCGGATGTCATCAACCGTGCGCACACCACCGCCTACGGTCAGCGGGATAAACACTTCCGCCGCCATGCGCTCCACGGTTTCGTAGATGGTGTCGCGGCTTTCGTGGCTGGCAGTAATGTCCAGGAAGGTGATTTCGTCGGCGCCCTGCTCGTTGTATTTGCGGGCCACTTCCACCGGGTCACCGGCATCGCGGATATCGACAAAGTTCACGCCTTTTACAACGCGGCCTTTGTCAACGTCGAGACAGGGAATGATGCGTTTTGCCAGTGCCATGATTCGTCCTACCCTTTCAGGCTGTCGCAGAAGGCCTGGGCTTCGGCAACGTCGAGTGTGCCTTCGTAGATGGCCCGGCCGGTTATGGCACCCAGTATGCCCTTGTCGGCAACGGTTGCCAGGCGCTTGAGGTCGTCCATATTGGTGACGCCACCGGAGGCGATCACGGGGACGCCGCCCTGTTCCGCCAGCGCGGCAGTGGCTTCCACGTTCACGCCCTGCATCATGCCGTCGCGGCTGATGTCGGTGTAGACAATGGCTTCCACGCCGTCGTTGGCGAAGCGTCTGGCCAGGTCGGTGGCCATGATTTCGGAGACTTCGGCCCAGCCATCGGTGGCAACACGACCGTCTTTGGCGTCCAGGCCGACGATGATGTGGCCCGGAAATTTCTTGCACATTTCAGTGACAAACTCCGGTTCCTTGACGGCCTTAGTGCCAATGATTACCCACTGTACGCCGGCCTTCAGATAGGCCTCAATGGTTTCGGCAGAGCGGATACCGCCACCGATCTGGATGGGCAGGTCCGGGTATTTGCGGGCGATGGCCTGGACGATTTCGCCGTTGACTGGTTCGCCGGCAAAGGCGCCGTTCAGGTCTACCAGGTGCAGGCGGCGGGCACCGGCGTCTACCCAACGGGTTGCCATGTCTACGGGGTCATCGCCAAAGACAGTGGAGTCGTCCATGCGGCCCTGGCGCAG
>JBHEPI010000181.1:0-8236 GCA_046260345.1 Marinobacter sp. | reverse complement strand
CGGTTTCAAGACTCTGGCTGAAGGCCAGCAAGTCGACTTCACCGTTACTGAAGGCCAGAAAGGCCCTCAGGCAGAAAACGTCGTTGCTGTTTAAATAACAGTCAGCACGTTTCAAAAAAGGCAGCCTTGGCTGCCTTTTTTTGTGCCTTTGACTCGTCCTCTTGCCCTGAATCAATAACGACAGCTTTGGTTTTGACAGGCGCCATCGCTGGCTGAGACTCTGGAAGATCAGCTTCAGATTTTTATTCTCTGAACATCTTCGGAGGTGATCCATGTATAGCAAGATACTGGTGCCGGTAGACCTGGCACATACCGAAAAGATGTCCAAAGCGTTGAACACCGCTATCGACATAGCCAAGCACTACCAGGCGACGCTGTGCTACGTCACTGTCACAAATACCACACCCTCAGCTGCTGCACATAACCCCGACGAGCTTGCTGAAAAGCTTGCTACCTTTGCTTCCGAGCAGGGCCAGGCACATGGCATAGACACAGAAAGCAATGTTATCAGAACAGCTGATACTGCCGTGGAGCTTGAGAAAAAACTGCTGGACGTCATCAAGGAATCCGGAGCCGATCTGGTTATCATGGCATCCCACCCACCCGGCATCGGCGACAAACTACATATACTGCACTCCAATGGCGCCAACATCGTCCGGCACAGCGACGTCTCTGTTTTTATTGTTCGCTAATGTCTCTGCTACAACGTAAAAAGGCAGCTTTCGCTGCCTTTTTGTCAGAGCACTTCTTCTACGCGAAAGCGTTAATAAGTCACACCGTGGCGATCAAAAACTTCCTCAATCTCCCTGCGCTCCTCTGACGGGATCATAACCCTTATAACCTGTTCCTGATCCTCAATGTAAATGTTTTCCTGCGGAAGGCCCATTGCAATCAGATCGTCTCTGACATTTCTGGCCTGCTCTTTCGAGGTAAAATTTCCGTTCAGCGCTTTGCTCATCAGACTATTCTCCATATAGTTCGGGCTATCACCTTGAAGGTTAGTTGAGCAGTGAACGCCTGTAAATTCAGCGGAGTTAAAGTCTCTGCTCCAGCCCCATGTCCCAGAAATCAATTTCCAGCCGGGTAGCCTCACTGAAAATCCGGCTCAACTGGCTGAAGCGCGCTGGTGTTACGTCCGCCAGCCTGCCATTCTGACTGGCAGCTGGTTACCAGGGTAATTCCTCGCCATTGCTGTGCCAGAACGAGCCGGTATTTTCCAGGTTCAGCGCCTCAATCCTCGCTGCCAGCCCCTTTGCCGACTCCTCCGGAGTGATCAGCCCGCCGAAATTTACCATGCGGGTCTGCACATACCCGGGATGAAGTTGAGCCACAGCAATGCCCCTGGGTTTCAGGTCCATGGCCAGGGACTTGCCAAAGGCATTCAACGCCGCCTTGGAAGCCCGGTAGCCATAGCGTCCGCCGGAATCGTTGTCCGCAATGGAGCCCATGCGGCTGGTGATGTTGGCGATCTTGCCGCCGGACGGAATCCGCGAGACCAGGGCCTCTGCCACACGAAGCGGTGCGTAAGCGTTGATCTCCATCTGGGTACGGATAGAGTCGAAGTCGATGCTGCCCAGTTTCTCATCCTGCAACAGGCCGGCATTGTTGATCAGCAAATCGATCTGCTGACCCCTTAACTCATCGACCAGCTTCCGGATACCTTTGTCGGTGGCTACATCCACCCCCTCAATCACGCGGGTAGCCACGTCTTGCAGCTCCGTGGACGCTTCCCGGCAGACGCCCACCACATCGCACCCCTCACCGGCATAATGACGGGCAAGCTCAAGACCGATGCCACGGTTGGCGCCGGTAATTACAACGGTTCTGTTAGCAGACATGGAAACCTCCGTTTCTATGGTAAGGATTCACTGATACGAAATAAGGGCGGTACAGTTCAGACTGGCCGAGATTACTGATCTTTATCGGTGGAAACCAGCTCATGTTCAAAACGGCCAAGAGCGACCATGATCACCAGCGCCAGACACGTCACCATCCCGGCCAGGTAGAAATTATTGATACCCGCGGCAGCTCCAATAGCCCCTGCAAGCCAGATTGAGGCGCCCGTGGTAATGCCCTGAATCTGACCCCCACTACGGATGATACTGCCAGCCCCCAGAAAACCAATACCTCCAACCACGCCCTGTACAACGCGGGTGGGATCGATACGGGCAGAGGGATCACCCTCCGCTGTGGCGAACAGCACATTCATGCCGATAATAGGGAAGGTTGCCGAGCCCAGGGACACCAGCATGTGGGGAAGTGAATTGCCCCAAGGGTAGACCATCGCAGAGCCTGGCGATGACTGCCAATACAAATTACAATTCCATGCCATCGATGGAATGCGAAGCCGGAGCCCTGCCAATGCTGATCTACACCCTCTGCGCGTTGGCCATTATCGGCGCCTCTGTGTTCTACCTGTTCTTTTACCGCAGCTGGCGGCGGCAAAAGCAGCTCCAAAAGCCATTCCCTGAGTACTGGCAAGAGAAGCTCCAGGCCCAGGTACCTGTTTATCGCAAGCTTCCCTCTGAGCTCAGGCACCAGCTTGAACAACACGTGCAGTTATTCCTGGCAGAAAAATCTTTCTATGGCTGCGACGGGTTTGAAGTGGACGACACCGTGCGCCTGACCATTGCCGGGCACGCCTGCCTGCTGATCGTTGCCCGCAGCTTCTCGGATTTCGACGAGGTAAGCAGCATTCTGGTGTATCCGGACGCCTATCATGTCAGAGAGATTGAAAGCGACGGCATGGTCGTGAGCGAAAGTGACCAGATTCGCGCGGGCGAGGCCTCCAGCCGCGGCCAGGTGGTGCTGGCATGGGCCGAATGCGAGGAAGGTGCGGTCAACCCTGCCGGGCATCACAACGTGATCCTCCACGAATTTGCCCATCAGCTTGATTACCTGGACGGCACTGCCGACGGCGCACCTCCACTGAGCGGCGAACAGGCCCGCCGCTGGCAGGACACCATGACCCGTGCGTACGAACACCTGAGACATTCACTGCTCCACCACAAGAAGCCCTGGCTGGACCCTTATGGCGCGACTGAGCCAGCAGAGTTTTTTGCTGTGCTGACGGAAGCCTTCTTCCAGCAACCAGACCACCTGAAAGCAGAACAGTCAGAAGTATATGAGGCGCTCTGCGGCTTCTACAGGCTGGACCCTGCCACCCTGACGGCAGCAAAAGCCCACATCACTCAACGGCACTGATAATCAGTTATTGTCGTTACCCCAGGCACGGGCAATAACGATTCAGTAGCTGAATAACTTCAAAATGAAAAACGACGACCAGTCCAACCACCAACGCCGTCACTGATACAACAACCAGCTCACCTCCCACGAAAAGCTCCTTGATCGCCTACACCCCGCCTTTGTGTTTCACCATTACTTCCTTACACCCAACCTGTCCAGATAAATGTGCAGCTCTGCCTCACTGATATTGACGTACTCCACCACCCGACCATAGAGCATTACCGTTGGCACGTTACGCCCATTCAGCTCGCGCTGGGTTTCCTGCAAAACATAAAGAATAATGCGCTCAGTGCGAGTCAGGCCGTCTCGTGCATCGGGGATAGTTTCCACTACTCTTTACTCTGCCACGGCCATTTACCGTACATCTCCACTTCCAGGGTGAAGCTCAGGAAGGTACGGATAAGCACAACGATGGCCAGAACCCCTATTGTCTCAAACGTCAACTCGACGGCCACGGTGTAAATAATGTCCGAAGCAATGAGAAACTCGAGCCCAAGCAAAATGCCACGACCAAGCGACTGGCGGAGATCCTGAAAAACTGAGTCCCTGTCCTCCTTGTTCAGCAATCGTGAGAGAGCAGTATACAGTGCGTACAATGCAAAATAGGTGATCGTCGCAATACCGATGGTTTCGATAATGACGGCACACCAGGCCGCTACGGGCTCGATCAAATCGCTCACGTTAACTCCTCAAAGATCAGACGCCGGGGCGCTCCCCGTCGGTCTCAACGATCGGGATAGGGCGATGGGTTTCCTGGCCCACGATTTGGTGCTATTAGTAGCACCTGTTAACTGATGCGATCAAGAAACATAATGCCCGCAACCACGCGCTTGTCGCGTGAATGGGGTCGAGATCAACGAAACCAATATGTTCTCCAGTTCGATCAATGCTTCCACCTCCTGGCTGACAATCCGAACCTGGGCAAGCTTGCGAGGAGATAAGTCCAGGCTACCGACAGTACCCTCGGGGGAGCCAGCGCAGGCGCGTCCTGCAACAACCATTGGTTAAGCTGCTTCGAAGTCCAGTGGATGAATTCCATCCAGGTTGACCGTGTTGCGGGCTAATACCACTATCCCCTTTGAGCAGCCAGCTGCATACGCAGTTTCCTGGCGTGATCAGGCTGTATGCCCGACGTTTTGCCGGTCGAGTAGAATCGCTTCAGTCCTTTGTGACGGAATGATCCATGTCTTTTTCTTTCCTTTGCGTGCCGCCGTCCAGCGGTTCAACGTCCAGTATTACGTCCATGTCTGCGGCACCTTCGAAGCTGAGGGTCAGGGGAATACTCTCCCCTTCCTTCAGAGGGCCATCCAACTTTTCAAGCATCAGATGGTATCCGTGGGGTTTCAGTTCCACGGTTTGTCCGGCGGGAATGGGCAAGCCTTTTTTTAACGGGCGCATACTCATGGTGCCGTCTTTCATGGCGCTTTCGTGGATGGAAACACTTTTGGCTCTGGGGGTCGTGGCACTGATCAGTGTTACACCGCTGTCACCATTGTTGGTGATGGCCATGTAGCCCACACCCATGGGTACACCCGGGGGCGTGGGACGGCTCCAGGGGCGATCTATGGTAATCGCGCCTTCGGTGTATTCCTGGGCTGTTGCGGTAGTGGACAGGGTGCCAGCAAGGATGCTGAGGCCTAACAGTACGGGGGCGGCCAGCGCAGTGAGTGTTTTCATGGAACCTCGCTTTAACGGTTTGTCATCAGTAGGTTGGCAGTCAGTCGCTAGTGTCACTTTCGCTGCCCCGGATGACAAGTGCCTGCGGTAATACTTTGTGCGATCTTCTGTCTGCACTCGGGCACCAAAATCGAACACTGCGGTCATACCAGCGGATACGGAAGTACCCCAAACCAAAGACCGTCAGATTGTCCGCAGGAGTGAACAGATGAATGCCATGAATATTCTCAAGCAGTTGATGAACCAGGCTTCCGGCAGCCAGTCCGGTGCAGGAGGGGGTTCTGGTGTAAACCGCATGGTCGGAGATCTTGCATCGCAGTTCAGTGGTGGCGGCTCTAAGGGTTCAGGTTCCGGCGGTATTGATGTAAAAAGCCTGCTTGGCGGCGGTGCTGTCGGGCTTATGCTGGGGTCAAAAGGGGCCGGGAGATGGGCGGCCAAGCGCTGAAATATGGTGCGGTGGCAGGCGTTGGTGTGTTGGCATGGAAGGCCTATCAGAACTATCAGGCGCAATCGTCCTATCAGGCTGGAGGACAAATGCCCGACACTGCCCGGGAAGGCCAGCCCCTGGAACAACTGCAAGGCAGTGCCCAGGAACAGCGCGGCCTGGAAATACTTCAGGCCATGATTATGGCTGCCCGCGCTGATGGCCATATTGATGCCAACGAGCGCGCGCTGCTGACCGAAGAAATCGAGAAGCTGGGGCCGGATGACGAATTGCACGCCTGGATTCAGCAGCAATTTGACGCGCCACTGGACGCCAACGCTCTGGCCCGCAACGCGGACTCACCCCAGGCGAGCCGGGAAATCTATATCATCAGTGCGGTCATGATTGACGACCAGAACCCTATGGAGCGGGCGTGGCTGGACCAGCTGGCCAATGCCCTGAAGCTGGAGCCGGGCCTTGCCAGAGAGCTTGAACAACAAGTCCAGGCTGCCGCAGCCGCATAAGCCCGCACCTGCCGGGCACGGCAATCAGTCATCCCACTCATGGTACTGGTTGCCCTGCCTCAACAACCAATAGGTAACACCGAGCGCCAGTGTGGTCGCTGCAATACCCATCAGGTACATGGGCGTCAGCGTGTCGAAATCCAGCACGATCACTTTCCGGGCGATGGCCATCAGCGCCGTGGCGACAACCAACTGAACCGGGAAGACATTGGTACCCAGATAGAGCCGGATATTGATGAAGATTTCCACCGCAATCAGCACCGCCATAAAGGCACCGAAGGTGTAGAAAATGTCGTTAATATTCAGTAGCAGGAAAGGTGGCGTAATCAGCCTGTCGTAAATGATGTAAACAACATCGCCAACACCCCAGAGAATGACCGCAACCATCAGCACCGCAAGCACCCGGATCGCGAAACGAATAATCCGGTGAAGACTGCGGAAAAACGGATCGGGAAAGTCAACCGGGAGCTCCTGGTGCAACTCGTGCCCGCGCTTTATTTCTGACTGTACCGGCTTGTCATCATTATCAACCATACATCCCCTCCCTGAATTACCTGCCTGTCGTTACTGAATCAGGCTTTTTTGACGAACTCCGATTTCAGCTTCATGGCACCAATGCCGTCGATCTTGCAGTCGATATCGTGGTCACCTTCCACCAGGCGGATGTTCTTCACTTTGGTGCCAACCTTTACCACGGAGCCGGCCCCCTTGACCTTCAGGTCCTTGATCACAGTGACCGTATCCCCATCCTGAAGTTCATTGCCGTTGGCGTCCCGAAAGGCCGCAATAGTACCAGAGAGCGGTCCATCCAGTTTAACCGTCCTGACACACATTCATGTTTACCTGACGTTTATTACACCTTGCCCTTTACGGCAAGCGCGTCTCTAGCAACCTCGGGTGACAATAATGCGAGTCGGTGACAATTTTTCCAAAAATCTGAACAAGCTGGGTTACTACTCCGGCAACGCGATGCGCGCCCTTGTTCCCCGCGCCTACTGGCAACGCCAGTGCGAGGACCTGATGGCAAAGTTCGCGACCGAATCCCCCGAACGCAAGGCAGCCATCGAGGCCAGGGTCGCCTACTATAACCGGCTGTCAGCGCCGTTCACGCTTTCATCGAAGGCGGAACTGGCGGGCGACTTTACCTTTGCAGGCAAGAGTACGGCCTACTGCTTCGACTTTCGCAATCTTATCCAGTGCTTCCCACGGCACTGCATGGTGGATTACCAGTTCGGCGACATAACGGAAATTCCGGGCAATCCCTGTTTCGTGAAAAGTCGCCCGGTGCGGCACGATATCTCCAACGCCCATTCAGTCTTACTGAAACTGAACAGCGTCCGGCACTACCGGTTTGTTGAAGATCTGATCCCCTTTCGTCAAAAAACGCCCAAGGCCGTGTGGCGGGGAAAGTCCAATCGCCAGCATCGAATAGACTTCGCGACCCGCTTTATTGACCATCCCCTGTGCAATATCGGCTGCGTGCTTCACAAGGAAGCCGGGGCCCAGCCCTACCACAGGGATTTCATGAGTATTGAGGAACAGCTTCAATACCAGTTTGTGGTGAGCGTTGAGGGCATTGATGTCGCCACCAACCTGAAGTGGATCATGGCCTCCAACTCCCTGTGCCTGATGCGCAGGCCGCGTTTCGAGACCTGGTTTATGGAAGGGGCGCTTGTACCCGGCTACCACTATGTCGAACTGGCCGATGACCATTCCGACCTGCCGGAGAAAGTCCGCTACTATCAGGAGCACCCCGACGAGGCGGAAGCCATCATTGCCAACGCCAACCATTACGTGGAGAAGTTTTTTGACCCGCAGATGGAGCAGACCATTGCGCTGCTGGTTATCCAGAAATACCTGCAACTGAGTGGGCAGAAGGTTGGCAACTCCCCCGACCTCAGGGCGAAACCCTCGCCAGCACGGTCGGATTTTCAGACAGCGGCAGTGCAATCACCACGCCCTCGTTAGATGACGGAAACACATCTGCCAGTGCTGTCACGTTAACCTGGTGCGACACCAGTACCACCGGTGGTCCGGGCTCCAGCTCATTTACAATCGCCATCGTCTGCTCGGTCTGCATCGGCCCGTCGCCGCGATTGCGGAAAAACGAGTTCAGCGATGTCATCTCCTCCACCGGCCCGATATCCATCTCCCTCGCCGTCTCCAGACAACGGCACCACTGGCTGCTGAACACCCGCGCTTCGGTAATGCCATGCTCTTCCAGCAGTGGCTTCCACGCACGGGCCTGTTCCCGGCCACTTTCGTTCAGGTTGCGCTGGGTACTGCAGTCATCAATATCAAAGTTACCGGGGTCACCGGTACCTGGCGCCAGCGCATGCCGAAGCATCAGAACCGCCCGCCCCTC
>JBHEPI010000021.1:0-7711 GCA_046260345.1 Marinobacter sp. | reverse complement strand
CATGCCCTTCTCCGAAGAAGAAGACAAACGCCTGCCGCCCTACTTCACCACGTCTGAAGACGTGACGCCGGCGCAGCACGTGGACATCCAGGCCGCGGCACAACTATGGGTGGACTCCTCCATCTCCAAAACCGCCAACGTGCCCCAGGACTTTGCGTACCCGGACTTCAAAGACATCTACATGTACGCCTACGACAAGGGCCTGAAGGGGTGCACCACCTTCCGCTTCAACCCGGAAGCCTTCCAGGGCGTACTGGTCCAGGAAAAAGACCTGGAAAACACCCTGTACGAGTTCACCCTGGACGATGGCAGCAAAGTGACCCTCAAAGGCAACGAAGAGGTTGAGTACGACGGCGAAATCCACAACGCCGCCAACCTCTTCGATGCGCTTAAAGAAGGCACCTACGGCAAATATTGATCCGGTAAAACCGACACAGGACACAACATCATGACAGTTAAAATCAGCAACAAAATCGTCGGCTACCGCGTCAAGAAAGCCGACCCTGAAGCAACGCAGCCAGCGGCGCCCCAGGAAGTGAAACCCGTTCAGATGAACGAATACATCGAACGGCCGGACTTCCTGCTGGGCACCACCTACAAGATCAAGCCGCCGATAGCCGAGCACGCGATGTACATCACCATCAACGACATCCTGCTCAACGAAGGCACCGACCACGAAAGCCGGCAGCCGTACGAAGTGTTCATCAACTCCAAGTCGATGGAGCACTTCCAGTGGGTTATCGCCCTCACCCGCGTTATCTCGGCGGTATTCCGCAAGGGTGGCGACGTAACCTTCCTGGTGGAAGAACTGCGCAGCGTATACGACCCCAACGGCGGCTACTTCAAGAAAGGCGGCGTGTTCATGCCCTCCCTGGTGGCCGAAATCGGCGCCGTGATCGAGAAGCACCTGAAGGCCATCGGCCTGATGGAAAGCGAGGAAATGAGCGAAACCACCAAGCGCATCCTCGCCGAAAAACGCGCCGAGTTCGAAGCCAGCCACAGCACGGCCACGAACGACGACAAGGCCAGCGACTTCCCGCCCAACGCCACCATGTGCGGCAAGTGCAGCACCAAGGCGGTGATTGTGATGGACGGGTGTGCGACTTGTCTGAATTGTGGTGATAGCAAATGCGGTTGAAGTGATTGACCGCGATGAGTGATGAAAAGGCCTGGGGTGAAAACTTCGGGCCTTTTTCGTTTTCACTTTGAACCGGTCTTAAACCGCTTAATCCAACCATTACCACACCCTGGGCGACTAGAAGGAGTACCCGTATGACCGGCCCGCTCGACGGCATCCGAATAATTGACCTGACGGCCATGATATCCGGCCCCCTGGCCACCATGATGCTGGCAGATCAGGGCGCGGAGGTGATCAAGATCGAGAATCCGGCAGGTGGCGATTTCACCCGTTTTGCCGCCAACCGGCAGGGAAATATGTCAGCATCGTTTCTCAACAACAACCGCAACAAGAAGTCCGTCGCGCTTAACCTGAAAGAGCAGAAGGGTCGTGATGCCCTGCTCCAGCTGGTGGCCACGGCCGACGTGTTTGTGCAGAATTTTCGCCCCGGCGTGATCGAAAAGATGGGTCTTGGCGAGGAAGAATTGCGCAAGGTGGCACCCAACCTCATCATGGTGTCCATCAGCGGTTTTGGTGACACCGGCCCCTATTCCCAGCGCCCGGTTTACGACCCGTTGATTCAGGGTCTGTCCGGACTCGCCACCATGCAGGCCGGCGCGGATGAGCGGCGCCCGCAGCTGGTCCGGACCATCCTGCCGGACAAGCTAACCGGTGTTACTGCCGCCCAGGCCATTACTGCTGCCCTGTTTGCCCGCGAGCGCACCGGCGAAAGCCAGCATGTGCGCCTGTCCATGCTGGACTCCATCATCGCGTTCATGTGGAGTTCCGATATGGGCAGCCAGACCTTTGTGAAGGGCGAGTTACCGCAACAGGAGGCGGCCAGCTTCCAGGACCTGATCTACGAAACCACAACCGGCTACATCACCATCGCAGTTCAGAATGACCGCGAGTGGCAGGCAATGATCCGTGCGCTCAACCGGCCGGAATGGGCGAAGGATCCGAGATTCCTGACCGCCGAACTGCGCCAGGAAAACATCGACGCACGGCTCGACCTGATCCAGTCCGTCATCCGAACAGACTCCGCCGAGCACTGGCTGGCCCGGCTCGAAGAAGAAAAAGTGCCCTGTGCCCCGGTGTTAACCCGCACTCAGGTGCTGGACCACCCACAGGTTCAGGCCAACCACCTGCTCAAGAACTACCACCACCCCCAAGCCGGCCACATTCGCCAGAGCCGCGCTCCGGCCCGGTTCTCAGCGGCACCAGAGCAACCCTGGCAAGGCGCTCCGGCCCTTGGGCAGCATACCAGCGCCCTGCTGGCAGATTGCGGCTATTCTGGTGAGGCAATTCAGCAACTGGTTGATTCAGGGGTGGTCCGCACTGGCCAGCATGACCAATAAGCCTGGGCAGATTTATCTTGTCGGACTCGCAACTCTATGATTCCAGAAAAGACGGTAAAGTACCTCTATAACAACCTCCGCCAGAGTTTTCTGACCTCCCCGCTTCAGGCCCCGTTCAAAAACCGGGACAGATCTATTTTTCAGAGCCTAATCGTGCCGAGTCAGCCGTAGTTTGTGGTGCCAGCACTCATCATTTGCTGACGTTCAAACCGTCCAGGAGGACATTATCCTCAAGTGAACAAAAGGAATTGGATCATGGATCACAGTGACCGTGAGTATGTCTCTGCTGCCATCAACTTTTTCTGGGACGATGGCACTGCCTCACCCGAATCCGTCAATGAACGATCCGCAGAGATGCAGGCTACCTACTCCCTCGCCTACTCCGACCATGGCAACAAGGCCTTCCTGTTTGTTATTGGCGAAGATGCAAAGCTGCTCAGGATTGACTCCGATTTCCTTGATGGCGAATCACTCAAGAATATCGCTAAAGACATCTAAACAGTTATGAAGGCGATTTTAGAGGGTGAGAAGGCCCAATCCACTCCGTAGAAAACCGGGACAGATCTGGTTTTCGTGGGTGACTTTCGAGGCCGATTAATAAGTACTGCCACCTGCCAGCACCTTGGCGCCTATACTGGATAGAAAACCACCAGAGAAGCGCCATGGAAAACAATTCAACAAGCCTGAGCATGACCGTCCTGATGACGCCGGACAAAGCCAATTTCTCCGGCAATGTGCACGGCGGCACCCTTCTGAAGTATCTGGATGAAGTCGCCTATGCCTGCGCCAGCCGTTACGCGGGGACCTATGTTGTTACACTGTCCGTCGACCAGGTGATGTTCCTCCAGCCCATCCACGTTGGCGAGCTGGTCACCTTCCTGGCCAGTGTGAACTACACCGGCCGTACCTCCATGGAGATCGGCATCAAAGTGGTCACCGAGAACATCCGCGACAAGTTGGTCCGTCATAGCAACAGCTGCTTTTTCAGCATGGTGGCAGTTGATGACAGCGGCAAAGCCGTCGCCGTGCCGCAGCTGGTTCCACGCACCGATGATCAGATCCGGCGATTTGCCAACGGTAAGGAGCGCCGCGCCATTCGTGCCGAACTCGAGGAACGCTACAGGGAGCTTCATCGCAAGTAAACTCGGAGGCCTGGCGCAAGATCCAACAATGAGTACGCTTGGCCGGCAAGATGCTCGGGAGCGCGCATATGCCGGAAGCTATTTTGTACGCAAGCTGCGAGCCCTGCCCCATGTGCCTGGCTGCGGCTCACTGGGCTCGCATTCCCCGAATTGTGTTTGCCGCACCTGAAGAAACTGCAAATCGTGCCGGGTTTGCCGACGGCAATATTGCAGAGCAGCTTTACGGCCAAATTCACCCCGTAAGGCCCGAACGATTGGGATTGACCCAGATCGAGCTCGAGAACTCGGCGGCGCCTTTTCGGGCCTGGCTGATAAAAAATGATCTGCCGCTCTTTTGATGGTGAGAGTACAGCGCCTCGAAGTCCTCGAGGGAGATCATCACCACGGACTGTGATTTGCTACGGGTGATGATTACAGGAGAATGGTCTTCACCGACCTGCTCCATGGTTTTTGCCAGATTGGTTCTAGCGGCTGTGTAGCAAATGGCCAACAAGAGCGAGCAGCCGACGCTTGACAGTCCATCCCGATTCGTCATCGCGAATGCAAGGTCCTGACGAATTCATCGGGTTTTGCGAGATTAAAAAAGGAAGGAACAGCACGGTGAGAACAATACTTCTTGGCAATGCAGGAGCTGGTAAGAGCACGCTCTCCAAAAGATTAATTGCCAGAGAACCAGCCGCTCGCCTGTCTCTTGACGAAGTGGCATTCTGCGAGGGGACGCTTAGGCGCCCACTCCAGGATAGCATTGCCGACGTGCGGGTTTTCATCGCCAATCATGAGAGCTGGATCATTGAGGGGTGTTACGCAGACATAATCGAGCCGATCCTGGGCGAGTGCGACGAGCTCATTTTTCTGAACCCGGGAGTTGATGTGTGCATTGCCCATTGTCGAGCACGCCCTTGGGAGCCGGAGAAATTCGGCTCGAAAGTAGAGCAGGATAAACATTTGGAAAGTCTGATCGAATGGGTAGCTGCTTACGATACTCGGTCAGATGAGTATGGTCTCCGTCGACATCAGTTGCTTTACGAGGCTTTCAAAGGGAACAAGTGTGAACTCCATCATACGAATGAGTATGAACCGGTATAACCATCGCAGGCACGGCAACTACGCGCCTCTGCACGCGGGAGAAATTGTAAGCACTGGCACGATTACCGCTGCGCAGTCCATTCATGCCGGCGCAACCTGGCAATCTGTACTGCATGGTGTTGCAATGTCAGGGCTCAGGGTCAAGTTCTCAGAATAAGCATCAATCAACGAACGGAGGACACTATGGCAGGTGGATGGTCACGGGATGGCGCTGTTCAGGATCAGATTGACGCGAGCGTTGACGACGCGGTGCAACGCGCACGCCGCCAATTGGTGAGTGGTGAGAGCGCCGTCTATTGTGAGGAGTGTGACAATGCTATTCCGGAAGCGCGTCGCAAAGCGATTCCCGGGATTCGGCTTTGCATTGAGTGTCAGTCTGCTCTCGAAAAGCAGGAAACCTCTTCGGGCGGCATTAATCGCCGTGGCAGCAAGGACAGCCAACTGAGGTAAACGCAATTTTCATGATCGCTTTAAAGAGCTTGCTTGTATGGTTCGGCATTCTTGCCCTGGCCATCACGAACGGCATCATTCGGGAGATTGTTCTTCTCCCCGCATTTGGCGCTCCGGCCGCGTTCATTTTGAGCGGATTACTGCTATCCATCCTGATTATTGGCGTCGCTTACCTGGCACTTCCCTGGCTGCGTCTGAACCAGGCTTCGAAACAGTGGGCAGTAGGCTTCGGCTGGCTCGCGCTCACGCTGGTTTTCGAGTTTTCATTTGGGCTGGCTCAGGGCAAATCCTGGCCGGTGTTGCTTGAAGCCTATACGTTCAAAGATGGAAACATCTGGTCTGTCGTACTTACCATTACGGCCTGTGCGCCACTCATTGCGGCGAAATTGCGCACCGGGTAGCGCGATAGTGTTTTCGGCCCGGGTTCCTGCCAGCCAGGACTTCGCTGAGTATAAATCGGCCGATGCCTACAGCGAAATCTGAACCGACACGACAGGGACAGCTTTATTCTGTGGATCCGCAACCCTATGATTTCAGGAAATACTCGAAAGTACATCGGTAACAACCTTGGCCAGAGTTTATTGGCCTCCCCTTTTCAGGCCCCGCTGAGGGCCTGGGCACTGGTACCGGTGTTCATGATTATTGCGGTGTCCGTCGGTTTCGGGGCCGGTTTATTACAAATCGGGTGGCTGGATTCGCCAATCACGCCGATGCTACCCGTCATTTTGTTTGTGTTCCCGTCACTGCTCGAAGAAGCCTTCTTCAGGGGCGTACT
This sequence comes from Marinobacter sp., assembly GCA_046260345.1. Classification (GTDB taxonomy): domain Bacteria; phylum Pseudomonadota; class Gammaproteobacteria; order Pseudomonadales; family Oleiphilaceae; genus Marinobacter. The sequence continues at coordinate 1,783 of JBHEPI010000021.1, read as the reverse complement.
CATACCGCGAAACATAATGGCATCCGGGCACGTAAAGGCTGCGCGGAGTGTGGCACTCAGCACACTGGTATTCGTTCTGTGGCATCCGTTCAATGCCCTGGCGTTTAACCCCACGGCTACCTCTCTTTTCCTGAATCCGTGGTTTCTGGTTATCGTAGGCGCTATGGGGGTTACATGTGGCTATGGTTACGTTCTTTCCCGGTCTATCTGGGTTCCGGTGATCATTCACTGGGCTGCGGTAACCGTTTGGGTACTTTTTCTTGGCGGCAGAAATCTTGTGCTGGAGCTGTAACCTTCGGATCTCACTGCTCCCAATGCCCACGGGTCGTGGTACGCTGGACAGCGATTGTTCCGGGAATCCAAGGTATAACCAATGCGAAAGAACATTCTGATTACCGGTGCCAGCACCGGTCTCGGTGAAGGCATGGCGCGCGAGTGGGCCGCCAGGGGCTGCAACCTCGCGCTCTGCGCGCGACGGGCCGACAAGCTGGAAGCACTGCAGCGGGAACTGCAACAGGCCAACCCCGGCATTCGGGTCCTGGTTCGGGGCCTGGACGTATGTGATTACGACCAGGTATTCGAGGTGTTCCGTGGTTTCCGGGATGAGTTGGGCAGCCTTGACCGGGTAGTTGTTAATGCGGGCATTGGTAGCTCTCAGCCCATCGGGCGCGGACACTTTGCCGCCAACCGCCACACCGCCGAAACCAACTTTATAGCCGCCATTGCCCAGTGCGAGGCGGCCATGGAGATTTTCAGGGAGCAGAACAGCGGCCACCTGGTGCTGATGTCTTCCGTCAGCGGCGTTCGTGGGTTCCGCGGCCCTCTTAACGTTTATGCCGCCACCAAGGCCGCCGTGGCCTCCCTGGCGGAAGGCCTGCAATTGGATACCAAGGGCAAACCCATCAACGTCAGCAACATTTTGCCCGGCTACATTCTCACGGATATTAACCGGGGTACGAAAAATGCCCCTTTCCGCGTAGACCTGGAAACCGGCGTGAAGGCACTTGTGAAGGCCATCGAATCCGAAAAGCGCCGTGCCTATGTTCCCTGGTGGCCCTGGACACCACTCAGCTACGTGTTGAAGTCCCTGCCCTTCGGGTTGTTTTCCAGGGCTATGTGACCGGTTCGTTATACGCAGGCCAGGCGGTTATCCTCAACGGACGCCATCACACTTTCGGCCATCAGCCTGAACGCTGGAGATATCGCCATTCCCCCACTTTCCAGCGCCTTCGCAGTCCATTTGTTGCTGGTATTGAGCAGATGGTAGCGGCCTTCGGCCTTGTAGAACTGGCTGTTGCCGTAGATCCCGGGTTTGAGTTTAATCAGATTGTTGTCGGCATCCCGGGCGAAGCTGCTGGACAGATACTGCATCAGGGATTCGGCGCCGTCAGTGGTCAGGCAGGTGTCGACGACGTCGCTCCCGGCGAAGTATTCATCGGGTGAAACCGGCAATGCCACAACGTGCATGACAGTGCCCTTCGACCAGACGATGGCCCGCAGAGTGACGGCTGTCGTAATCTCCGGGGCCTGGTAGAACCCCTCATCGCCCCACCCCAGTTCGTAATACTCGGCCTCTCCAAACCGTTCCTTCAGGCCCGGAATCCTTGAGTTGAGTTGTTCAGCAGGAACAACGAGCCCCACGTGCCAGCCGTGGCTCACGACGTAGACTTTGTGTATTGGAGTGCCGTCAGCACCGGCGGCAGGCTCGACGACATAGGGTTTTCCGGTACAGCCGACTATGGCGAATAACACGAGAAGAAGTAGCCCGGCAGCTTTCATCCTG
>JBHEPI010000166.1:0-9848 GCA_046260345.1 Marinobacter sp. | reverse complement strand
TCGCAAGCGGGGATCCGGATATTCGAGAATGTCTAGTATCATGGCGTTCGTACTTTTGGTCTCTGAATCTGGCTTTCACCGTTATCTTTTGTAACGGTGTGAATACTGTCTCCGAAATGCGACAGCGTACTGCGCATTTTTCCATCCCGTGACTATTATGATCGGGATGAAAGAGCCGGTTTCAACGGGTTATTGCCGTTTATAGTACTATTATCCCTCAACTCGCTCATTGAGTACAAACTGATCAGCCGATAGTCAAAAACTTTTGACCGTACCGTAGAATTTACTGGAAGAACAAAAGATAACATCACAATTTGCGAGACATCTTCTATAGTAGTGGTATAAAAGGCAGAGTACCGGCTGCATACCAAGAAAAGAATCTATCGATTCAAGGCACGCGATCAAGGACTTAAACAATGAGGAAACTGCTGTACGCTCTGGCGGCAAGCATGCTGCTGCTAACTTCCTGGGCCCAGGCCGCCCCGGAGCTGAGGTCCGATCATCCCGAGCGTTACACCGTCGTGAAGGGTGACACCCTGTGGGATATTTCCGCACGTTTTCTGGATAACCCATGGTACTGGCCGGAAATCTGGCATGTGAACCCGCAGGTTCAGAATCCTCACCTTATCTACCCGGGCGATGAACTGGCCCTGGTTTATATTGATGGCGAGCCACGTGTGACCAAAGTGTCCAGCGACCGGGTCGAAAAACTGTCGCCCAAGGTGCGTTCCGAAGCGATCGACACGCCGATTCCCGCCATTCCGCTGGATGCCATCAGCAGTTTCCTCTCAGACACCCGAATTGTTGACGTGGACAAGCTCAGCGGTGCGCCTTATGTGCTGGAAGGCGAGGATGGACGCATCATTACCGGGGCTGGTGACAAGATTTATGCCCGTGGCGAAAAGCCGGCGAATAACGTGGGGATTTTCCGCCGCAGCAAGGAATTCCGCGACCCTGAAACCGGCGAATTCCTTGGTCTTGAAGCACGCAGCATTGCCCGCGGCGAAGTCACAGCTGAAAACGGCGACGTGTTGACGCTCAACCTCAAGAAATCCAGCGAAGAGGTCCGCATCGGGGATCGCCTGTTGGCGAGTGAGGAGCGACGCATTACCACCAGCTTTGTACCCAGTGCTCCTGATGAAGACGTTGAAGCCCAGATGATTTCGGTTGACGGTGGTGTTAACCAGATCGGCCAGTTTGACGTAGTGGCCATTAACCGCGGCGAGCGTGAAGGCCTGAAACCGGGCAACGTTATGGCGGTGCTGAAGAGCGGCAACCTGGTCAGGGACCCGGTCACCGACGAAACCATTGAGCTGCCATCCGAGCGAGCCGGGTTGATGATGGTGTTCCAGACCTATGAGAAAATGAGCTATGGCCTGATTCTGCAAGCCACACGCCCATTGTCGGTTGGTGACAAAGTGACCAATCCGTGATGATCTGAAAGCAGATGTCAGCCACAAAAAAAGGAGCCGTCTCGCCGGCTCCTTTTTTTGTGGCATAATTTATCCCTGCCACGTCAGGAAGACGCGACAGCTTACTGATATCTGATCCACGGAAGGATGCGATGCCCTCATCTACTATTGCCCAGACTGACCTGAACCTGTTCACCTCGGAATCCGGCTTCTGGGTTTTCCTGTCCTGCCTGCCGAAATTCGGTGCCCGCCGCCAACAGGCCATTCTTGAACATTTTCCGGACTTTCAGGGCTTGCTGGACAATAATGCGGCCACCCTGAAGGCGCTGGGGCTGGCACCAGAAACGGTCGAGGCCCTGGAAGCATGGCGTCGCCACGATACTGCCCATCCGGTTGTTGCCGGCACCGCCGCTATCCTGGGGGATTGCCTCAGAACCGGTACCGACATCCTAGCTATGGCCGATGCCGACTATCCCGATCCGCTGAAACATATCCAGGATCCACCTCTGGTGCTTTATCTGCGTGGTAACCGGACCCTTCTCGGGCGGGAACAGATCGGTATCGTTGGCAGCCGCAATGCCACCCGGGCCGGGCTGGAGCATGCCCGCTCCTTTGCTGCAGCACTCGGCAGGAAGGGACTGTTGGTGACCAGCGGGTTGGCGCTGGGTGTGGATGGTGCGGCTCACTCCGGTGCACTGGATGCCGGTTTTCCTACCGTAGCGGTGATCGGCAACGGCGTGGACCGGCCCTACCCCTACCGCCACCGGACACTCAGTGAACGTATTGTCAGTGATGGCGTTATCGTGTCTGAGTATCCACCGGGTACATCGGCGAAAGCGGGGCACTTCCCCCGTCGCAACCGGATAATCAGCGGCCTCAGCAGGGGTATCCTGGTGGTTGAGGCGGGACTCAAAAGCGGTTCCCTGATTACCGCACGGCTTGCGCTAGAACAGGGGCGGGAAGTGTTTGCCATCCCCGGCTCGGTGCATAACCCCCTGGCACGGGGATGTCATGACCTGATTCGACAAGGCGCGAAGCTGGTGGAAACCGTGGACGACATCTGTGAAGAGCTGGGTCCCTGGTGGAGCAGTCGGGGCCTGCAGGAGGGAGCGACTGTCCCGGAACCGGGCAACGCGATCATGGCGGGGCTGGACTCGCGGGAAATCGCGGTTCTGGAGGCTTTAGGGTATGATCCGCAATCAACCGATGATTTATGTTCCGTGACAGGCCTTCCCGCCGACCAGTTGATGCAGTCGCTGCTGCTTCTGGAGCTCCAGGGGCTGGTGGATGCTGCGCCCGGAGGGTTTCAGCGGATTGCCTGAACGCTATTCAGTGACTTGACGCCTCCATGAAAAAACCAAAGCAACCATTGTCTGACTGGCATCTTCATTGTGCCCGCCGCACCCTTCTCGGTGGTGGTGTCATTGCTTATCCGACCGAGGCGGTCTGGGGCCTGGGGTGCGACCCCTGGAACCCGGACGCCGTTGACCGTATTCTCGAACTCAAGCAGCGTCCGGTTGAAAAAGGTGTGATCCTTGTAGCGGCCTCTGTCGATCAGATACGGTTCCTGCTGGACCCGTTGCCAGTGGAATTGCAGCGAAAAGCCATGGCCTGCTGGCCGGGCCCGGTAACCTGTCTGTTACCGGATGTCCTGAAGCAGATCCCGGATCAGGTCAGGGGGCGCCACAGTTCTATTGCGGTGCGTGTCAGTGATCATCCGGTTGTGCGGGCATTGTGCGATGTAGCCGGTTTCCCTCTGGTGTCGACGTCCTGTAACCCTGCTGGCCGACAACCGGCCCGCACTTCCTGGCAGGTGCGCCGGTATTTCGAGGGGCAGCTTGACTGGCTGGTGCCGGGGGAATTGGGCGGTAACCGGCAACCCAGCCGTATCATTGATATCGTCAGCGGAAAACAACTGCGTTAGGAGACTTCATGCCACAGCAACCGGACAGCAACGCCGTTAAACATTACCTGCTGGAATTGCAGGAGCAGATTTGCCAACGGCTGGCGGCGGTTGATGGCAAGGGAGAATTCGAAACGGATACCTGGGACAGGCCGGAGGGCGGCGGTGGTATCAGCCGGGTGATCACAGGCGGTGCCGTGTTCGAGAAAGGGGGGGTTAATTTCTCCCATGTGATGGGTGAAACCATGCCAGCCTCAGCCACCGCGCATCGCCCCCATCTTGAGGGTGCGCCCTGGCAGGCGATGGGGGTATCCCTGGTCATGCATCCCCACAACCCCTTCGTACCGACCTCACATGCCAACGTGCGGTTTTTCGTGGCGACACCGGAAAACGCCGCACCGGTATACTGGTTTGGCGGTGGTTATGACCTCACGCCCTATTACGGCTTCGATGAGGACTGCGTGCACTGGCATCAGGTTGCGAAGGCGGCCTGCGATCCTTTCGGTGAGCAGATGTATCGTGATTACAAGCACTGGTGCGATGACTACTTCTATCTCAGACACCGGGATGAGCCCCGGGGCGTGGGCGGTCTGTTTTTCGATGATCACAATACTGGCGATTTTGGCCAGGACTTCGGGTTGATGCAGTCTGTAGGCGACAGCTTTATCGATGCCTACGAACCCATTGTCGAGCGCCGGAAGTCCCTTCCCTGGGGCGACCGTGAGCGGGATTTCCAGCTTTATCGCCGGGGCCGCTATGTGGAATTCAATCTGGTGTATGACCGTGGCACCCTGTTTGGCCTGCAGTCAGGCGGCCGCACTGAATCCATCCTGATGTCATTACCCCCGTTAGTGCGCTGGGAATACAGCTATGCGCCGGAACCTGGCTCGGAAGAGGCACGGCTGACCGAGCATTTTCTCACCGGACGTGACTGGCTGGAGACTGCCGATGAATAATGACCTGTATGCCGTGGTGGGCAATCCCATCAGTCACAGCAAATCCCCCCGTATCCACAGCCTGTTTGCCAGTGAGACCGGCGAACAGCTGGAATACACCGCCATTCAGGCACCGTTGGACGATTTCGAGGGGACTGTACGTGGTTTTTTCCGGCGTGGCGGCATGGGGCTGAATGTGACCGTGCCTTTCAAGGAACTGGCATGGCAGCTGGCGGACCGGCGCACCGAGCGAGCGGAACTGGCCGGTGCCGCCAACACTCTGTATCAGGACAGTAAAGGCTTACTGACCGCCGATAACACGGATGGCAGGGGTCTTGTGACGGACCTAACGGTAAACCATGGTATCAGCCTGAAGGGCAAGCGCATTCTGGTGCTGGGTGCCGGCGGGGCGGTTCGCGGGGTGCTGGGGCCCCTGCTGGAGGAACACCCCGCAGCTGTGGTTATTGCCAATCGCACGGTGGCCAAAGCCGAGGCCCTGGTAGCACTGTTCCGGCCCGTTGCGGGCAGGACCCGTCTGGAAGCCTGTGGTTTCGGGCAGCCCGCGGAACCCTTCGATCTCATTATCAACGGTACCAGTGCCAGCCTGCAGGGTGATCTGCCACCGGTTTCGGCAAATGTGATCGGTGCCGGCACCGTGGTTTACGACATGATGTATTCTCTGCAGACCACAACGTTCAACCAGTGGGCATCGGACCACGGTGCCACCCGGGTATTTGATGGCCTGGGCATGCTGGTGGAGCAGGCGGCAGAGTCGTTCCGGATATGGCGTGGTATCCGCCCGCAAACACAGCCGGTCATCGATGAATTGCGAAACGACTGAGCTCAAGCCGGGGCCATGGGCTATGCTCAGCAGGTGTACAAGATTCCCAAAGGTCTCTGATTAAAGGTCGCTGATGGATATTCTTACCCTTGTGGGCCTGGTGGCAGGCGTTGCGATTGTTGTGCTCGCCATGCTGGCCAACGCGTCGCTTCTCACCTTTTTCAACCTTCCCGGCCTTGCCATTGTGCTGGGTGGCACCTTTGCCGTTACCCTGATCAAGTTTCGTCTTCCCTCGGTCATGAGTGCGTTCCGGCTGGCTTTTGCTGCCGCTTTCACCGAGCGTGTCGAACGGCCAGCGGAGCTGATCCGGGAAGTAGGCGCGCTGGCAATGGTGGTGCGTAAGGAAGGTATTCTGGGCCTGGAGAACCACGACACCAATAACGAATTTCTGCGCAAGGCCATTAACCTGTGTGTAGACGGGCACCCGCCGGAACTGGTCGAGGACGCGCTGGCCCAGGAAACCCAGCAGGCAGCGGAACGCTATGAGGTGGCTGAGCGGGTGTTTCGTGGTATCGGTGAATCGGCACCGGCTATCGGTATGCTGGGCACATTGGTGGGGCTGGTACAGATGCTCAACACCCTGGATGACCCATCCTCTATTGGCCCGGCCATGGCCATTGCGTTGCTGACCACACTTTATGGTGCCTTTATTGCCCAGCTGATTGCTCTGCCCCTGGCGGACAAGCTTCAGCTCAAGGCGGAGGACGAAGCTCGCAATCAGTTGCTGATCATCACCTCCATACGCAACATCATGCGCGGAGAGAATCCGCGGGTAATGACCGAGTTGCTGTCTTCCTTCGTGACCCCGGATCAGCGCACCGATCTTGCGCCGGAGCGGGAGGCGTAGGTTTTGCTAGTGCGCCAGCCAGTGAAAAAGAAAAAGCATGGCCGGGGGTCGCCGGCCTGGATTGTAACCTTTGCCGATCTGGCCACGCTGCTACTGACCTTCTTCATTCTGTTGTTGTCCTTCGCGGAGATGGATGTTGAAAAGTATCGCGCTATGGCCAACTCAATGGCGGTGGCCTTCGGAAGTAACCAGGTGCTGTCCGATGACGTGGGCGGGTCTCCCCTGACCCTGATCGAGTCGGACACCGTGTCTCTGCCGGAACCGACGGAAACCGCCGTCAGCGATCCGGAATTCATTGATGAGCGTGCCGATGGCGAGGCTCCCACGAAAATTCCTGCCGGAGTCATCGATCTGGCCAGCCGCATGATCGAGGAACTGGAAGCGGAGGTGGCTTCCGAGGCATTGAATGTCACCTATGACGAGAATCAGGTGGTTATCCGTTTTTCCGAGGAAGCCACCTTCCGTTCCGGAGAGGCATCCATCAAGCCGGAGATGATCCCCATTATTGAACGGGTGGTGGATGTGCTGTCGGGTTGTACCGGTGATGTCGTGGTGTCCGGTTATTCGGACGACCGTCCCATATCCAGCGGCCGCTATCGTTCCAACTGGGATCTGTCGGCGGCCCGGGCGGTTTCTGTTGTCCATGAACTGGTGCTGAATCGCGAGGTGCCGGCACAAAGAGTCGTGGCTGCTGGTCGCGCGGAAACCAGTCCCCTGGCACCCAATGACAGCGAAGAAAACCGTGCAAAAAACCGGCGGGTAGAGATTGCCATCCGTGATCCGGAGTGTGACGACAGTGTTGAGACCGAGCAGCTGCCGGTGGAAATTATGCCCTGACAGTGCCTTATGCTTGTCGGGCAGCCTCTCATAGACAATTCATATAACCCCCCTGCGTTCAGATCTTTATACTGTGCAACCTCGAACGAACACATTGATCGATACCCACTGTCGATAAAACGGGGCCAGAGTGATTATGAGCGGACCAGACAAACCGAAAGTCATCGGTGAAGAATGGAGTGACGAGCGGGTCAAGAGTTTTCTGGCGATTGCGCCTTACGACAGCCGAATCAATACTGATTTCAATGCCCTGATAAAGGCTTACCAGGCCATGATCGCCGAGGATTTCGAACGCTTTGTCGGGTTTTTCGTGGAAGCTGGGCGGGATCTGAATGCAGTTGATGAGCATGGCGACACCATCCTGGATGTGGTGTCCCGGCACCGTCGCAGTACCGCCTATGCAAGCATCCTTCAGCGTGCCGGCGCAAAATCCGCAGCAGAGGCCGGGAACTGAAACTCCCGACCCTGCTGCCGCGGCCTGCCGATTACTGAACGTCTACTTCGATGGCCTTGGGCTCGGCCGGCTCGGCTTTTGTCAGCGTCAGTGACAGCACGCCGTCCTTGAAGCTGGCCCTGATGCTGTTTTCGTCCACGTTTTCCGGCAGGGTAAATCGGCGCAGGAAGCTACCATAGACCCGCTCAATGCGGTGATGCTTCTTGTCGTTGGTCTCTTCCTCATGCTTGCGTTCACCCTGAATGCTCAGCACGCCATCCTGAACGGTCACCTTCACATCCTCCTTTGACATACCCGGAAGTTCGGCCTCGATGTTGAAGGCCTCCGGGGTTTCCTTGATATCCACCGCCGGTGCCCAGTCGCTGCGGCTGAACAGGTCTTTGCCTTCCCGGTCACTATTACCGCGGGCGAGGCCGAAGTGGCGGTTGTAACGATTAATCAGGTCTTCAAATTCATTGACCGGATTCCAGCGTGTAATATTAGTCATAAGAAACTCCTCCTACGAAATAGAAATAACACGTTGATGTCAGCTTCAATCGCGGAACAGCTCCATACCGGTGGCGCCAGCCGGATGGTTCTCCGAGAACATCTGCTATCTCTGGATGTGGGCCCGGCTGGTCAGTTTTCAATAGCACCGGCGGCAGAAATGTCCATGGCATCGAACGGTGCACCAAACTGTTGCTGAAGAAAAGGCCGGAAAACTGCCATGGTTGGGCCTTCCCGGTTTTCCATGGGCCGCGAGCCCCAGCGGAACCCTGACATACCGCCATTGGCTTTGCCGGTGGCAACAAAGGGCGTTAACAGACCGGGGTCAGCACTGATGATATGCACGACCACATCACGGCTGGCATTCTCGCCGGTAATCAATGGCGCGGCCTGATGGTCGCCGAGCAGTACCAGCAGAGTGCGTTCATCGACATGTCGCCTGGCATATTCGGTAGCCACGTTCAGGGCATAATCCAGTGCCCGGGCGTAGTGTTCCCGCACCCGTTCCGGATTACGCCAGAGGCTGGCCGGTGCCTCTCCGCTGTCTTTCCAGCGATTGAAGGTCTCACCATTGCCGATGCTGTCCCAGTCTTCCAGCACCGGCAGCACCGGCACCCAGGGAGCGTGGCTGCTGATCAGTGCAAGTTCGGCGAACAGTGGTGACTTTGACGGGTCTCGAACGCTGCGCTGGAACCACGACCAGGTGTACTGGTCTGGCATGGTGACCCAGTTCAGGGCCGGCCCCCGGTAATCCATACTGGTGGACTCATAGATCCGCTGGTAACCGAAGGCTCTGCCCTCGGGCCAGTCCCTGGTTATGGCGGGCATGACCGCGACGGTCTCGTGGCCGGTGGTGTCCAGGTCATCAATCAGTGTGGGGAAGTCGCTGGCGAGGAAAATTTCGTAGTCCAGCTGGGTTTTTATCCACTGGCCGCTGAGCAGTGTGGTGTGTGCCAGCCACGACTGGCCACCCTGCACCGGTGAACGCAGGCGCCCGGTCACAATGTGCAGGCCGGCATCCGCCAGGGCCTGCTCCATCCTGTCCAGGCGAGCCCCGATCAGGGGCCGGTAACGGGGGTCGGTAACGGCTGAAATGCCATAGGATTCAATAAAGCCCAGGATCACATCGGTGTTGGCCAGGCCAGACAGGGAAGCGCTCTGACCGGCGCCGGGATTGTCTTCAAGGTGCTGCCGGAAAGCGGTTGTCGACTGGTGAGTGTCGGCCGCCAGCCGGATCTGCTGTGCGGTGAGCTCGGAGGCGCTGAGCCCGACAACCTGCTGGGGCAGCCATGATACCGCCACCAGGACGAGGCCGGCCGTTGTGACCAGTGGCCCCGCTTTGGCAGGGGCATCCGGACGGAGCCGGCACAGGAGCCTGGCAACAAAGTTGCCCAGGGCGAACAGGACTGCGATCAGGGCCAGGACCACCAGCAAGGAAAGGCCGAGGCCGAGGTTGCTCTGCATCAGGTCAAACACCGAGCCGGCAATGCCCAGTTCCAGATAGAGATTGAAGGGCCGCCCGATACTCTGGCGTACCAGCAAATCGCTCAGGGCAAAGAAAGCCAGGGCTGAAAACAGGGCACCCATGGCTCCGGCCAGTATCCGTTTCGCCCGCCCACCCGGTAATAGCGTGAACAGGCCGCACAGCAACAGGGCGTCAGCTGCAATCCACGGTATCCAGGGATAGCGCGGCAGCAGCAGTGCCACAAACAGGGCGTTCAGCAGCAGCGTGGTGAGGATCAGTCGTTTCAACTCGTTCTCCAGTGGATCGCCGGGGATCAGGGATTAGCGCAGCGATTCTCTGGCCCCAATAGTTGTGTTGGCCTGCCTGCCAGGCCAACTGATGCAGCCTGGTGAGTGCCTGCCGGTCCCGGAATAGCAGGCTCAGCTGCCAGTCCATTAATTGTTCCGGACCATGTTCGAGACAATGCCGGAGAATGGCTGCCGTCGTCCATTCCGGGCGGCTTCGGGCCAGTTGCCTGTGAAGCGCATTCATGGACGGTGACAGCACCGCCTGCTGAACATTTGACAGGCCCGGGTTCGCCGGCAGAAGCGATGACCCGGAGCAGGCTTCGGCAATTACTGGTATCGGTTGACCGCTTTCCGGTGTTGTCAGTAAACCACGCTCAGCGA
>JBHEPI010000013.1:0-26853 GCA_046260345.1 Marinobacter sp. | reverse complement strand
GGGAAAGCGTTGGCCAACTCCAGGGCGCGCTCGGCGGTGGCGTCCGCGCCGGCAACCACGGCACCGTTCTGGGAGCCCTTGTTCCGCAGGATCCGGGTCAGGCGGCGGGTGTCGATGTCGGCAATGCCAACGATGTTGTTGGCCCGCAGATAGTCCTGCAGCGAGCCGGTGCTGCGCCAGTTGCTCACCAGCAGTGGCAAGTTGCGGATGATCAGGCCCGCGGCCTGGACGCGATCGGACTCGATATCTTCTTCGTTGACACCGGTGTTGCCGATGTGGGGGTATGTGAGGGTGACTATCTGGCGGGAGTAGGACGGGTCGGTCAGGATTTCCTGATAACCGGTCATGGCGGTGTTGAACACCACTTCGCCGCTGGTTTCCCCTTCAGCGCCAATGGCGGTGCCGTAAAACAGGCTTCCGTCTGCAAGTGCAAGTATGGCAGGTGTACTCAAGGCTTGTATCCTCATCGAGTGGCGTACAGGTTCGTCACGAACGGGAACGCAAGCGCAAATTCAGGTTGCAAAAAAGCGAGACTGAGTGAAAACCCGGTCCCGCTTTTTGAAAACTATTCGACGATACGCTTGGTGCAGTTAAACCGCATTATTGTAAGAAATATAGGGCTTCGTGTCCACGCGAAATCTCGCTTGTCGCCCTACTTCAACCCCAAAACATCCTGCATGTCATACAACCCGGCAGGTTTGCCATCCAGCCACAACGCTGCCCGCATGGCGCCCTTGGCAAACGTCATCCGACTGCTGGCCTTGTGAGTAATCTCGATACGCTCACCCTCGGTAGCAAACATCACGGTGTGATCCCCCACCACATCCCCCGCACGGATGGTCTCAAAACCGATTTCCTGGCGGGTGCGTTCGCCGGTAATGCCTTCGCGGCCATAGACGGCGCATTCCTTGAGGTCGCGGCCGAGGGCATCAGCAACGACTTCACCCATGCGCAGCGCGGTGCCGGAAGGGGCGTCTTTCTTGTGGCGATGGTGGGCTTCAATGATTTCGACGTCGTAGTCGTCCCCTAACGCTGCTGCGGCGGTGCGTAGCAGGTTAAGGGTGACATTGACGCCAACGCTCATATTGGGGGCGAAGACCACGGGGGCCTGTTCCGCGGCGAGGGCCAGCTGCTCTTTTTCGGCGTCGGTCAGGCCGGTGGTACCGATAACGATCATCTTGCCGTTGGCTCTGCAGAATTCGGCGTTTTCCAGGGTCAGGTCCGGGAAGGTGAAGTCGACGAGCACGTCGAAATGGTCATGCACCTCGGCCAGGCTACCGGCCATTTTAATGCCGGTTTTACCGATGCCGGTCATTTCGCCGGCATCGGCACCGATGAGACTGCTGCCCGGCTCAACGATGGCAGCGCCGAGCTCCATGCCCTCTGTGCCGTCAACGGCTTCGATCAGCACCTTTCCCATGCGCCCGGCGGCGCCGATGATTGCTACCCTCATCTTGTCTGCCCTCAGAATTTCATTTCGTCGAAGAAGCTTTTCACACCTTCAAACCAGGAGGTCTTTCTCGGGCCATGCTGGTTGCTGTCGCCATCGTCCAACGTTTTCTGGAACTCACCCAGCAGCTCTTTCTGGCGCTTGGTGAGGTTGACCGGTGTTTCCACCGCAACGCGGCACAACAAGTCGCCGGAGGGCCCTCCACGAACCGGGCTGACGCCCTTGTTACGCAACCGGAACAGTTTTCCGGTCTGGGTTTCCGCTGGAATCTTCAGTTTCACGCGGCCGTCGAGCGTGGGCACTTCCAGCTCACCACCCAGGGCGGCGTCCACGATGCTGATGGGCACTTCGCAGTATAGATTGCGGCCATCGCGGGTGAATATGGAATGCTCGCGAACAGCAATCTGTACATATAGATCCCCGGGCGGACCACCATCAACGCCCATCTCGCCTTCTCCGGAGAGACGAATGCGGTCACCGGTGTCTACGCCTGGCGGCACCTTGACCGAAAGCGTTTTCTCTTCCTGGATACGACCAGCACCATGACAGGCTTTGCACGGATTCTTAATAACCTTGCCGGAGCCACGGCAAGTGGGGCATGCCTGCTGCACGGTAAAGAAGCCCTGCTGCATGCGAACCTGGCCCATGCCGTTACAAGTGCCACAAGCTTCCGGACGGGAGCCTTTCTCGGCGCCGCTGCCATCGCAGGTTTCACATTCGGTATGGCCGGGAATGCGGATCTGGACGGTTTTGCCTTTTACGGCTTCTTCCAGGTCCAGCTCCAGGGTGTAGCGCAGGTCTGCACCGCGGGTCGTGCGGCCACGGCCACCGCCGCCGAAGATATCACCGAATACATCCCCAAAGATGTCGGAGAAACTGGCACCACCACCGCCGCCTCCGAATCCGCCACCGGCAGAGCCATCAACGCCGGCGTGGCCAAACTGGTCATAGGCCGCACGCTTGGAGGAATCCGACAGTATTTCGTAAGCTTCACTGGCTTCCTTGAACTTGTGATCGGCGTCCTCATCATCCGGATTCCGGTCCGGATGATACTTCATCGCAAGCTTGCGGTAAGCTCGCTTGATCTCTTTTTCATCCGCTTCCCGGGACAACCCGAGAATCTCGTAATAATCACGCTTGGCCATGCTCTAAAACCCTGTTTTTAAAACGAGGAAAACGCGGGAGATCTCCCGCGTTTTCCAACTACCTGATGAACTTCAGTTTTATCGCTTGTCGTCGTCTTTGACTTCTTCAAACTCGGCATCAACGGCGTCATCGCTGGTACCGGACTGGGCACTCTCTTCGCCCCCGGCCTGCTGCGCCTGGTCAGCCTGATCCGCATACATCTTCTGGGCCATTTCAGAAGATGCTTCCGTCAGTTTCTGAGTCTTGGCTTCAATGTCGTCCTTGTCAGAACCAGCCAGTGCTTCTTCCAGCTCTTTGATAGAAGCCTCAATAGACTCCTTCTCGCTGTCAGTTACCTTGTCACCGGCATCGGCCAGGGTCTTGCGAACAGTGTGAACCATCGCGTCGCCCTGGTTACGGGCCTGGACCAGCTCTTCGAACTTGCGGTCCTCATCGGCGTTGGCTTCTGCGTCCTGGACCATCTTCTCGATTTCGTCCTCGTTCAGACCTGAAGACGCCTTGATCACGATGGACTGTTCTTTGCCGGTCGCCTTGTCTTTCGCCGCCACGTTGAGAATACCGTTGGCGTCGATGTCGAAGGTGACTTCAATCTGCGGCGTACCGCGCGGTGCCGGCGGAATGTCCGCCAGGTCGAAACGACCCAGTGACTTGTTTTGTGCCGCCTGCTTGCGCTCACCCTGAACCACGTGGATGGTCACGGCGGACTGGTTGTCATCCGCAGTCGAGAAGGTCTGCGACTTCTTGGTCGGGATCGTGGTGTTCTTGTCGATCAGCGGCGTAGCCACACCACCCATGGTTTCAATGCCCAGGGTCAGCGGGGTTACGTCCAGCAGCAGAACGTCTTTCACGTCGCCGGACAGAACGGCTGCCTGAATCGCGGCGCCCATTGCTACGGCTTCGTCCGGGTTCACGTCTTTACGTGCTTCTTTACCGAAGAAGTTCTTCACTTTCTCCTGAACCATCGGCATGCGGGTCTGACCACCGACCAGAATAACTTCGTCGATTTCACCGATCTTGGCACCGGAATCTTCCAGTGCGGTACGGCACGGCGCCAGACTGCGCTCGACCAGATCTTCTACCAGTGACTCCAGCTTGGCACGGGTCACTTTCACGTTCATGTGCTTCGGACCGCTGGCATCTGCCGTCACATAAGGCAGGTTCACGTCGGTCTGCTGGCTGCTGGAAAGCTCGATCTTGGCTTTCTCGGCCGCTTCCTTCAGGCGCTGCATCGCCAGCGAATCGCCGCGCAGGTCGATACCACTGTCTTTCTTGAACTGATCGGCAAGGTATTCGATCAGCTTCATGTCGAAGTCTTCGCCACCCAGGAAGGTGTCGCCGTTGGTGGCCAGCACTTCAAACTGGTGCTCGCCATCGACATCGGCAATCTCGATGATGGAGATGTCGAAAGTACCGCCGCCCAGATCATAAACAGCCACGGTGCGGTCGCCACTCTTCTTGTCCAGGCCATAGGCCAGGGCTGCCGCAGTGGGCTCGTTGATGATGCGCTTCACATCCAGGCCAGCGATCTTGCCGGCATCTTTGGTGGCCTGACGCTGGCTGTCATTGAAGTAGGCCGGAACCGTGATAACCGCCTCGGTCACCTTCTCGCCCAGGTAATCTTCGGCAGTCTTCTTCATCTTCTTGATGATTTCTGCCGAAACCTGCGGCGGCGCCATCTTCTCGCCTTTCACTTCGACCCATGCATCGCCATTGTCTGCCTTGGCAATCTTGTAGGGCACCATCTTGATGTCTTTCTGGACCACATCGTCTTCGAAACGACGACCGATCAGGCGCTTGATGGCGTAAAGCGTGTTGTTCGGGTTGGTGACCGCCTGGCGCTTGGCCGACTGGCCTACCAGCGTTTCACCATCTTCAGTGTACGCAACAATCGACGGGGTGGTGCGGTCACCCTCGGCGTTCTCGATAACCTTGACCTTGTCACCATCCATGATGGCAACACAGGAGTTTGTGGTTCCCAGGTCGATACCAATGATTTTGCTCATGTAAACACTCCAATTCGATTATTCAATTCAATTCTGGCTACTTTCAAAGCTGTTCCGGAAGCCCCGGTGCGCTGCCTGTTTACTGGCTATATTGGCGCGTTAATCTGCTTTTCAAGCCTGCTCGTCGATTTTTGGTGAACCCTCTGCCCTGGCCACCATCACCATTGCCGGACGAACCAACCGCTCGTTCAGCGTGTAGCCCTTCTGGACGACCGACACCACACTATTGGGCTCGGCATCGGGCGCCGGCACCATCGAAAGGGCTTCATGTTTCTGCGGGTCGAACGGCTCGCCGACAGGATCAAGCTGCTCGACGTTAAATTTCTTGAGGCTGTTCATGAACAGATTCAAGGTCATCTCGACCCCTTCGCGGATAGAAGCCACCTGCTCGCCAGCATCTTCATGCCCTTCGGTGCTTTCCACTGCCTTTTCCAGACTGTCAGCTACTGGCAGAAGCTCCTTTACGAACTTCTCCAATGCAAATTTATGGGCTTTTTCAACATCAATTTCAGCGCGCCGGCGGACGTTCTGCATCTCTGCCTGGGAGCGCAGCATTTGCTCCTGAAATTCCTGAACCTGCGCCTTCAGCGCCTCAGTCTCAGTTTCGGGCGAGCCTTCTGAGACATCCTCAGCGGGGCTCGTCTCGGGCTCAGCCGCTTCAGCAGATTCTTTCAGCTCTTCCTCTACCTGTTCGTTACGCTTCTCGTCAGCGCTCATGGCAACTCCTGCTTGGTCGTCGACGGCCATAACAACGGCCGGTTAACTATTGCTCCCGGTCAGACAAGGCCGGGAAAACGTGTTTGCGAACGGATATGGGGCCCGCAACGAATGTTTCAACCGTTGAGGCCATCATTCGTTCACAAATTCTCCAGAGGATGTTTGCAAACCGACAAATCCCTGTATATATTCACAGTCACTGTATGTATTAACAGTATTCAGGAAACGAGCGGAGGATATCTGCATGCTCACACAACTCACCGTCTCCAATTACGCCATTGCCGAGCGGGTTGAACTTCAGTTTGCAAAGGGGATGACCGCCCTGACCGGGGAAACCGGTGCCGGCAAATCCATCGTACTGGACGCGCTTGGCCTTGCTATGGGCGGCCGCGCCGATGCCGGTGCGGTGAGGCATGGAGCCAAACGCGCAGATATCACCGCTACTTTCGACGTGTCCGCTATCCCGGAGGCCAGGCAGTGGCTGGAAGAGCATGAGCTGGATGACGAAAACGAATGCATCCTTCGCCGGGTAATCAGCAAGGACGGCCGCTCCCGCGCCTACATTAATGGTCAGCCCTGTCCACTCGCACACCTGAAAGATCTGGGCAGCACGCTGATGGACATTCACAGCCAGCACCAGCACCAGTCACTGCTCCGCAAGGAAACCCACCGCAAACTGCTGGATGAATTTGCCGGCGCAGAGTCCCTGGCAGAACAGACCAGGGAAGCATGGAAAGCATGGCACAAGACTCACCAGCGCCTGGCCGAACGCCGGCAGAATGCCGACGAAGCAGAGGCCCGCCTGCAACTGCTGCGATACCAGGTGGAAGAACTGGACCGGTTAGCCCTGGAAGAGGGCGAACAGGAGCAACTGGAGAAAGAGCAGGAGCAACTCAGCCACGCCGACGCGGTGCTGCACAGCACTCACCAGGCCACCCTGCTCTGCACCGAAGATGACAACAGCGCCGCAGATCTTGTACGCCAGGCACTGCAGCAACTGGAGCAACTGCCAGTGGAAGTCCCGGCGCTGACCGAAACCATCCAGATGCTGAACGAGGCACAAATCCAGATTACCGAGGCTGGCGATAACCTCCGCCACTTTGTGGAAGATTACGATGCAGACCCCGCCCGGCTTAACGAGGTGGAAGAACGCCTGAGCGCCATTTACCAGATGGCGCGCAAGCATCGCATCACTCCGGAAACACTGCCTGAATTCCATCGGGGGCTAAGTGGCGAACTGGCCTCCCTCGATGACGGCGAAGGCAGCGTTGAAAAACTGGAGGCGGAACTGGAAGAACAATTGGGACGGTTTAACACCTTGGCCACACAGTTGTCAGATGCCCGCCAGCAGGCCGCAGCCAACCTTGACCAGCGCATAGCGGAAGAACTGGCGCAACTGAGCATGCCGGCGGTGCAGTTTGTGACGCACCTGAATCGGAACAAGGGAGACGAACCGGCGCCCCATGGCCTGGAAGATATCGAATTTCTGGTAAGCGCTAACCCCGGCCAGCCGGCACGCCCGCTGGCAAAGGTGGCCTCCGGTGGCGAATTGTCGCGCATCAGCCTGGCCATTCAGGTGGTGGTAGCCCAAACCTCCACCACACCAACCCTGGTATTTGACGAGGTGGACGTGGGCATTGGCGGTGGAACCGCTGAAGTGGTGGGGCGCTTACTGCGGAACCTGGGCGATAACGGCCAGGTTCTGTGCGTAACCCATCTGGCCCAGGTGGCAGCTCAGTGCCATCAACACCTGTTCGTCAGTAAGTTCACGGAGGCAGATGCTACCTACTCGAAGATCGAGCCACTGGACGATGATGGCAGGGTAAGTGAAGTGGCCCGGATGCTGGGCGGCGTGGACATGACCGAACACACCATTGCCCACGCCCATGAAATGTTCTCAAAGGGTCAGGCAACGCATCACTGAAGAAGTGCAAACGAAAAAAGTATTCCCCTCTCGATCCTGAGAGTTGTTGGGGCGGGCTTAAACACCCGCCCCTTTTTTCTTTCAGCTTTCAGGACTTGAGGGGCTTTACATATAGAATCAGGCTGTGATCGACGATCTCATAACCGCGCTCTTTGGCGATCTTCTGCTGCCGCTCTTCGATGACGTCATCAACGAACTCGATGACTTCACCAGTCTGCGTGCAGACCATGTGGTCATGATGGTCGTCGCCGGCCATCTCGAACACAGCATGCCCGCCCTCGAAGTTGTGGCGCAGAACCAGGCCGGCGGCTTCGAACTGGGTCAGCACCCGGTAAACGGTCGCCAGGCCCACATCATCACCCTGTTCCAGAAGCTTTTTGTAGACATCCTCGGCGCTGAGGTGGTGTTCCTCGGAGTTTTCCAGAATATTGAAGATTTTCACTCTCGGCAGAGTGACTTTAAGACCGACTTTCCGCAATTCGGTGTTTTCGGATGACATGTTACGATTCACTCTTTGGTGTGCCTCACGGCTTCCGGTATGATGGAGCCGCATGTTAACGGTCAGACCGTGTCACACCTGCCCCTGGCAGGCGATTTCAAGATAGAGGATTTCCCCCGGCGATGCAAAAGATCACAGCTCTCATTCTCACTCTCATCATGGCTGGCTGTGCCTTCCCAGGTGTGTACAAGATCAACGTACAACAGGGAAACGTACTCACTGACGAAGAGCTGACCTCACTGGCCGAGGGAATGTCCCGCAGCCAGGTCCATTCCCTGCTGGGAACGCCCTTGATGACCAACCCGGCAGACCCTTCCCGGGAATACTACGTGTACACTTTCCAGCGTAGCGGCGGTGATATTGAGGAACAGCGGGTTATCGTGTACTACGATAATGAGCAATATTCCCACTACGAAGCACAACTGCTGGAAGAAACACCGGCTTACTGAGCCGGCATCAGGCCTTCTTCTTTGCGCGGTTTAGCCGGGCCTGTTTGGGATCAATTTTAAGCGGCCGGTAGATTTCTACCCGGTCGCTTTGCCGCAGTTCATGGGCAGACGGATCCTTGATCACCTTCCCGAAGATACCCATATCGTCCTTTTCCGGATCAATTTCCGGAAAAACAGCAGTAATACCGGAGCGCCGCACAGCCTCCACCGCAGTGGTGCCCTCATCAACCTGCAATCGGATGATTTCCTGCCTGTCCGGTCGGGCGAACGCCACTTCCACATCAATCAAGACGCACCCCCGCGATAGAGTTCGTCAGCCCGGCGACAGAATGCATCCACCATTGTATTGGCCGCCTGACTGAATACCGGGCCGAATGTCATTCTCGAAAGGGATCCGGAAAACTCGAACTCCAGGGTGAGAATGACCTTGCAGGCGTTATCATCCAGAGACCTGAAGTGCCAGCGTCCACTCAAATTCCGGAACGGGCCATCGACCAGGTTCATTTCAATGGTATCCGGAAGCAACAACTGGTTACGAGTAGTCAGGCGATGGCGAATACCACCCTTGGCGATATCCATGGAGGCCACTATCTGGCCGCCTGTCTCTTCGTGTATTTCTGTGTCGGCACACCAGGGGAGGAATTCAGGATAGCGGGCGACGTCGTTGACCAGATGGAACATGCGATCTGCCGGGTGCATAACCAGTGCTGTTTTATCGATCTGATGGGGCATTAGAGGCGAACGTCCTGCTTATTGCATACTTGAATAGATGACACTGCGGCGCCTTACCAGCGAAGTCAGTTTTTCTCAGACGCTATGATAAAGGATCTCGTCCTCGTTGGGACCATCTTCCTGTCCATTCTCTCCGTCGCCGTCAGTATCACCCTCGGAACGGGAAGGCTGCTCGCCCTCTTCCCGGTCCGTTTACCTCCTTCTGTTTCTCGTCTCTGGAGCCCCCTCACCGGAGTCTCGCGGACGTATCGAATCGGTGGCCATCGCTTCGGCAGGGGCGCACCATAGAGCAGCACTGCCGGTATTACACATGGTCACCAAAGAGACCGCTGTGTACTGAACACCGATATAAGCGACAACCAGGGGAAGGACCAGCCGCATGACCCAGAACCAGATTCCCCGGAACACACCCGGGGCCCTGCCCAGTATGGTAAAAGTCAGATTACGGGTCAGGCACCAGCCCGCAAACAAGGCAACCATAATGCTAACCAAAGGAATCAACAGGCCACCTGCTGTCAGTTCCAGCCATCTGAAGATGGTTCCACCGGCAAAAAGTTCTTCCGACCAGACGTTGAATGACAGCAGAGACCCCAGCCCCACCAGCCAGACCAGCCCCCCCATCAGAAACACTGACCACCCCCGGGGCGCCCCAGTCCATTCCCGGAACCACCCGACAACCGGCTCAAGCAGGGACAGCGAGGTTGTCCATACGATCATTACAACAACCAGAAAGACGGTTGCCATCAGAAACTGACTGCCCGGCAGGTCCGCCAATGCCAGCGGCAGGGAAAGAAAAAGCAGACTGAACCCCCGCTCCCCTTCCATGGAATGACCGCCGGGCACCAGTGAATATATCGCCAGGCCGGCAACAATAGCGATCAAGGTATCCATCAGCACTACCGCAAGCACTGACCGTTTGAGACGGGTCCCCGCAGGCGTGTAGGCACCAAACAGGGTCCACACACCCATGCCCAGCCCCAGGGTGAAAAAGGCATGGAACAGGGCTGCCTGCAGGCTTTCCGGGGTTACATCACCGGGATGGAAGCTGAGCATCAGATCAGACGCGCCGCGAAACTCACCGTTCCACACCGCCAGGCCACAAAGCGCCAGCAACATTAGCAACATGAATGGCGCGACTA
The DNA here is from genome assembly GCA_046260345.1 of Marinobacter sp. GTDB lineage: Bacteria > Pseudomonadota > Gammaproteobacteria > Pseudomonadales > Oleiphilaceae > Marinobacter. The sequence continues at coordinate 16,794 of JBHEPI010000013.1, read as the reverse complement.
CCCGCACGGCGCGTTCAATCCCGTCAGCCACACCCTGCATCGAAACCCAGACCACCAACAACAGGAAAAACCCGTGCCAGGCCATGAATACACGATAATCCTTCGGATCCGTAACCAGCGCGGACAATGTACCCGCCGCCTCGGCCTCACCAGCCCCAATGAACCGGCCCATAGCGCCATAAAACACGTAGGCCAGCGCTATAGCACCGAAAACAGCGGTAAAAGAAAGCACAACGAGCGCCGCCAGAATACCCAGCCTGCCAGCCCATACCCACAAGCGGGAGCACCGGGCCCGGCGCACATACCCATCCAACGCCAGCACCAGGCCATGTCGGGAGTGCCGTCCCATGGCAGACTCCGTTATCATCAGGGGCAGGGTTACCAGCAGCAGGCAGACCAGATAAAGCAGAATGAACAGACCACCACCGTGCTTGCCAGCCAGGTAGGGGAACTGCCACACGTTTGCCAGTCCGAAAGTTGCCCCGGTTGCAGCCCAGAAGAAGGTCGTTGGCTGGGTCCATGACCCGATTGGTGTTTCGTATGGAGAAGGCATTCCATTCCCTGACGACATCTGAGGACACATTGTAGCGGAGGAATTACACCCCATACGACCATCAATATAGCCAATCGCGCCGATTTCGTGACCGGTCTGGCACTACTGAGCTACAATGCGCGCTTTTCCGGCATGATTACGCCCGGTAAATTCCTTGTCCGACTCCGGATCATCGATTCATGAGCAAGAAGAATCCCGGCGCGCCGAGCGCCACCATTGCCCTGAACAAGAAGGCAAAACACGAATACCACATCGAGGAACGCTTCGAGGCCGGCCTGGCTTTGCTGGGCTGGGAAGTGAAGTCCCTGCGAGCGGGTAAAGCGCAACTGACCGATGCCTACGTACTGCTAAAGGATGGCGAAGCCTGGCTGCTCGGCTCGCACTTCACACCGCTGCTCACTGCGTCTACCCACGTGATTGCAGACCCGACCCGTACCCGCAAGCTGCTGTTGCACGCCAAGGAAATCGCCAAGATCGTTGGCAAGGTAAACCAGGCAGGCTACACCTGCATTCCGTTGGCGCTTTACTGGAAGAAAAACAAGGTAAAGTGCGAAATTGCCCTGGTGAAAGGCAAGAAGCTGTTCGACAAACGCGCCACTGAAAAAGAGCGGGACTGGAACCGCCAGAAACAGCGTATCCTCCGCGAAAACAACGTCTGATCACGGCACCGCCATAATTGCAAAATACCTGACACCGGTCATGGGCAGACCCAGCCGGTGTGTCGCATACTCACTCTCTTTGTTCAGATTTCCAACAGGCCTATACTCGGGAACCCCGGTGCATGGCAAAGGGAGCGCTTATGTCACCTAAACAGATACCCATGTCCGCCGTTGACCACGCCTGGCTACGAATGGACACCCCCCAGAACCACATGATGATATGCGGAGTGTGGATGCTGGACCGCCCGGTTTCCATGAACCGCCTCAGGCGCATCATTGAGGAGCGGTTCCTGTGTTTCAGCCGCTTCCGCCAGCGGGTTGTGGACACCGGAGACGGGGCTTGCTGGCAGGATGACCCCCTGTTCGATCTGGACAACCACCTCCACCAGATTGCCCTGCCTGGCAAGGCCGACAAGGCCGAGCTCCAGAAACTGGTCAGCGACATGAACAGTACCTCACTGGATTTCCAGCAACCGCTCTGGCAAATGCATTACATCGACAATTACGAGGGTGGCAGCGCACTGTTGATTCGCATCCATCACTGTATTGCCGATGGCATCTCACTGGTGCGGGTCATGCTGTCACTGACGGATAAAACGCCAGAACCCAAAATCGGCAAAGTGGCATCAAAGCGTCACGCAAAACCGCGCCAGAGATCTGCATTCCAGCAGTTGCTCCACCGCGCAGTGGACAATGCCCAGACCGCCACAAACCAGGGCAAGCTTTTCATTCAGTCCGTCCGGGAAGAGCCTAACTACCCCCTGAAACTGGCGTCGACAGCCGGTGCCGTGGCCCTGGACCTTATCAAACTCGGCCTGGCCCCCGTCGAACCCAAAACCGGCCTGAAAGAACCCCTTTCCGGACGCAAGCAGGTGGCCTGGGCAGACCCTCTGGATCTGGCCGACGTAAAAGCCTGCGCCAAGGCTCTGGGTGGCACCATAAACGACGCACTGCTGTGCACCGTCACCGGGGCTCTGCAACGGCATTTTGCAGCGCACCGGGAAGCCATTCCAGAATGCGGAATCCGCGTTGCCGTTCCGTTCAACCTGCGGCCTCTTGATCAACCCATAGAAACCCTTGGCAACAAGTTCGGCCTGGTACTGGTTACCCTGCCGGTGGAAGTTATGGACCCGCTCATGTGCTTCCGACAGGTACAGGAGAATATGAACCGGCTTAAGCGGTCCTATCAGGCGCAGGTCACCTACAGCCTTCTGGATCTGTTCGGCCGCGGCCCTGATGTCATTGAACGGCGTGCTCTGAGCCTGCTGAGCAACAAGGCGTCTGCCGTACTGACTAACGTGCCAGGGCCGAAAGACGCCCTTTACCTGGCCGGCGGTAAACTGACCCAACCCATGTTCTGGGTGCCCCAGAGCGGCAATATCGGCATCGGCATGAGCATTCTCAGTTATGCCGGCACCGTTCAGTTCGGCATTACCGTCGACAAAGCCATCCACGCCGACCCGAATGCCGTGATGGATTATTTCCGGCAAAGCTTCCAGGCTCTGAGCCACGCGGCGCTGGCAGGCCGACAAGGCGCCCCCCAAACACAAGAAAGGCAAAGTGGCGTAGGTATAACTACAGGCCGAAAGCACAAAACAACAACAAACAAAGGTTGAAGTCCGGCAAATCGGACACATATACTAAGCATAAGGGGACGACATGGCTTCGACGCTGGTGGCGAACCCTTGGGTGCATGTCGAGATGGCAGCCAATCTCGTTAATCCAAAGCTGCAACGTAATAGTCGCAAACGACGAAAACTACGCACTAGCAGCGTAAGCTGCTAGTCGTCCTGACTGGGTCGCCCGTAGCCCAGAGCTACATCTCAGGACGTCATCGCTTACGGGATGCTCCGTTATCCAGAGTTCACTGGCTAACGGCTAAGATTTAAAGAACTCGGTTCTTACACCCTGACTCTCGGGTCGTTTGAACTTAAATCAATAGAGAGACGCTAAACATGTAGACCTCAAGGCTGAGTACTGGCGGACGCGGGTTCAATTCCCGCCGTCTCCACCAACCAACGAAAAAAGCCCCTGATTTCAGGGGCTTTTTTCGTTGTCCGCTTCGATCTTTTCACCCTGCCCCAATTTCTCCAGGTTCGCTGGTGACTTTATTGGCTCCACTGACAACGGCTCCCTGATACTGGTTTTCAGCAAGTGCTGCAGTGGATCTGTGTTGGTCAGGTGTGGGTCCAGCCACATGTCGAAGTCTTCCGATTTGAGCATCAGGGGAATGCTCTTATGGTGGATGTGGCTAAACCTGGGATGCGGTGGCAGGGTGATGATGGTAAACGATGGGACAATATCGCCCTGGAAGTCCCAGAGCTCGTAGAGTCCAGCAAAGGCTATAGCACTGTTAACGGGACGGATGTTGTAGCACTGTTTATACCCTTTCTCTCCGGTCCATTCATGGAAGCCACTGGCCGGGATGATGGCGCGCTGGGAGTGAAACCGTTTTTTCCAGAGTGGACTGGTTCCCAGGCTTCCCGATCGGGCATTGAAGGTGCTGTATTTTGGTGAGGGGCGGTAGCCGCTGCCGTCTGGTTTGAGTTCGATGAGGAGTGACCAAATCGCGTCTTCCAGGGTTAGGCCCTGGTTTGTCTCGTAGACGATCTGGCCTTTTGCACCTGGTGCTATGTTGAGGCGGGTTTGTGCGCGAATGGGGATGCCCAGGATTTTAAGGAGTTCCTGGACTAGGGGGTCGTCGATTACGTTGTAGCGACCGCACATAACTCCCCCTAGCCGTTAGTTCACGATCAACCGTAAGCCCTTTTGTTATCTCCGTTATCAGGATCATGTTGATTGTCGTCATCCAGGACGCGCATGTCAGCAGATTTCTCACGCAGAACCCGGCGCTTTTCAGAATCCGCAAACCGCTTGAGCACCTGGCGAATGAGGGGCTGATAACCAATGCCGTTGATTTCAGCAATCATCTTTAAGTCCTCAATGAGAGACTTTTGCAGACGAATAGAAATCGGCTGCAAGCCAGCTGCTTCATTCAATGCGGCGTCATCTACGTTTTTTGATACGCGAACGAACTCTTCTTTCCGTCCCAGGGAACCGTCTTCCCAGGCTTCCGGGGTACCTTCAATTTTCTTTACCATTTTGCGTCTCCCCGTCGCTTTTCGTTTTTTTGGCTCTGTCTCTGCGACTTGTCTCAATTAAAATCCGTGCTTGGTATAAATACGTTCTTCTACTGGGTTTGGGCTGTAAGCCGTTTTCAGCAGTATGTCCCCATCCTTGAGGACAAAAACGATCTTGAGGCGCCGGCCATAGTCCGTTTCAGCAATGAACCACTGAGTTGGAGGATCTGTTTTGTGCTCCTCCCGAGTGTCTTCCAGAAGACGGCCCTCTCTATTTGCAAAACACTGCTGAACTTCCTCCGGGCTAACACCGTGTTTTCAGCCAGCTTCTGCTTCACTGCAGATGAATATTTCAGCGCCATCGTGTTCCTCACCGACTTTGTATATACAAAGTATATACTGGAGATAAACTAAAACCAACCGCGCTGACATGTCAACGAAGTGTCCACGGGGCTGTGTTTTTACGTGACTCCCTGTGGAGCTGGGTTTTCGGAGCTGCTTGTTATTCCGGGAATTGTGGTTTTGTATGGTGCTTTGAAAGAGCACGGCATCGGGTTCAATTCCCGCGGTCTTCACCAACCAACTTAAGCACCCGCTCCAGCATCGGATCCTTGCCTTCCTCACGCCCCTTCCGGCCAAGATAGTGCAGTCGGATATGGGGCGAGATGCCGACATCTTCGTATATCTCGCCATCGTAGGCCCGGTAGATTTCGTTGGATAACGTCAGGTGCCAGCCATTTGGCAGGTGACGCTCAAGGGTGTCGGAAAGGATGCCGTGGGTGGGCTCGCCGATCAGGGTCAGGCGGGGGTGCTGCAGTAACGAAAGCACAAAGATTTCCGCGGCACTGGCCGTCAGCTCGCTGGTCAGCACAAACAGGTTGCCACGGTAGGTCTCGCCGGCAGGCGTTACATGGATGGCCTGCTTGCCGGTGAACCCATTGCCATGACGGGCTGACTTGGTGAAGGCCAAACGTTTGCGGTCCATTAAATAGGCGGCAAACCGCAGCGCGACGCCATCATAGCCTCCGCCGTTACTGCGGAGATCCACGACCAGATTAGGAAGCTCGCCAATGTCGGCCAGCACCCTCTGCATCAACCCGTCAATAGCATTCAGGTCGGCCGCTGGCTCGCCGGTCTTGCCGCTTTGGCCGGCCATGGCCCGGATATTCAGGTAACCAATAGCCTCATTAAGGCGCCCCCACTCCACCAGTCGGTTGCCGCCATGGCTAACGCGATTCGCCAGATAGTCCTCATGGATGACATCGTGCAGCCACTCTTTCAAATCGCCCAGATAGCTTGCAAGTTCACGGTCATCGTTGGCGTCTTCAAGTTCCCGTATCAGCCGCTGGTACAGTGCGGGCTGAGCACCGGCACTGTAATGGCCCCAAGGTGTATGCAAACGTATATGACCGTCCTTGAGCGGCCGCAGCATGGCCGCCATGGTGGAAAACAGTGTTTCTCGTGACGTGTTCGCATTAATCTGCCGGCAATAGGCGTGGTACGCCTGATCCCAGGCCACACCTTTCAGTTCGAACAAGGCATACTGCTCGTGGAAGGTTCGCCAAAAAATTTCGAAGTTGTATTCCGGATCCTTTGTCTCATGTCTCTGGCTTTCAGCGGCACTGGACGGTAATGCTTTCAGGCGACGAAAGCTGATGCGCGTCACACCACTGACGCGGTGGGCACTGAACGCCTGTCCACCGGGGGATACGGCCAGATCTTCGTAATAATGGCTGAGTTTCTCAATGCTGCCTGCATCAAGCTTCCGGCAGCTGATGCTGGTTTCTTCAAAAAGGATGTACCAGTCGTCCTTTATCAGCAATATGTTGCCGTAACCTTGCGAACGCCAGACACCCTGAAGGTTTTTAAAACCAGGGTCAGGAGATGAATCGCTACGCCGCCGGCCAGGCTTCATAGAAAACTCCAGGTCCGTTGGTGGGACGTTAGAAGCCGTGGCGCGCCCGCGTCATCGCATCGTAGGGCCCCTTATTGCTAAAGCGTAGTCAACTCGTTACCAAAAGGTAAGTGAGCACCAACATAACCATAACGGCGATCGGGCGTTGAAGGTGCTGCATTTTGGTGACGGGCAGTAGCCACTGCCGACTGGTTTCGTCTCTATGAGTAGTGACCAGATGGCGTCTTACAGAGTTCTTTCCTGGATTGTTTCGTAAACGATCTGGACTCTCGCGCCCGGGGTGATGTTGGCACGGGCCATTGTGCAGCAAAACCACTTCAGTCAGTGGTTGAGCGAACCGCGGGCTTGGCCAGCCACTCGTGTCCTTTCAGCATTCCATGCCAGTACAGCGCGGGCAACTGCTTTGCTTTCAACCACCAGGCCGCTTTGGTGGCCTTGGTGCCGTCGTTGATCCACTTGGGGAAGCTGGGCTGCAGAACGCCGCCGTAACCGAACTCCGCCAGCACAATCCTGCCGTTCTCTACGGTGAGAGGGCAAGAGCCATAACCCAGATAGGCCGCGCGCAGTGGTTCATCGCGCAGACTGGCGATAAGGTTTTCAGCCACTACCGGCGCCTGCTTGCGAACCGCTGCGGCTGTTTTTGCGTTACCAGTACCGCTGACATCGCCAAGGCCAAAGATGTTGGAATAGGCTTTGTGGCGCAGGGTGTCGTCTTCCAGGTCGAGCCAGCCGCCCTCATTGGCCAGGGCAGATTCACGGATGAACCCGGGAGCACGCTGGGGCGGTACCGCGTGCAGCATATCGAATTCCACCTCGCGCTCCTGGCTGTTGCCATCGGCATCGGCACTGCGGAATACCGCGGTTCTGGCAGGGCCGTTAACGGCAACAAGGGTACTCTGGAAGTTTACGTCTATGCCGTATTTCCTGATGTAGGCCTCCAGTGCAGGCACATAATCCGCGACGCCGAACAGCACAGCCCCGGCATTGTGGAACTGGATGTCCAGGTTGTTCAGTACGCCGTGCCTGAGCCAGTAATCCGCAGACAGGTACATCGCCTTCTGGGGGGCACCGGCGCACTTGATTGGCATGGGTGGCTGGCTGAACAGCGCGCGCCCCTGTTTGAGATTCTGAACCATATCCCAGGTGTAACTTGCCATACCCTCACGGTAGTTCGAGGTGACACCGTTCGAGCCCAGCGCAGCTTCAAGGCCTTCAATACCACCCCAGTTCAGCTCCAGCCCCGGAGCCAGCACCAGTGCCTTGTACTCGATTGCCGAGCCGTCATCCAGCACGACCTGGTTCGTATCCTGGTTTACGGCTGTGACAGCCTTCTGATACCAGGAAACAAAGTTCGGCATCACGTCCGACATGGCTTTGGAGGTAACTTCCGGCCGGAATACGCCACCGCCGACCATGGTCCAGCCAGGCTGGTAATGGTGCCTGCTGGCAGGCTCGATAATCGCTATGTCGAGATTCCGATCACGCTTGTGAATGCTGGCCGCTATGGAAATACCAGCCGCTCCACCACCTACGATAAGGACGGTATGCGTTTTGACTTCACCCTGGGGTGTTGTTGTGTTGCTGATCATGCCTCGAACCTCTTGTCTTTGTTTGGTGCTTGTGGCGCTTGAGATTAGTCAAATCGTACCAAACAAACGGTTCTATCGTTAGATTATTTATTCATATAACAATCCCAGGCGCTGCTGCACAGTCATAAAATTAGCTTTTGCCGATTACCATCACGTTATTGATAGCCTTTAATTATTAAATGTATTTTTCTGGTCAATTAGAAAAATAAAACTAATAGCTATATCCTAATAACTATCGAGCAACCCAAGTGCTTTCAGACGAGGAGGACACGCTCATGAACATTTTCCAGAATTCCCCCGCAACCAGACCAGGCACCCCTGATGTAGCGGGCTTTTACGACCCTCGCACATTCAGCGTTCAGTACGTGGTCAGCGACCCTGCTACAAAGCAGTGTGTCATCGTTGACCCGGTTCTGGACTACGATGAAAAATCCGGTGCCACAGCAACCCACCATGCAGATGAGTTGCTGGCTTACGTTCGCAAGCAGGGATTTTCAGTGCAGTGGGTCCTGGATACCCATCCCCACGCGGACCACTTTTCGGCGGCACAGTATATGAAGGAACAGACCGGGGCCCCAACCGCAATCGGAGGCTATGTAACCGGCGTTCAGGAGCTCTGGAAAGGTATCTATAACTGGCCGGACTTTCCCGCCGACGGCTCCCAGTGGGACCAACTGTTCCGTGCCGGCGATGAGCTCCGGGTGGGCGAGCTGAAGGGCCGGGTGATGTTCTCTCCGGGCCACACCCTGGCCTCCGTCACCTACGTGATCGGTGATGCGGCATTCGTACACGACACTATTTTCCAGCCGGATTTCGGAACGGCCCGTGCGGATTTTCCCGGTGGCGATGCCTATCAGTTGTGGGAGTCCATTCAGGGCATTCTGGCATTACCGGACGATACTCGCCTGTTCACTGGCCACGATTACATGCCCGGTGGCCGCGCGCCCCAATGGGAGAGCACCGTGCGAGAACAGAAGCAGGCCAACAAACATCTGGCCGACACCACGGAAGAACAGTATGTGCGCCTGCGCAATGAGCGCGACAGCGAATTACCGATGCCGAAGCTGATCCTGCACGCGCTCCAGGTGAATACCCGTGGCGGACGGTTGCCGGAGCCCGAGGCCAACGGCAAGCGTTATCTGAAGATTCCTCTGGATGCACTGGAGGGCGCTGCCTGGGAGTAACACTCCAGCAGCAACCGAAAACAACCCTTTTTAGCCGGGCCCCGGAGCCCGGCTTTTCTCTGGCCAGATCCGGATAATGGGCACGAAAGTGACTTTGTCACTGAAGATGACTCTGTGGCGGCTTAATCTGGAAGTGAAATCTATCGATCAACTGAAGAAGGAGTCTTACCCATGATCAAATCTTTCAAAGCTATGGCGGTCGCCGCTCTGATTGCGCTTGCACCGTTCAGCGTTCATGCTGATAACCACAAAGAGGCCATTGAAGAAGTACTGGTCATCCTCTCCAGCGATTCCCTGCAGACCCAGGGGATGGCGATGGTGCTGTCGAATACCATGGCCGAGCAAGGAGCCAAGGTAAATGTGCTTCTGTGTGACAAGGCTGGCGATCTGGCGCTGAAATCCTATGAAGCACCCGCGCTCAAGCCCAAGGATGTTACCCCCGGCCAGATGCTGCGTGGCCTGCTCAAGCAGGGTGGCGAGGCAAAAGTCTGTGCTTTGTACCTGCCCAACAGCGACTACAGCAAAGAAGACCTGATCGACGGCGTTGGCGTTGCCATGCCCCCTGAGATGACTGGGCAGATGCTGAATGAGGAGATGCGCACCTTCACATTCTGATCCTGTCTGTCGGAATGCCCGGGCAAAACACCCGGGCATTCCTCGTTTATTCAGCAGCCAGAGGTGAATAGATGACTGAGGTACGACCCTCCCGATTACAGAATTTCCCGATTTCCTGGTTCGCGGTCATCATGGGGATGAGCGGATTCAGCATTGCCTGGCACCGTGCGGAAACGCTACTGGGACTCTCAGTAAGTCCGGGCCCGGCACTCCTCGGAATAACCATTACCGCATTTGCGGTTCTGCTACTTTGCTATCTGGCCAAGGCCCTGAAATACCCGGATCATGTGAAAGCGGAGTTCACCCATCCGATAAAGCTCAACTTTTTCCCGACCATATCCATTGGCCTTATCCTGCTAAGTATCGCGCTTCTGCCCTACAGCAACGGGATTTCCCTGATCTTCTGGACCATTGGGGCGACACTGCATCTTTGTTTCACCCTTTACGTTCTGTCGGCCTGGCTGCACCAGACTCACTTCGAGGTTGCCCATATCAATCCGGCCTGGTTTATCCCCATCGTTGGTAATATTCTGGTACCGATCGCAGGGGTTCAGCATGCCTCCCCGGAAATCTCGTGGTTTTTCTTCAGCATCGGGCTGGTTTTCTGGCTGGTACTGCTGACCATCATTTTTTACCGGATGTTCTTTCACCAGCCACTGCCGGCAAAACTGTTGCCGACACTCTTTATCCTGATTGCACCGCCTGCCGTTGGCTTTATTTCATGGTTCCATCTGGTGGGTGAGATCAACGCGTTTGGCCGCGTGCTCTATTACGTTGCAATTTTCCTGACACTGATGCTGCTGACCCAGGTAACCCGATTCCTGCGGCTGGAGTTCTTCCTGTCGTGGTGGGCCTACTCATTCCCGATGGCGGCCATCACCATTGCGACCTTCCTGATGTACGAACAGCTGCAACTGCCCTTTTTCAAATGGCTGGGCGTGGCACTGCTCGCGTTATTGACGGTTCTGATTGCGCTATTGATCGGCAAGACAGCCCAGGCCGTGCGGCACCGGGCGATCTGCATAGAGGATTAACGGGTATCTTCGAGATCTTCGTAGCCAGTGACCATGGGTTTGATCAGGCTGGTCAGTTTCGGGCCCATGGTTGCCATGTACACATGAGCAATGATGAAGATCAGCATCGCAAAGGCGGCTGTGGTATGAACCAGCGCTACCGTCTCCAGTTCCAGCACACCTGAGAGCGTTGTGGGCCAGTCATTATAGAACAGGTAAAGCAAACCACTGAGCCAGATGACCGGTGTAATCATCAGCTTGAAAAACAGGTAAGCCAGCCGTTGCAACGGGTTGTGCTTGGCCCGGGTGGTTTTTCGGTACGGGTGTTCGGCACCGGTAAAGGTACCGATCAGGTAATAGTGCACCACCGCAAACAGTCCGTTTTTCGTCGGGATGTACTGGCGCCATTCGCCGGTGGTGATATGCCAGAAAATGGCGAATAACCACAGCACAATCAATGCCCAGGCGGCCAGCGTATGCAGCCGGGCAGCCTCGCCGAAACCGAGCACCGAATAACTGCCGTGAATCTCGAAGCCGGTAAACAGCAGGGTGAAAATCAGCAATGCCTGAAACCAGTGCCAGAACCGCTCGAAACGTTTATAGATCATTACCCGGCTCATGGTACCTTCCTCCCCTTGAGCACAATCCTTACCAGGCCATGCAGTACCACGCCGGCAAGCGTCAGTGCCACCAATAGCCAGCCGATGCGATCCAGCCACATGTTGCCGTTATGCCCCGGCATATAGATTCCGGGAAGACCCGCCAGGCGGCTGTCAGTGGCATGGCAGGAGGCGCAATCCAGTGCCTGCTCTGCCGGCGGCACCATATGGGTGATGGGCCAGTGCATGGTGGTTTCGATGAAGTCGTAATTGCCGCTGAACGGCATCCCGGACATCTCGCTTCCCGCCTTCAAGGCTTTTGGCCAGCTGAAGTTGCTCCACAGCGAGGTGTCGTCAGCACCGAACACATGGGTAGCCAGCAGGGTTTCCCGTTCGATGTCATAGGGCTGTTTGCCCTCCATTACCTTGAACGGCCAGATGCGGGAGCCGGGATCATCCGGGCTGCCTTCTACCCGGTTGATGGCGACGGGCGGCTGATCCACATCCAGCTTCTCATCCACCAGAGTGTATTTGACGGTGCCATCAAACCAGGCGTAGGTGGGCACCACATCTTCGCCATGGCGGAAGTCCCCTTTTTCACTCAGATAACTGGGATGACCGTGCTCATCGTACTCGGTAATCGGTTCCCCGTTTTCATCCAGCCTGCCGGCAGTTGACCAGTCCCACCACACCTTTGTCGGCACACCGCCACGGGCGAATTCCGGTACATGACAGGTCTGGCAGGCCAGGGTATCGGCATGGTCGTTGAGTTTCTGTTGCGAGTGCGGTGAATCGCCATGGCAAGACTGGCAACTGGCGCGGCTGAAATCGGTGTGTCCGGGCACATCGATGCCCAGGGTGTCGGCGGCGTTGACCTGGTAACGGCTGCCGGCTACCTGATGGCCCCAGCTGGTGTGGCAGTCTGCGCAGGCAAAGTCCAATCCGTCAGCTGACATATGGACGTCCAGCGATCGCGGCGGATCTACCAGGGAAGAGTCCAGGTCTCCGTGTTTGACGCCATCACCACCGCCGCCGTAGAAATGACAGCTTCCACAGTTGGCGCGACCACTGGCCCCGACGTTCTGTGCGATGGTTTCCAGATCCGGCGGTTGAATCGTTTTCCCACTACCCTTGGGCCATTCCCTGGGCTTGTCAGTGGGATAACCGGCCAGGGTGGGAAACTTCCAGTAATCGCCGGTGGTGTCATGGCACACCAGGCAGTCGACAGCGTTGTCCGCAGTGGGCGGTGGCTGTCCCATGTCTTCCCAGCCGTAGCCCACATGGCATGAAGTACAACGTGGCTCGTTGGTGATTGCCATGCCGCAAAAGCTGTTAATGACCTCGCTTTTGCCAAGCGTCTGGCCGGTTTCGGGGTGCTCGTAGGTCCAGGTCCAGTGGGTGGTTTCGCGAATCTGTTCGCCGGCTTCGGTGTGGCAGCTCAGGCAGGCTTCGGTGACGGCCCGGGCGTTCTCGAACGGGCCCTTCAGCGCGTCAAACTTACTGTGGTCGGCGGTGGCAGGCGGGCGCTCGGCCCCAGAAACAGAAAAGCCGGAGCACATTAATGCCCCGGCCAGTGCAACATGCGCAGCGAGCCTGCCAAAACGAACGGACAGATATTTCCATGCCGATCTTTTCATGTTTTCTCCTCCATGACCCCGGCCCGGAATCACCAGAAGTATCAACAAACTCCCTGCTACTGCGACTTCAGAGTTGGTAACCAGTAAATACCGCCATCAAGGGCGATAGATTTTTTCCGGGTTGAGATTCATCGACCATGGCAGGCCGTCGTTCTGCCAGCCACTGACAATCCTCATACCTTTTTTCTTGCCCTCTTTGGCACCACCGCCCTGAAAGCCATTATCAATATATCTGACGTTGGTGAAGCCCCGCTCCAGCAAATAGTCAGCGCTGGGCTTGCCACGGGTTGCACCGGAACGGCACATGGTGATGATTAGAGCATCCTTGTCCAGGCCCTTTTCCTCCAGGGCCTGCTCTATATCGGCCACGAAATCCGGATTGGTGTTCATGGCAAAGCGGCCTTTATCGGCAAGAAAGTCAGAGCGGTCTGCAAGCTTGAATGGGATGTTTTTGTCGATCACGTCTGTATACCAATGAACATGATCTCAACCGGGTCCCGGACATCGACGAACAGAATCTCGTCACCCTTTTCCTGAACCAGGTCATAGGTCTCCTGGGGAGTCAGAGAGAGGGCATCTTCGGCCTGGGCATTAAACCCGAGAGCGAAAGCTATCAAAAAACCGAGCACTAGCTGTTTCATTGTTTCTTCCTCCTGGAATCGGAATTTCCCGACTGTCTATTCAACATACGCCTGTGGTGCCGGGCCGATCAAGAAACGATATATGGTTATAACTATTAGTTTGACCCTGATCAAGCAAACAAAGGGCGCCTGCCAACCGGCAGCCGCCCTTTTTTACCCGCCAACCCAATCAGAGCTTAGTTGTGCGGAGGTAAGGACGGATCTCATTCCAGCCGTTCGGAAACAGGTCCTTCGCGTCCTCGTTGGAGATGGAAGGCGGAATGATTACATCGTCACCCTTGCGCCAGTCAGCAGGCAGTGCACAGTTATTTGCATCGCCGGTCTGGAGCGCATCAATCACGCGCAGAATCTCATCGAAGTTCCGGCCCACAGCCATCGGGTAAGTCATGGTCAGGCGGATCTTCTTGTCCGGATCGATGATGAACACGCTGCGCACGGCTGCCGTCTCGCTCTCGCCCGCATGGATCATCTCGTACAGCTCAGCGACTTTATGGTCGGCGTCAGCGACGATCGGGAACTGCAGGTCACAGTTCTGGGTATCGTTAACATCTTCAATCCACTTCACGTGTTCTTCTACGGTGTCGGTGGACAAGCCCAGAGACTTCACATTGCGGGCCTCAAATTCGTTCGCCAATTGGGCAGTGCGGCCCATCTCAGTGGTGCAGACCGGAGTGAAATCAGCCGGGTGGCTGAAGAAAAATACCCAGGAATCCCCCGCCCAGTCGTGGAAATTGATCTGGCCGGCGGTGCTGTCGATGGTGAAGTTCGGGGCGGTATCGCCAAGTCTTAAACTCATGGTGAATCTCCTGTCGGGTTTTGCTTTGGGAGGCTGCTCGCCTCGTTATGTCCCGATAACAATAACCCTTTTTCTCAATTATAGACAATAAAGTTATATCTATAGATCAAATAGATTTAACGCATAGAGAATTAACCCAGGCCCGCCCGGGCGCAGCAACATTGAACCGCAGGTCGATCAGGATGCCCAGAAACCGATATAATCCGAAGCAAGCAATATGGACTGCCCTTACTGGTAAACCGCATGGCAAGAAACCACAACGACGCCACCAGCCTGCAACAGCTTCTGGACCAGATCCGCGAATCCGCGGCAGGGCCTGGCACGGTGTCGGTGAACGCTATTCTTAATGGCGTGGGCGAGCGGTCATTCGGGCCGCTGATATTATTGGCGGGGCTGATAACCATCGCGCCGTTAATCGGTGATATTCCTGGAGTTCCTACTGTTCTTGGCCTGGTAGTGCTGCTCACACTGGGACAGCTGTTGTTCCGCAGACACTCCATCTGGCTGCCGTCGTGGATTTCCGCACGTTCAGTTCCGCAGGACAAACTGCTTAAAGGTCTCGACTGGCTGCAAAAGCCGGCACAGTTTCTCGACCGGTGGACAGGACCACGGCTGGTGTTCCTGGTGGACGGGCCGGGGCTTTATGTCATGGCGATTATCTGCATGGCGGTTGCCATGGCGATGCCACTGATGGAGGTGGTGCCTTTCAGCGCAAATGGCGGTGGTGCCGCACTGACGGCCTTCGGCCTGGCTATAGTGGCGCGGGACGGATTACTGGCTGTGCTGGCGACATCGTTCACGTTGGTAACCGGCTGGTTTCTAATCACCAGCCTCGCGGGTTAACACCTTGGTTATCGGGCTTCGCCCTGAAGTTCTTCAAAAAAGGCGATGGTGCGTTCACTGATTTCATCCAGTTTGGCATCCCATATCTGCTGGTACTCGCTGAACGACTCATCGCTCAATTCTGAAAACCGCTCGCCCGCCTCGGCCAGCGCGCGGGAGCTGTCCGCAAAGGCCTCAAAATCCGGTTCATCCAGCTTTTCGCTGCTTGTGCTGAGGTCGGAAGCGGTTTGCTGCAAGGCGCTTCGATCTCCGGCGGGGGCCTGCTGGTTGTCTTTCAGGGCCTGTTCAACAGATTCTTCAAGTTCTTCCATCAATCCCTGCAATGCACGGCCATAGTCTTCCATGGCTTGCCTGGCCTTGCGGCTGGCTTCGTCGGAATAAGCTTCAAACTCCCGGGCCATTTCATCTATCTGGCGGGCAAGATCGTCGGAGGATTGGCTGAAGGTTGCAGACAAACGCTCCCCCAGTTTGTTGATCTCTCCCATCAGATCCTCAAGCGGCGAGCGATTCATGATGGCCTTTCCGGTGCGGTCATAGTCCACCAGCCAGTCACCATTCAGCTCTACCAGCCAGGTAACCACTTCACGCCGCTCGGCGGAGGCCCCGTCTTCGGAGGGCACGCGGGTGACAATCGAGGCTTCGCGGTCTTCAATAACCACCCGGCCAAAGTCGGGCACCGTTTCAAACCAGTCGTGGGAATAGCCATCGAAGTCAGCGGGATTGGCAAGCGTCGACAGTTCAGAGACGGCTTCCGCATCGTTTTCTGCCATGGCCTGCCAGAACTCGGCGGCCACTTCCTGGGGGGTTTCCGGTTTACTGCACCCGGTAGCTACCGCCACCACCAGCATCAGTACCGCCACCTTCAACCACCAATACATCATACCGCCACCCTCAAACCGCTTCCCGGAACTTGATCAATGATACTACACGGGCTAAAGGTTGCAGGTCAGCTTTACCAATTCTTCATCAAACACGCGACGGTTTTCACTGTAGTCCACAGGCACTTCTATCAGGTGAACGCCTCCGGCGGTCAGAGCGCTTTTCAGCGTGGGCTGCAGATCTTCAGTGCGACTGATGTGGTGACCCATGGCGCCATAGGAATCGGCGTACTTCACGAAATCCGGGTTGTTGTAATCGAGCCCGAAATTCTGGAAGCCCTCCTGGGACTGCTTCCACTTGATCATGCCATAGGCATTATCGTTAATGATCAGTATGACCAGGTTGAGTTTAAGGCGTACGGCGGTTTCCAGCTCCTGACTGTTCATCATGAAACCTCCATCTCCGCACACCGCCATTACCTTGAGATGCGGATAAAGCATCGCCGCCATCATGGCACTGGGCAGGCCTGCGCCCATGGAGGCCAGTGCGTTGTCCAGCAGCACGGTGTTGTTATCGTAGGCCGGGTAGTTGCGGGCAAACCAGAGTTTGTACATGCCGTTGTCGAGCGCGATGATGCCGTCTTCCGGCATGACCTGGCGCACATCATGTACAATACGCTGGGGGATAACCGGGAAACGTCCATCATCAACTTTTTCAGCCAGATGATGATCGACTGCAGTTTTCACCTGCATAAACCGGCTGAAGTCATGGGAGGAGCACTGGCCGCATCGCTCCGCAAGGTATTCCACGCTGTTGGCGATGTCTCCCACCACTTCGTGCTGGGGGAAGTA
>JBHEPI010000011.1:0-12132 GCA_046260345.1 Marinobacter sp. | reverse complement strand
ACTTTTATGCTCTCAGGTGGGCATTGAGAGACTGTGTTGATTGGAGCGGGAAACGAGATTCGAACTCGCGACCCCAACCTTGGCAAGGTTGTGCTCTACCAACTGAGCTATTCCCGCTTGATCAACGAGGGCGTATTCTACGGATTCGCTCGTTTGCGTCAACCTCTTTTTTCAACTTTCTGTTTTACTTCAGGTTCTTGATTATTTTTCACACAAGGAACCGGCGCCCCGGTGTAGAATTTCGGCTAGTATCAGGGTACGTTCCCCTTTTCCTGAACACAGGCACAGGAATTTTCAATGCCCTCACCCGGCCAGCTCGACTATAAAGCCCATCGCCTCGTCGTCTCGGGCGACTGGACGCTGCCGAACTATGCCAGGCTGAAACAGGAGGTGGAAGCTTCGCGCGCCTCCGGGAAAGCTGCGGACGAGTTCCCGGACCTGACTTCCATTGCTGCCCTGGATACAGCCGGAGCCTCGTTACTGGCGGATCTTCTGGGCGCCTCAAGGTTAAAAGAACTCACCGGCGAGAGCTCGACACTTCCCCCTGAGCGGCGCGATCTTCTGCATCTGGTCGCAGACGCCATGGCCTCGCCCGGTGAAGACTTGCCCCGCCAGGGCTCGGCGATTATTGCCTTTCTCGCGAGGGTGGGGCAGCAAACGGAATATTACTGGGCTCAGCAACGCCTGCTGATGGGGTTTACCGGGCAGATCCTGGCGACCATGGCCAGCATCCTCCCCAAACCCGGGCGCTGGCGCATGACATCGCTGGTCGCCCATGTCCACCAGACCGGACTCAATGCGTTGCCTATCGTTGCCCTGCTCACCTTTCTTGTGGGCGCTGTGGTCGCGTTTCTGGGCGCAACCGTTCTTGATAATTTCGGCGCGACCATTTACACCGTCAATCTCGTGGCGTTCTCTTTCCTGAGGGAGTTTGGTGTGCTGTTAGCGGCGATTCTGCTGGCAGGCAGGACGGCAAGCGCGTTTACGGCCCAGCTCGGGTCGATGAAGGCGAACGAGGAGATCGATGCCCTGCGAACCTTCGGGCTCAGCCCGATTGAACTGCTGGTTATCCCCCGGGCACTGGCAATGGTTATCTCCCTGCCTATTCTGACCTTTGTCGGCATGATCAGCGGCATTCTTGGTGGTTCACTGGTTTGTGTGATGGTACTGGATATTTCCGTGCCCCAGATCATCAATATTCTGGAGACCGATGTCAGGGTTGTTCATTTTCTGGTCGGGCTTGGAAAGGCGCCCATATTTGCCTTTGTTATTGCCGTCATTGGCTGTCTTGAGGGCTTCAAGGCCAGCGGCAGTGCGGAATCTGTCGGCGAGCACACCACGTCTGCCGTGGTACAGTCGATCTTTATGGTCATTCTGCTGGATTCCATTGCTGCGATTTTCTTCATGGAGATGGGCTGGTGAGTCAACACCCCTCGCAACAGGAAGTGGTGATCAGTGTCCGGAAGCTTTGCAACCGCTTCGGCACCAACGAGGTTCACAAAGATCTGGATCTGGATCTCTATCGACGCGAAATACTGGGTGTGGTTGGCGGTTCGGGAACCGGCAAATCGGTATTGTTGCGCAGCATTGTCGGGCTGCATCAGCCGGACTCAGGCGCCATCGAGGTCTTCGGTGAGGAGTTGCAGGCACTCTCCCCGGACCAGCGCTCCCGCGTTGAGCGACGTTTTGGTGTGCTGTTCCAGAGTGGTGCCCTGTTTACCTCGCTGACCCTGCAGGAAAACGTTGCCCTACCCCTGATCGAGCACGCCAGGCTGTCCCGGGACGACGCAGAACACCTTGCGCGGGTAAAACTCGCACTTGTTGGCCTGCCGAGCAGCGCTTGCAACCGGGTACCGGCTGAACTCTCCGGCGGCATGGTCAAGCGCGCTTCACTGGCGCGGGCGCTGGCGCTGGACCCGGAGGTGCTGTTTCTGGACGAACCCACTGCCGGGCTTGATCCCATCGGTGCCGCCGCCTTTGACCGGCTGATTGTTACCCTGAGGGACGCGCTGGGTTTCAGTGTGTTTCTGGTGACCCATGATCTGGATACGCTATACAGTACCTGTGACCGGGTGGCGGTGTTGTCGGATAAACGGGTACTGGTTGAAGGCCCCCTGGAGACCGTGGAAACCACCGACGACCCCTGGATCCGGGACTACTTCCACGGCCCCAGGGGTCGGGCTGCCCAGGGGGCGCGGCCGGAAACTGACGGAGCGTACAAATGAACCGGGAGACCTGCTGAGATGGAACCCAGAGCACATCATGTCCTGATCGGGCTGTTTACGCTTGTCTTTCTGGCCAGCGCGATGGTTTTCGCGTTGTGGTTGGGCAAGACCAGTAGCGACCGGGAGTATGCCTGGTACGAGGTTGTTTTTGATCGTGGTGTGAGCGGGCTGTCCGAAGGCAGCCCGGTCAAATACAGCGGTATAGAAGTGGGCGACGTATCGGAACTCAGCCTGGACCCGGAGGATCCCCGCAACGTGAGAGCCATCATCCGGGTAGACAGTGAAGTACCGATCAAGGAAGACACCCGGGCAGGCCTGGCCCTGACCAACATTACCGGCAGCATGAGCATCGAGCTGGAGGGTGGGAATCCGGACAGTCGCACCCTGGAAGGAAATCGCAACGCTCCGCCCTCCATCTATGCCGAGCCGTCAGCCTTCAGCACACTCATGTCCAGCAGCGAAAAACTCTTTGCCAAGCTTGATGAATTAATGACGAACGCCAATGCCATGGTCACTCCCGATAACGCCCGCCATCTCAAACGCAGCCTGGAAAATCTCGACACGATTTCTACAGGCCTGCTCGAGCAACGGGACGAACTCAGCAGGCTGGTGGCCAGTTTTGACCAGCTTAGCGGGCAGACCGAAAATACTCTGGAGACGTTTCGCCGCTTTGGTGTAACAGCCAATTCCATGCTGGATAACGAAGGGCGGCAGCTGTTCACCACCGCACAGAGCGCCATGAACTCCCTTGAGACCACAACCACGCGGCTGGAGGAGATCACTGCCAGAAATGAGGGATCACTGGACCAGGGCATGCAGGGTATCGGTGAACTGACCCCTGCCATGCGGGAGCTGCGCCATACCTTGCGCAGCCTCAACAGTGTGATTTATCGTTTCGAAGACGACCCGGCCGGGCTGCTGCTGGGACGCGATCCAATCAGGGAGTTTGAGCCGTGACAGCCACACCGATGCGTTTACTGATAACCACGATGGCAATGCTGTCCCTGGCCGCCTGCACGATATTCCCGGACAGGCCAGCCCACCAGATTTTCCAGTTACCGGCGCCGGAACTGCAAGCCAGCCCCGCCGCTGGCATCGACAGCGTGTTGCGGGTATCGACACCGCTGGCCGTAGCCCCTGTCGACAGCACCCGCATTCTGGTCAAACCGGAAGCTTATGAGATCCAGGCCTACCAGGGAGCCCGCTGGAGTAACCGCGCACCGGTGATGATCGGGGATTACCTGGTGGAAGCGTTCCGGCAGGACGGGCGACTGAAAACCGTGGTCAAGGATACCAGCGCGGTACGAAGTGATATGGCCCTGATGGGTGATCTCACGCGGTTCCAGGCAGAGTATGAGGATGGCAATCCTGTTGTGCATCTGCAGCTGGACCTTCAACTGGTTGACGAACGCAGCCGGGAAACCATCGCCAGCAAACGCTTTACAATCAGCCATCCCGCCGGGGAAGCCTCTGTGGAGAGTGTGGCGGAAGCCTTTGGCAGGGCCAGCAATGAACTGGCCCGGCAGGTTGTCAGTTGGGCTGCGGAGGAGCTTTGAGCCGTATCAGCCTGTTTTCTTTTCCGGAAACAGGTCAGGCCAGGCTGCCTTTAGGTATAAAATCATTGACCAGAAAGTCAGCACCGCCGCCACGTAAAGAAGCACTGTGCCTACATAGGTCCAGACCACGCCCGGCGGAAACGCCAGCAGCATGATAATGGCCACCATCTGAGCCGTGGTCTTTATTTTACCGATGTAGGACACCGCCACACTCGCCCGGCTCCCAATCTCCGCCATCCATTCCCGCAAGGCGGAAATCACGATTTCCCGGCCGATGATCACGGTCGCCGGAATGGTGAGGATAAAACTGGCATGGGATTCGATCAGCACCGTCAACGCAACGGCCACCATCAACTTGTCGGCGACCGGGTCCAGGAAGGCGCCAAAGGGCGTGCTCTGGTCCAGTTTCCTCGCCAGGTAACCATCCAGCCAGTCCGTCGCCGCGGCCAACCCGAAAATACCCGCGCTGACCAGATAACTCCACTGGGCCGGCAGGTAATAGATGATCACGAACACCGGAATCATCAGAATGCGGGAGAGGGTAAGTATGTTCGGTAAATTCATGCGGTCCCTATTCGTCATGCAGTACTGCGTAGATGGTTTCTGCCAGGTTTTTGCTGATCCCCTGAACCTTGGACATTTCGTCGACACTGGCCTTGCGAAGCTCCTGAATGCCACCGAAGTAACGAATCAGATCACGGCGGCGCTTTGGCCCCACCCCCTCGATACCTTCAAGGGTAGACTGCCGGCGTTTTTTATCACGCCTGGCCCGGTGACCGGTAATCGCGAAGCGGTGTGACTCGTCACGGATATGCTGGATCAGGTGCAAGGCCGGAGAATCCGCCGGTACCCGGTAAAGGTCACCGGTCATGGCATCGATCAACTGCTCCATACCCGCGCGCCGGGTGACCCCCTTGGCCACGCCAATCAGCGGAATGTCGGTAATACCCAGCTCATCAAACACTTCCCGGGCAATGTTCAACTGACCCTTACCACCGTCAATGAACACCAGATCCGGGCGCTTGCCCTCGCCCCCCACCATGCGCTTGTAGCGCCGTGTCAGCACCTGGCGCATGGCACCGTAGTCATCGCCGCCGGTTACGCCTTCAATGTTGTAGAGGCGGTAATCGCTTTTCAGTGGCCCATTCTCGTCGAAAACCACGCAGGATGCGACTGTGTTTTCACCGTGGCTGTGGCTGATATCAAAACATTCCATGCGGGATGGCGTTTCAGGCAGGTCCAGCAGATCCCTCAGGGCCAGCAGCCTGCGGTACACAGTTTCCTTGCTGGCCAGGTGCGTCAGCAGTGTCTGGCGGGCGTTGGTCATGGCCAGTTCCAGCCAGCGCCGCCGTTCCCCACGCACGTTCTTGCGCACCCGCGTATCACGGCCTGCAGACTCTGTCAGCGCTTGCGACAACAGTTCCTGCCCTTCTACATCCACCGGTACCAGAATATCAGGGGGGATTTCCCGGCGGGTGCTGCCACCGAAGTAATACTGCCCCAGGAATGCGCTCAGGAGCTCCCCTTCTGACTGCTCGATACTGTATCGCGGGAAGTAATCCTTGGTACCCAGCACCCGGCCACCTCGCACGATAATAACCACGATACACACCACGCCGGCATCCTGGGCAATGGCAACCACATCGGCATCGCCACCCTCACCGTCCACGCTCTGTTGCTCCTGTACGTGGCGAAGATGGTTGATCTGATCCCGATAGGCGGCTGCCTTCTCGAACTCCAGGTTTTTCGATGCTGCTTCCATCGCTGCCATCAGATCCTGCAGGATGGCGGGGTTCTTGCCCTCCAGGAACATGGTGGCGTGGCGCATGTCTTCCCGGTAATCCTCGGGGGAGATAAAGCCCACGCAGGGAGCCGTGCACCGGTTGATCTGGTACTGCAGGCAGGGGCGGGTCCGATTCCTGAAATAGCTTTCACTACAGGATCTTATGCGGAATATCTTTTGTAGAATGTTAAGACTTTCCTTGACCGCTCCCGAGCTCGGAAAGGGGCCATACCAGGTACCACCGCCCTTTTTCGTGCGCCCGCGACGGAACGTCAGCGAGGGGTAGTCATCGTGGGAGGAAAGGTAGATGTAGGGATAGGATTTATCGTCCCGCAACAAAATGTTGTACGGCGGCCGCAGGGACTTGATCAGGTTCTGCTCAAGCAGCAGTGCTTCGGTTTCGCTGGCAGTGATGGTGACTTCAATAGAGTCGATCCGGGAAACCAGCGCTTCGGTTTTCGGGGCCAGGCCGGACTTGCGGAAATAGCTGGTAACGCGCTTTTTGAGGTTGCGGGCCTTGCCCACGTAGAGCACGTTGCCACTGGCGTCGTACATACGATATACGCCGGGCCGTTCGGTCAGCTGTTTCAGGAAGCTTTTGGTGTCGAACTCCCTGTTGCTCTCTGCCTCGGCAGTATCAGCGGGGGTGTCAGGCCTTGTCGGCATCGAGCAACCCGAGCCTGACCGCCATCAGCGCCAACTCAACGTCACTGGAAATTTCCAGCTTCTCGAAAATCCGATAGCGGTAACTGTTCACGGTTTTCGGGCTCAGACAGAGCTTGTCTGAAATGTCCTGCACTTTCTGGCAGTCCACCACCATCAGGGCAATCTGCATTTCCCGTTCGGATAACCGGTCAAAAAGCGTTAATTCGCCATCTTCGTCCCGTGCATCGCCGCCACCAAGCTGTTTCAGCGCCATTTTCTGGGCGATTTCCGGGCTGATATATCTCTGGCCGGAATGAGCCATGCGAATGGCTCGGACCATTTCCTTGATGTCGGCACCCTTGGTGATATAAGCCGATGCACCGGCCTGCATGACCCGCGTGGGGTAAGGGTCGTCCGCGCAGGCGGTAACCACAATCACCCGAACTGCATCATCGATACGAAGAATTCGACGTGTCGCTTCCAGGCCACCGATTCCCGGCATGCGGATATCCATCAATACGATATCCGGGCTGTCTTTACGCACAAAATCAATGGCATCCTCCCCAGAGGAAGCCTCGCCAATCACGTCAATATCGGGGTTGTCCGCCAGCATCCGGGTAATACCGGACCTGACCAGTTCATGGTCGTCTACAACCAATACCCTGATCAAAACTCACCTCGCACGCGGTTTTTCTTGGAATAAGCGAATTGTACCGGTTAAGGATGCCCGGCGGTAGATGCATTCACCGTTACCGGGACCCTGTCACAGCCTTCAGCCTGCAACGCCCAGGCTTGCGGAATTCTCGACCGGGTCAAACCAGACTACCAGATCCCCGCGCAGCACCGCCGCTTTCACGCGTTCCCGTTCAGCCAGGGGATTTTCGGTATCGTTAAGCCCGTGATAGCGGGTGCAATACTCGTCTACAAGACCATTAATCTGGTCTTCCGAGAGCAATTTCGCGTCCACCACGAACTTCTCTTCCCGTGGATCCGCCTGGGGCTGCCGGTTTGTTTCATCGGTCATTAATGCTTTTCCTCAAAATGGCAATGGTAATAGGTTTGAAGGCAATGTAGAAGGCCGGTGCCTGTCGATGGAATCAACCAATGGTTCTCAACAGGCCGGCGTTTCTCTATCATCCTCTGCTTTCACGTTTCGGGATGAACATGAACCAGTCTGTTTTTCGTCTCACTCTGCCAATCCTCTTTGGCTATCTTCCTCTGGGTATGGCCTTCGGAGTGCTATTCACCACGCAGCTCGAATACGCCTGGTGGGTCGCACCCGTTATGGGCATTCTGATCTACGCCGGTGCCGGCCAGATTCTCGCTGTCAGCCTGTTGGCCGCCAATGCCGGCCTGTTGGAAGTATTTGTCGCCATGTTCGTTCTCAATGCGCGCCATCTGTTTTACGGATTGTCCCTGCTGGGCCAGTTTCATGGCGCCGGATGGCGCAAGGCCTATCTGATTTTCGGTCTGACCGACGAGACCTACTCCCTGCTGACCAGCCGGTCCCGGTCCGGAGACAGGCATTACGAACAGGCTGTGGATTTCCGCATCACGCTCTTCAACCAGTGCTATTGGGTGATGGGTTGTGCCCTGGGCGCGCTTCTGGGAGCCAATGTGGTTTTTAACAGCACGGGTATCGAGTTTGCACTGGTGGCATTATTCATCGTTCTGACTATCGAACAATATAAAGCCCTGCAGGATATCTTCCCCATTGCCGCGGGAGCCGCGGCTGCCGGCATCGCCATACTTTTGCTGCCTGCCGCCCATCAACTGGTTGGCGCCATCGTGGTAGTCAGCGGAGTTCTGCTGGTGCAGTATCACAAGCACCGTAATTCCGGTTCAACAAAAGAGGCTAACCATGGCTGAAAGCTGGTATCTGACCGGATTTATCGCGGTAGCCACCGTCGCCACCTTTGCCACCAGGGTGATTCCGTTTCTGTTCTTCCAGAGGCACACCGAGCACCCCCTGGTTCGTCATCTGGGCCGCTACCTTCCAGCGGCCGTGATGGCATTGCTGGCCACGGTCTTCCTGCAACGCTCTGCAACCTGGAGCAACGCACTGCCAGGGCTGGATGCTCTTGTACCGGCCATTATGGTGGTGGCCATCCACCTGTGGCGCCGCAACGCGCTTTTATCCATCGCCTCTGGCACGATAGCCTATATGGTCATCGTGCAACTCAACCTGATACAGGCGTAAACCATGGCTCCCGACAAGCCTTTTTCCCAGGCCTGCGAAAACAACAAGCAACCTATTCTCGAGTGCATCCGGGATATATTCATTAACCCTGGAACAATACTGGAGATCGGTACCGGTACAGGCCAGCATGCGGTCCATTTTGCGTCGGCCCTGCCTCACCTGATCTGGCAGCCCAGTGACCGCCCGGGCGCCACAGGCCACTGTGCTGGCTGGATTGAGGAGGCCGGTCTGGCCAACATCCGCCCGCCTGTGGAGCTGGATGTGGCCTCCGAGCACTGGCCGCCGGGTACATTTGATGGCGCCTACTCTGCAAACACCGCCCACATCATGGCGTGGCAGGAAGTGGAGGCCATGTTCGCCGGGCTCGCAAAACGGTTTCGCTGCGGCAGCCCCTTTTGTCTATACGGACCGTTCAGCTATGTTGAGCACACCAGCGACAGCAATCGACAGTTTGACCAGCACCTGCGCGCTCAGGCATCCCACATGGGCATCCGTGATATGGATGCCCTGCTGAATCTGGCAGACCAGGTGGGGTTCCGGCTCGAAAGCGACCAGGAAATGCCGGCCAACAATCGATTACTGGTGTGGCGTAAACTGTAACCTGACATCCGATTAAAGGAGGAACCAGGCCATGAGCCACCAGAGACAGACCATGCTGATCAGTGGCAAGGTCCAGGGCGTTTACTACCGGGCATCGGCAGCAGAAAAAGCCCGGGGGCTTGGCGTGACCGGCTACGCGCAGAACCTGTCCGACGGGCGTGTCAAGCTGGTCGCCGAGGGCTCGCCGGCGCAGCTGGTTTCCTTGAGGCAATGGTGTAACGACGGCCCGCCAGCGGCCAATGTGGATATGATCAATGCCACCGAAGGCCCAGCAACCGGTGAATTTACCGGCTTCGAGGTTCGGTAACCACCGGCAGGATGACGCTACTCGCAACGTTTTTACACACCCTCGAGACCACCCTGCCGGTTTTCGCCATGGTGTTCATCGGTCTTGGCCTCAGGCGCCTGGGCTGGATCGATTCCGCTTTCATCAATACCGCGTCGGCACTGGTTTTCCGTGCCACGCTGCCGACGCTGGTATTCCTCAGTATCGTGCGTGCGGATCTTGATACTACCCTCAACCCTGCCCTGCTGGGTTTCTTCGTAGTGGCGACACTGGCCAGCTTTCTGCTCTGCTGGCTCTGGGCGCTGCGAGCCGTGCCGATAGCAGATCGCGGCGTTTACGTTCAGGGCGCCTTCCGGGGTAACTGTGGCATTGTCGGCCTCGCCCTGGCGGCCAGTCTCTATGGCGATTACGGTCTCTCAGCAGGTGGCCTGCTGCTGGGTGTGGTGATCATTTCCTACAACGCCCTTTCAGTGATCGTGCTGACCACCTATCAACCGGGGCAAACTGCGAGTTGGGCGCGCATCCTCGGGGATATCGCCCGTAATCCTTTAATCCTGGCCGTGGTGATTGCTGTACCATTTGCATGGTCTGGCCTGGCCCTGCCCGCCTGGCTGATGACCAGCGGTGACTATTTCGCGTCCCTCACCCTGCCCCTGGCGCTGCTGTGCATCGGCGGCACTCTGTCACTGAGCGCCATGCGCAATGATCGCAAACTGGCTGTCAGCGCCAGTGTCATGAAGATGGTGACATTGCCGATGCTGTGCACACTGGCGGCCTGGCTGGCCGGATTCGAGGGGCGGGAGCTGGGGCTGATGTTCCTGTTCTTCGCCAGCCCGACCGCGGCGGCCAGTTTTGTGATGGTCAAGGCATTGGGCGGCAACGACCGCCTTGCGGCCAATATCGTGGCGCTCTCCACACTCATGGCCAGTGTTACAGTGACTATTGGCGTGTTTGTTTTACGCGGCGCCGGGGTTGCCTGAACACGCTTAATGCATAAACAGGATACAGGATTTACACTGTACCCCAGGATTCGGAAACTCATCCAATCCCGGGCAAGCGAAATAGCGTTTTCCCCGGGTAGTGATCGGTGATCGACATGAACAGTATTCTGGACAAACTCGCTCTTACTGTTACTGAAGAGCAAGATCTTGGATCACTGGTCCGTTCGCTTCTGGAACTCCTGGAAGCCGTAACCGGGCTGGAATCTACCTATCTGACCTCCGTGGACCGGGAGAATGGTGTTCAGCGGATTGTATTCTCCCGCAACAGCAAACAACTCAATATTCCCGAGGGTCTGACGGTTCCATGGGGTGACACTCTGTGCAAACGCGCACTCGACGAAGGCCAGATGTATTCAGACGACGTCAGCGCTGACTGGGGAGATTCCGAAGCCGCCAGAGCCCTCGGGCTGACGACCTACATCAGTGAACCGGTCTGCATTGGCGAGAACGAGTTGTATGGCACTCTCTGCGGGGCGAGCCGGGATAAAGTCAGGGTGTCGGATCACGCACGCCGCCTGTTGTCCCTGTTCGGCAAGCTCATCGCCCGGCAACTGGAAAGGGATCAGTTACTGGCAACCCTCAGGCGTGAACATATTACACTGACCGAATACGCACTGACTGATCCACTTACCGGCATTCCCAACCGGCGTGCGATGGAGTCCGAGCTGAAAAGGTCATTGGCTAATGCAAGGCGAACCCAAAATGTCGTGCATCTGGCATTTATTGATCTGGACGGCTTCAAGACTATTAACGATGAGCATGGACACGATGCCGGTGACCGCTTTCTTATCGAAATGGCGAAGTCCCTTAAGAACGGAATCCGGGAAGGAGATCTGATTGCACGAATCGGTGGCGATGAGTTTGTCGTGTTCGGTGGCGCCTGCTCCGGCGACCACAAAGCCGGCCGGACCGCCATCCGGAAACGGCTGGAGGGGCTCACCAGAGGGACGTTTGATCTGGGAACCACCACAATCGACTACACCGGCGCAAGCGTGGGGGTTGTGACTTCGGAACCGGAGACGGGAAATCCGGATGATTTGCTGAGACAAGCTGACGAGAAAATGTATGCAACCAAGAGGGAACGGCGGTTGCGAGCGGCTCAAGAGGCGTAAGGAGAAAGAGAGGGTCGCCACTGTGCTCTGGCGTTCGTCCGCCTGCTGGCGCAGGCTTCGGTCGAACCCGCGAGGCTTCTCACCCACCCTCAGGCCAATAAAAAACCCCAGCACCAAAATGCTGGGGTTTTGTATTGGCGGAGAGGGAGGGATTCGAACCCTCGAAACGCTATTAACGTTTACACACTTTCCAGGCGTGCGCCTTCAGCCACTCGGCCACCTCTCCAATAAACTGTTCCAAATCAGCAACTCACTGTCGTATATAGACTTTTCTCTATCTTCGGAAATTCATTTGTTTACAGCTGAAATAGAGCTAAATTCCGGTAATGTACGAGTCAATATAGAGCGAATTAACGCATACGTCAATGAAATAAACGCTACTCTATGTGAGATATTTCAAGGGAATTTTTGAAAATATACCAATGTGAAATATCTAATCAACAATGCTTTCTTTAGCAGGTCAGTTGACGAAAAAAGGCATAATGATCGAATTGAGTGTCAAGTTAAATTTCACCAAAACGCATATTTTCTACCATTCCGTTTAACCAAAATAGACATCACATAAATTAATGACACCTAATAATATTGACTTATAAAGTTAACATTAAAAATCATTAATTTTACTTGCAAAAAATAAAAACGTTACTATTTAGTTATTGAACCCAAACGTTGTTTGGTTCCTGCACACAACCTAAAGAAAAGCTTAAAACCTTCAGGCCTACAC
>JBHEPI010000103.1:0-15808 GCA_046260345.1 Marinobacter sp. | reverse complement strand
TAACGATAAACCTGCCTGATCTGTTGTTTTTGTTGATGCACTGATATCGAGCACTTACAACCTTTTCGATGATTGTAATATTCGTTTGCGAACTTTAACAAGCGAAAAAGAACATTTTTCAATATGATTTTGTTATATAGGAAATGCGGAGGTGATGTTTCTGGCTGAGCGGAACTATAAAGGAGGCGTTGTTAAGCCAGAGCCGGAAAAAAGGGCCGGCAGGTTTTACCCGCTATGCGCGGAGGAACACCTGAGATGCTATTAAGGGGGATTGCAAGCAACCGGCCAAGACCCACCGAGCTTACGGTGAAAAATGACTATATTATTCGTAAGCGAACACCGCAAAAGCATTTCGAACATTTTTCCGCATGCTCGTGTCGGAACTCACTCGACGACCCGGAAGCGGGACACCAGTTCAGGACCTTGCCAGCCCGCAATACTGCGGACTGGCAAGGTAAATCACAGGTCAGCCTTAGTCGGCCATCCACTCTTCCATCATCTGCTCGTATGGCTTGGTCTTACCCTGGGGCTTTTCGTTGTCCAGGGCAGGCTTGGGTGCACCGGCCTGATCCAGCCAGTACTGTTCGTCACGCTCCTCGTTAAGGATCGGTGCATACTGATTGAACACATCCGCCCGTGCGAGACGAGACATGGTGCGGTCGATAGCAGCAGCCAAATCGTCCAGTGCTTCCTTCGGTGTAACCTCACCGCTCACAGCCGGAGCAAGGTTTTTCCACCACAGTGGAGCCAGGCGCGGGTAATCCGGCACGTTGGTACCTGTCGGCGTCCACATGCTCTCGTTCTCACTGCGGTAGAACTCGACCAGACCACCCAGCTTGGGCGCGAGTTCGGTCATTTCATCCGAGAAGATGTCTGAACGGCGAATCGGCGTAAGCCCGGCAATGGTCTTTTCCAGTGACACAGTCTTGGAGACGGTAAACTGGGCAAACAGCCACGCAGCCGTTCGACGGTCCTCAGGTGTGGAGTTGAAGAAGGTCCAGGAGCCCACGTCCTGATAACCCACCTTCATGCCTTCTTCCCAGTAGGGGCCAGCCGGCGAAGGAGCCATGCGCCATTTCGGGTTGCCTTCGTCGTCGGTGACCGGAAGGCCGGGATCCGTCATGTCAGCCGTAAATGCGGTGTACCAGAAGATCTGCTGTGCAATCTGGCCCTGGGCCGGTACCGGACCAGCTTCACCAAAGGTCATACCACTAGCACTGTCTGGTGCGTAGTCACGCAACCAGTCAACCATCTTGGTGACGGCATAGACCGAAGCCGGAGAGTTGGTCGCACCACCACGACTTACGCTGGCACCCACGGGGTTACCGTCTTCATTTACCCGGATACCCCAGTCATCAACCGGGTTGCCGAAAGGTACGCCCTTGCTGCCCATACCCGCCATGGAGAGCCAGGAGTCATGGAAGCGCCAGCCCAGGGACGGGTCGCGACGACCGTAGTCCATGTGGCCATAGACCCGCTCACCATCGATTTCCTTGACGTGAACGCTGAAGAATTCGGCGATGTCTTCATAGGCGGACCAGTTCAGAGGTACGCCCAGGTCATAGCCGTAGCGCTCCTTGAACTGCTCCTGAAGATCTTCCCGGTCAAACCAGTCGGCACGGAACCAGTACAGGTTGGCAAACTGCTGGGTCGGCAGCTGGTAAACCTTGCCGTCGGGACCGGTTGTATACTGGAGGCCGATGAAATCATCCAGGTCCAGATCAGGGTTGGTGAAGTCCTTCCACTCGTTGTCTATCGCATCGGAGATAGCAATGGTCTTGCCGTAGCGCAGATGAGTACCGATGGCATCCGAGTCGTTTACGAACCCATCGTAAATGTTCCGATCGGACTGCATCTGCGTCTGCATGGTATCCACCACATCACCTTCACCGATGATGTTGTGCTCTACCTCAATGCCGGTGATATCCGAGAAGACTTCCGCAAGCACTTCTGCTTCGTAGGTGTGGGTCGTCAGGCCCTCCGCCACGGTACTGATTTCCATACCACGGAAAGGTTCGGCTGCCTTGATAAACCACTCCAGCTCGGCCAGTTGCTCTTCCCGTGACAGGGTCGAGCGCGGGAAGTGCTCATCCAGAGCCTTTTCAGCGGCCTCCCTGTATTCATTCGCCTGTGCGTACGATGACGTCAGTAGCGCCCCTGAAATCATCAGTGAAAGGTATTTCAGCTTTTTGTTTTTCATACGAACCTCATCTAGCTTTTTTGCATCCCTGCAAGAAGGTAAGTCCCTTTTTTATTTGGATTAACCCCAGCGCATCAGAATGATCATCCAGACAACAGACACTGCGGTTGCTACCAAAACATGAAGCTCACTCACCCCGATAAAAGCAAGGTGAATGAACGCACTGGTCAGAAGACCAATGAACAGCCGATCACCACGGGTGGTGCTGATCGGCAGGAAGCCTTTTCGCTCTACGGAGGGCGAAAAGTACTGCCATACACTCATGCCCGTCAGAATCAGGGCAATCGAGATAAAGAATCCTGCCGTCGGGCCGGTCCAATGCATCCAGCTCATAAAAGCCTCCTCAGGTACGGCCCAGGGCAAAACCCTTGGCAATGTGATTGCGAACGAAGTAAACCACCAGGATGCCAGGAACAATGGTAAGAACACCGGCTGCCGCCAGTGTGCCCCAGTCAATTCCCGAAGCTCCCGACGTCCGGGTCATGATGGCCTGGATCGGTTGAGCGCCGGTGGAGGTCAGGGTTTTCGCCAGCAATAACTCGATCCACGAGAACATGAACAGAAAGAAGGCAGTCACACCAATACCGGAGCGGATCAGCGGGATGTAGATCTTCAAAAAGAACTTTGGAAAGCTGTAACCGTCGATATAGGCGGTTTCATCAATCTCTTTGGGCACGCCACTCATGAAGCCTTCAAGGATCCAGACCGCCAGGGCTACGTTGAACAGGGTATGAGCCAGTGCCACGGCAATGTGGGTGTCGAACAGGCCAACCGATGAATACAGCTGGAAGAATGGCAGCGCAAAGACCGCCGGCGGTGCCATCTTGTTGGTCAGCAACCAGAAGAACAGGTGCTTGTCACCGACAAACTTGTAGCGGCTGAACGCATAGGCGGCTGGCAGGGCAACAGCCAGACTGATCGCCATGTTCATGAATACATAGGTCATGGAGTTTACGTAACCCATGTACCAGCTATCATCGGTGAGGATTTTTATGTAGTTGTCGAAAGTGAGATTGGTCGGCCAAAAGCTGAGTGCGCCGAGTATCTCCGAGTTGGTCTTGAGTGACATGTTCACCAGCCAGTAAATCGGCAGGAGCATCAAGACAACGTACACGATAAATGCGATGCGAGATTTCATGTCTTTCCCCTTGCTTTTATTGTTGGGCTGACTTGTCTTTCTGCAGCGTCATGATGGCGGTGTAGAACACCCAACTGACGGCAAGAATGATCAGGAAGTAAATGATGGAGAACGCCGCAGCAGGCCCGAGATCAAACTGCCCCACCGCCATGGTGGTCAGGGCCTGGCTCAGGAACGTGGTGGAACTGCCCGGCCCGCCACCGGTGAGCACGAACGGCTCAGCGTAAATCATGAAGGAATCCATGAACCGCAGCAGTACACCAATCACCAGCACGTTGGTCAGTTTCGGCAACTGGATGTAGCGGAACACCGCCCAGCGTGAGGCCCGGTCAATACGAGCTGCCTGATAATAGGCGTCCGGGATAGCCCGCAGACCGCTGTAACTGAGCAACGCGATCAGTGGAGTCCAGTGCCAGACATCCATGAGAATGATGGTGAACCAGGCATCCACAGCGTTGCTGTTGATGTTGTAATCCATGCCAAGCCCGCTCAGCGTCCAGCCCAGCAGGCCAATGTCGGTGCGCGCCAGAATCTGCCAGATGGTTCCCACAACGTTCAGGGGTATCAGCAGTGGCATGGCAACCAGAACCAGTGCGGCAGACGCTCCCCAGCCTTTCTTGGGCATCAGCAACGCAATGCCGATACCCAGGGGCACTTCAATGGCGAGGATCGCGAAGGAAAAGGCGAACTGTCGCCCCAAAGCAGCCTGCAGGCCGGGGTCGCCGAGCGTTTCCCGGTACCACTCGGTTCCAACCCAGAACGCAGAGCCCGAGCCGAAAATATCCTGCACGGAATAGTTGACCACCGTCATCAATGGAATCACGGCCGAAAAAGCCACGACCACAAAAACCGGAATTACAAAAAACCACGCTTTATTGTTTTCTATCCTATTCATGATCGGCCTCCACTAGCCGCTCGTCGACATACACTTTCAGCCAGGGATCCGGGAATCCGATACTGGCTGCCTCGCGGGGAACCGTCTGATCTTCCGGAATTCGAATCTTCACCGTGACTGGGCCGAATTCCACATCGACCATCCGGTAGGTGCCCAGATCCTCAATGTCGGTGACGGTGACATCGTATTGTTGCTCTCCGGTGTCCCTGCCAAGGGTGACAAACTCCGGCCGTATACCAAGCTTGATATTGTCTGAACCACTGCGGCGCACCTTCTCGAGAACCGACTCGCTGACCGGAATATGCTTGCCGTTGAAGATGAGCCCATCGTCAGTCAGCCTGGGCTCAAAGAAATTCATGCCCGGGCTGCCAATGAAATAACCCACGAAGGTGTGGGCCGGCCGCTCGAACAGTTCCTGCGGCGTGCCGAACTGGACAATCTGCCCTTCGTACATAAGGGCAATCTTGTCGGCGAAGGTAGACGCTTCCAACTGGTCGTGGGTCACATAGACCATGGTGATGTCAAAGCGCTCGTGGATCTGCTTGAGCTTACGGCGCAGGCGCCACTTGAGTTGAGGGTCAATCACCGTCAGTGGCTCGTCAAACAGGATGGCGGTGACGTCTTCACGCACCAGGCCCCGGCCCATGGAGACTTTCTGCTTCTGATCAGCGCTGAGGTTTTTGGCTTTGCGCTTGAGCTCTGATGAAAGCTCAAGAACATCGGCCACCTCATGCACTTTCTCCCGGATTTGTTCTTGCGAGAAACCACCCTGGTTGCGCAGCGGGAACGCCAGGTTTTCAAACACTGTCATGGTGTCGTAGATCACCGGAAACTGAAAAACCTGGGCGATATTGCGCTTTTCCGGGGGCAACTCGTTCATCCGCTTGCCGTCAAAAAGCACATCTCCTTCAGAGGGCGTGACCAGCCCGGATATGATATTCAGAAGTGTCGACTTGCCACAGCCTGAGGGGCCAAGCAATGCGTAAGCGCCCCCCTGGGCCCACACATGCTCCATCTTGCGGATCGCATAATCTTCCGGGCCCGAGGGCTTTTTGCTGTAGGAATGAGCCAGCGTTTTTAACTTTATTTCTGCCATGTCAAAGACCCTCCGCCCGGCCGGGCACAAGAATTGTCTTACCGTCAGGCGCGAACGCGTAGAGTTTGTGGGTAGGGAAAAACACGGTGATCTGATCGTCAGGCCGGTACTGATAGATACCCTGAAGGTGCAGAACCAGTTCGTAGGATTCACTGTGCACATGCAGGAAGGTTTCCGAGCCGCTGATTTCGGCCAGATCAACTGTCACCGTGATTTCCAGATCATCATCGGCATGAGGCACCAGGCCTATGTGCGAGGGACGTACGCCGAATTTGTACTGGCCGGGTTCGAGCGAAGCCAGGTCCGCGTTAAGCCGAAAGTGCACCTGCTCATCAAACGTCACTTCCTTGTCAGTAACTCGTCCCGGCACGATATTGATAGGCGGTTCTGAGAATATTTCTGCCGTCTCGATATCCTGCGGCCGATGATAGACACTGGGAGTGGGGCCTTTCTGGAGCAGCCTGCCCTCGTGCAAAACGGCTGTTTCACCACCCAGCGCAAGCGCTTCCTGCGACTCGGTGGTGGCGTAGACCGCAATACAGTTGCGAGCCTCGAACAGATCTTTCAGTTCGCTGCGAAGGGCTTCCCGCAGCTTATAGTCCAGGTTGACCAACGGCTCATCGAAAAGCACCACGTCAGCATCTTTTACCAGCGCCCTGGCCATGGACACCCTTTGCTGCTGACCACCGGAAAGCTCAAGCGGCAGGCGGTCCAGCAGACTGTCGATCTTCAGTAGCTCTGCGGTTTCCCGCACACGCTTGTCGATTTCCTGCTGGTTTTTCTTGGCAAGCCTGAGTGGCGACGCGATGTTCTCGAATACAGTCATGGTGGGGTAATTGATGAACTGCTGGTACACCATGGAGATGTTGCGCTTCTGGACCGCGACGCCAGTCACGTCCACGTCGTTCATCAGGATTGTGCCGCTGGTTGGCCTGTCCAGACCCGCCATGATGCGCATCAGAGTTGTCTTGCCGGCAAGCGTCCGACCAAGGAGGACGTTAAAGGATCCCGGCTCCAGCGTCATTGTGACGTCTGATATCCAGGTTTCCCCGTCCACAACGCGCGATACATTCTGCAGCGTTAGAGACATGCTTTTTCCTTTCAGTTGTTGTTTTGACTTGAAGTCAGTCTACAAGAGCTATGCCAAAACGAAAAGATACGAAAATAAATTTTTTCAAATCCCTTGTATCAAGGGGTTTCGCAAGCAGCCCTTATTTCAGGCAGTTGGGGACTGACTGTTCAATGTGTTGATTCTGTTCATTTCTCTTCTTTATATTGAACACCTCCGAAACTAAACTTTTTATGCTTTTATTTCAGATATTTAAAAGTTTTTTGATGAAATAATCACGATGAAACACGTGTACCAGTGCAAACGAACATTGACCAGCACGAATCTGATCAATAATACTTGTGGTGTTCGCAAACAAATCTTTTTGCGAAATAGAACGCCGGTTTCGCCACAACGAACACCACAGGTGGAAGTGATGAACCATTTTTCCAGAACAACGTCTCCGGAAAGCGGCACCACAAATGGCTCTGCAGACCCTATCGAAGCGTCCTGGAGCCGTTGCAGGAATCTTGGCGTTCAGTCCGGGCAGCTGCCCGGATTCAAAACACTCGAAACCCCGAATCTGAGAGTCCTGCAAGACCAGCATGCCAACCTGATCAAGGCGACCGGGAGCGAAGTGGTACCCTACTTCGACAATATGCTCCACAACACCCAGTGCCTGATTGTGCTCGCAGACCCTGACGGCATCATTCTGCAGAGCTGGCAACCCATGAAACAGTCCATGAAGGTTTTTGACGGCCTGAGGGCTGGCAACATCTGGGATGAGGCCTCCGCCGGAACCAACGCCATTGGTACCTGCCTGGCCAGCGGGCATGCCGTGCACGTTCGCGGTGATCAGCATTACATCAGAACTCATCACCCCCTCGCCGGTTCAGCCGTTCCGGTCTTCGACGCGCATGGCCGCTCTGCAGGCGCCCTCACCCTGTGCTCGACAACCAAAATGTCGGGCAACTACACCCTGGGCATGGTCAAGCTGCTGTCACATGGCATTGAGAATCGTCTGATTTTTCAGACTTATCAAGGCCGGGCCTGCATTCTCAAGTTCAACACCAGCGCATCCAGCCTTGATAGCAGTTGGGCGGGCCTGCTGGTCCTCAGCCCTGACGGAGACATCCTGGCGGCCAACCGACGCGCACAAACCATGCTGGGAGACCGATTGCTACACAGCGATCTGCAACACGTGCTCGATATCGGCCTTGAGGAGCTCACCGCAATTGCCTCCGATCAACCCGTCCGATTACAGGCAAACGGCAATTACCAGGTCTTTGTTCAGATTCAGGCTCCCCGGCAGGCAGATCCCTTGTACGAGGACAGTCCGCGCCAGAGCCCGGAACTCCCCGCAGACGTTGTTGCGCCTGAGCATCTGGAACACGGTGACAGCCGGGTAAAACGGCTGGTAAGCCAGGCACGCAAGATTATGGAAAAGGACATTCCGATTCTGGTTTACGGCGAGACCGGCTCTGGCAAGGAAATTCTGGTGCGCAGCCTGCATTATCATAGTAGCCGGGCGCCGGGGCCGCTGATTGCGGTGAATTGTGCAGCGATTCCCGCCGAACTCGCTGAGTCGCAGCTGTTCGGGTATGAAAAAGGTGCCTTCACCGGGGCTCACAACAAAGGGTATGCAGGGCTTATCCGGCAGGCAAACGGCGGTACGCTGTTTCTCGATGAGATCGGCGAAATGCCACTGGCGCTCCAGTCCAGGCTGCTGCGGGTTCTGCAGCAGCGGGTGGTAACACCGCTGGGCTCCACCAAAAGCTATCTGGTCGATATCAAACTGATTTCAGCGACCAACCGGCCGCTGCGGGAGGACATATTACAAGGGCACTTCCGGCAGGACCTGTATTATCGGATCGCCGGCCTGAATCTGGAACTTCCGTCACTCAGGGAAAGAACAGATACAAAGGCATTGATAAGGTTTATCCAACAACGGCTGCTGCAGGCGGAGCCCGGGCCACCGCTCAGCGACAGTATGCTCGAACTGCTGGTAAATCACCGGTGGCCCGGAAACATGCGCCAGCTTGTCCATGTTCTCAAAGTCGGTATGGCCATGGCCGATGGCGCTTTGCTGGAGGAAGGCCACCTGCCTGACGACTTCTTTGCAGACACGACTGAGCCTGTCAGCGTGCAGACTGAACCACTCAGTGAGTTGCTGCCCCGACTTTATCGCGCCAATGGCGGTAACGTGTCCCGGACGGCAAGGGCTGCCGGGGTCAGCCGCAACACCGTCTATAAGTATCTGCGGCCAATGACCACCGGCTGACCTGCTCTCTGGCAGGCAGGCGATCAGGTGGGATTATCGGAACTGCTCTGTAGCTTTGCCACTGCGGAATACCAGCCGGCGTAGAGCTTGTCCCGTTGGTCCTTGCTCATTTGCGGCTCGAAACGCCGATCACACTGCCACGCATTCTGAAGCGCCTCGAGAGATTCATAAATGCCGGCCTGAAGCCCGGCGAGATACGCCGCGCCCAGGGCAGTGGTTTCTACCATTCTGGGCCGATCCACCGTGGCGCCCAGAATATCTGCCAAAAACTGCAATACCCAGTTATTAGCGACCATTCCGCCATCAACCCGCAGAGCAATCGGGCGTAAGCCGTCTTTCTGCATAGCCTTCTGCAAGTCTTTGGTCTGGTAACAAACGGATTGCAAACCAGCAGTGACAATTTCCTTGATGCCGGTGTCCCTGGTCAATCCGAAAATCGCCCCACGGGCATTAGGATCCCAGTAGGGTGCTCCCAACCCGGTAAATGCCGGCACCAGGTAAACACCATGGTCCACTGGCGTGCCCTCCGCCAGCGGTTCCGTATCGCAGGCGTTTCTGATCAGTTGCAGGCCATCCCGCAACCATTGAACGGCGGCGCCGGCGATGAAGATACTGCCCTCCAGCGCATAGACCGGCTTTCCATTGAGACGATAGGCGACCGTAGTCAGTAACCGGTGCTCCGAGGTTAGCGCCTTGTCACCGGTGTTCAGCATCAGGAAGCAGCCGGTTCCATAGGTGCTTTTTGCCATACCGGTTTCGAAACAGGTCTGGCCGAAAAGCGCTGCCTGCTGATCACCAGCAACACCCATCACAGAGGCACCGTCAAGCTTCCCGTGACCCACGATCTGGCCAAAATCCGCCGACGAATCCATGACTTCCGGGAGCAGGGATTCGGGAACGCCGAAGAGATCCAGCAATTCCGGGTCCCACTCCTGTTTATGGATATTGAACAGCATGGTTCGGCTGGCGTTCGTGGCATCGGTGCGGTGCACCTTACCGCCAGTCAGACGCCAAAGCAGAAAACTGTCGATAGTGCCAAAAGCGAGCTCGCCCTTATCAGCCCGCTGCCTGGCACCGGGCACATTGTCCAGCACCCAGCGAATTTTCGTGGCTGAAAAGTAGGGGTCGATCAGCAGTCCGGTCTTGTTATTAACAGACGGTTCCAGGCTCTGCGTTTTCAGGACTTCACACCAGTCAGCCGTTCTGCGGTCCTGCCAGACGATAGCCGGGTAAACGGCTTCGCCGGTCGCCCGGTCCCAAAGTATGGTGGTTTCTCTCTGGTTGGTGATGCCCACGGCAACAACTTCGTCGTTTTCGCCACAGCCCTTGTCCATGACATCAGCGCAGACATCCTTCACCGTACGCCATATATCCTCGGGATCGTGCTCTACCCAACCGCTGGCGGGAAAATGCTGGGGAAACTCCTGCTGGCTGGACGCGTGAATGCTGGCATCAAGTGTAAAGAGAATTGCACGGGAACTGGTCGTTCCCTGGTCGATCGACAGAATATACTGAGTCATATCTATTTGGCCTCTGGTGTTCTTATTTTTTCGTATTTTTACTTTTCTGAACACAAAAGCCAACCCTTTTGAAAAACGAAAAGTGGTACGAATGCTACAACCCCCTAAAAAGGCTGCACAAACAAACAAAACACACTAAACTGTTATGCGTTTCGATAACCCCATCTCGTTCGTTACAGAAAAGCCGGGAACCGGAGGAAGCTGAATGGCACAAAGACGCCGACAAGACCTGATCATGGAACTCATCCAGCAGAATGGCTTCGTGACCACGGAGCAACTGGTGGACCAGTTCAAGGTGACGCCGCAAACCATTCGCCGGGATCTGAACGAACTGGCCAGCGAGAAAAAACTGCGCCGCCACCACGGTGGCGCCGGTATCGACTCCAGCACGGTCAACACCGCCTACCAGGCGCGCAAGATCATGGACCTGGAAGCCAAGGAACGTATCGCCGAGGCACTGGTGGCGATGATCCCTGACAACTCCTCCATGTTCATCAACATAGGGACCACCACGGAAACCATCGCCAAGGCGCTGCTCGAGAAAAACAACCTGCAGGTGGTTACCAACAACCTCCATGTAGCCTCAATCCTGTCGGCAAAAGAAGACTTTCATATCATCATCGCCGGTGGCGAAGTCCGTAATCGCGATGGTGGTATCGTCGGCGAAGCGACCCGGGACTTCATCAATCAGTTCAAGATGGACTTCGGCATCATCGGCATCAGCGGCATCCACACTGACGGCTCATTGCTGGACTTCGACTACCGCGAAGTCCGCGTCGCCCAGTCCATCATCGAAAATTCCGGCCAGGTTCTCCTCGCTGCCGATCACTCCAAGTTCGGCCGCAACGCCATGGTTCGTCTTGGCAGTATTGCCCAGGCCGATCACGTGTTCACTGATGAGGCACCCCCCGTTGAAATTCGCCAGCTACTGCGTGAAAACAACGTGGAGCTGCACCTGGTCTGACCCGCCCTACCATCCCCTGCTCTTCGCCTCCTGAGGACTGCTTGAAACGTTTCCTGCTTATTCGCTCACATTTTTCGTTTTTTTTCTTAATTTTCCTTTACGAATATATTCAGCTTTCGCATAATGTACGAATACGTTTCTGTTAAAACCGGAAAGAGCGACAGGAAGCGTTCTTCCGTTGGCGTCAGGAGATGACACGAGATGACCGAGGAGAACAACAAATTTGACGTTGTCATAGTGGGTGGTGGCGTCAACGGAACGGGGATCGCAATGGATGCTGCGGGCCGGGGCCTGAAAGTGCTGCTGTGCGAAATGAACGATCTCGCCTCTGCGACATCCTCTAACAGCAGCAAGCTGATCCATGGAGGACTGCGTTACCTGGAGCACTATGAGTTCCGGCTGGTCCGCGAGGCCCTGGCAGAACGGGAATC
Organism: Marinobacter sp.; assembly: GCA_046260345.1. Classification (GTDB taxonomy): domain Bacteria; phylum Pseudomonadota; class Gammaproteobacteria; order Pseudomonadales; family Oleiphilaceae; genus Marinobacter. The sequence continues at coordinate 4,235 of JBHEPI010000103.1, read as the reverse complement.
ATTGCTGAGAAACTCGCCCCATATCATGTGGCCAATGCGCTTCCGCCTGCCTCACCGCCCTCACCTGCGCCCGGCCTGGATGATCAGAATGGGACTTTTCCTTTATGATCATCTCGCCAAGCGCGAGGTTCTGCCCGGCTCACGGTCCATCAAGTTCGATGAGAAGGATCCGCTCAAGTCCGACATCACCAGGGGTTTCGAATACTCCGACGGCTGGGTGGACGATGCTCGCCTGGTAGTACTGACTGCCAAAAAGGCTCAGGAATGTGGCGCCACCATTCTGACCAGAACCAAGTGCATCAATGCTCAGAGGGGCGAAAACTCCTGGGATGTCTCACTTCAAGACATGAACGATGACAGTATTCACCATGTTTCGGCAAAGGTGATAGTCAATGCTTCCGGCCCCTGGGTAAGCCGACTGTTCAGCGAAAGCCTGGCAATGAAGGCGCCAAAAAACATTCGAATGGTCAAGGGCAGCCACATCGTGGTGCCCAGGCTGAACCGGGAGACAGAGGCTTACATCCTGCAGAATGAGGATGAGCGCATCGTGTTCGTGATTCCTTACGAGGATACGTTTTCCCTGGTCGGTACAACTGATGTGGATTACCAGGGCGACCCGAAGAAAGCGAAGATTTCACCGGAAGAAACCGAGTACCTGCTGGACATCGTCAACTCCCATTTCAAGCGTCAGCTGACGGCCAGCGACGTGGTCTGGTCCTACTCCGGTGTTCGTCCGCTGATGGATGATGAGGAAGGCGACGCCAAGAAGGCCTCCCGCGACTACTCGTTCGAAGTCAGCAGTGAGAAGAATAAGGCGCCGGTCATTTCCGTATTCGGTGGCAAGATCACCACCTACCGCAAGCTGGCGGAAGCCGCTACCGACAAGCTGTGTCAGTTCTTCCCGAATTCCCTGGGGCCCTGGACCAAAAAGGGCATCCTGCCAGGTGGTGATTTTGAAAACCACGATACCCTCGAAGCCCGCATATCGGGGGATTATCCCTGGCTACCCGAGGCCGTCTGTAGTCGGTATGTGCGCACTTACGGAACCCATGCCTACTACATTCTGGATGACGCCAGGTCTGTTCGGGACCTGGGATACCGTTTCGCAGGTACCCTCTATGAACGGGAAGTGGAATACCTGGTCAGATATGAATGGGCCATGACCTCGGAAGACATTCTCTGGCGCCGCACCAAACAGGGCCTGTACGCCACTGAAGAAGATGTCCGTGAGCTCGACAAGTACCTGGCGGCTCAGGCAACCCCGCAACCACAGACTGTTGCTCTCCACCACAGCGCCTGAACCACTCTCTCAGGCATTTGCTCCGGCTGGTTTTACCGCCCGGAGCCTCTTTGTATGCAATCTGTGAAGCCTTTAGCCGGCTGATGCTTCCTTGAAGCGCCTGACTTGGGGGCTGGCCACGGGGTGGGGGCACCTTTTCTTATGGGAAAAGAACTCGCTTTGCTCAGACACCTTTATCCCGCCAGAAAAGGTGCCCCCACCCCGTGGCCGATCTGACAATTCGGACGTGAAAGCGGGAGGCGGAGCTTAAAAACAAAAAAGCCAGATGCCCGAGGGCATCTGGCTTTTTGCCCTCCAGGAGAGGGCAGGGACGTCACGATCTGTTTAGAAGGTGAGCTGTGCGCCTACAATAACAGCACTGGAGTCACTATCCGGAACGTCTGTCGAGAAGTCTTGAACCTCCGCCAGTATGGTCCAGGCATCAGTAGCCTTGTAGCGAGCAAATACCATAGTCAGGTCAGTATCCACATCTGAAAGGTCGTCCGATCCTTCACCATAACTCACGCCAAGAGTTGCACGATTGGTCACATCGTAAGTTCCTTCAACATACCACTGGTCGGCATCCTCTTCTTCAGCGCCACCAGTTACACCATGACCACCGAAGACCGCATTACCTGTGCCCTGGGTCAGACCATAGTTGGCGCGCAAATTGAAGCTACCGAGGGCGACCGCGCCACCAAAGTCCACACCACTCATCGTGAAGTCCTCTACTGCAGGATCTTCGACTTCTACATTCTGCGTAAAGCCGCCAGCCCACAGTTTCAGAAGATCACCTGACCAGACTAGATTTGCCTCTACTCGCGGTGACTCCGTTCCAACGCTGTCATCAATAGGATTGCTCTGGTTAACACCCAACAGATTTCCGTCAGTATCGGTGACTTGAGCGGCCAGATCACCATCCTTCGGCTTTTCAGGCTGGAACAGGCCAGCTTTGAACTGGAGACCACCCATGGATGGTGAGGTGTAGATGACCCGAGGGTTGAAGTTGGCATAAAAGTAGCCGTTACCAATCCGGCCAGCAGTGGCATCGCCTTGGTTCGGATTGAATAAGCCGACACCCATACCACTACCCGCGTCGCCAATACCCGGCGTGCCATAGATGCCAAATCCTTTACCAATATTCAGGGCGCCAAAATCGCCACTGACAGCGATCTCCGCAACACGGCTTTCAACACCGGACTGACGCCCGAAGTCGACCTGCCCAAAACCCGAGTTCTGAACCCCATCGGCACCAGAGAGGTGGCTGTTCAGCTGAATATGCCCCGAGACATCCAGGCCGTTCTGGGTTGGTGCATGGACATTAAATTGAGCAGTTGCTGGATTGAAACCTGTAGTGATACGGAAGGCGTCTTCTTCGAGGTTATCGTTATCACTCACCAGAGCGAAAACAGGGATATGACCATTAACGCCAAATTTCCATCCACTGTCTGCCTCAAATGAAAGCTCTGCCGCCGCTGGAGCAGAAATGCCACCCGCAAACAGCGCCACACCGATAGCAAGTGCAGAACGCCGCATCAGAGTTGCAGAAACCATTGTTGTATTTGTGCGATGTTTACTTTCGATCATGATAGCTTCCTATTATTGTTTGAGATTTTCCGGTCCATCTGTACTGTCTCTCGTTTTCAGTCGGATTACGCATTAAATCAGTAAGTTAGGACGAACCTCCGGTTTGATGGACACTGTCATCCCGAACATTTATTGCGGTCGGAGACCGTTTTTCTGTTTTCGAGACACGACAAATTTAGCGCGTGATAGAAAAAATGGAAAGTTTTAGAACATATTTTTTTCGATTTTGTTACAAGATTAGTGTCGGATTTTCCCCGTAAAAATTTCAAATATTTGTTTTTGAATATTTTTTTCTTTTACAGAACTGCTTATATATTTTCGTTGACGAACTAAATGGCGAACATTAGGCTCGTTTATGTAGGTAAACAAACAACAAAAAAGGTGTCACATGAATAATTGGCCCGTTATCGCGGGAGTCTGCTGCCTGCTATTCATCAGCTCTGTCAGTCACGGATCCGACACGTTCAACGGGGTGTCCGAAGCTCGCCAACAGGTGATCGAACAATGGATTTCGGAACACTTGCAGGCTTCCACCCTTTCCCCCGAAGAACAGGCAGAAGAACTGGCCTGGTTTGCCAGGGCAGCTGAACCACTCGAGGGCCTGGAAATCTCTGTGCTTTCCGAAGATCTGGCAACTCATCGGTACGAGTCCGATGTTCTTGCAAGGGCGTTCTCGGAGATAACCGGTATTAAGGTCACCCATGACCTCAAGCCGGAAGGTGAGGTGATCCGGCAGGTCAATCTTCAGCGGATCATGGCCGCCAAAGGCCGTTACGATGCCTTCGTCAATGACTCTGACCTGATAGGCACTCATTCCCGCACTGGCTGGGCACTAGCGCTGAGTGACTACATGGAAGGCGAAGGCAAGGGCTTTACTCTTCCCACCCTGGACCTTGATGATTTTATCGGCCTCAGCTTTGTCACCGGCCCGGACGGCAAGCTCTACCAGTTACCTGATCAGCAGTTCGCCAACCTTTACTGGTTTCGCTATGACTGGTTCCAGCGCCCCGAACTGCGAGCGAAATTCCTTGAGCAGTATGGCTACGAACTGGGCGTGCCACTGAACTGGTCCGCGTACGAAGACATTGCCGAATTCTTCACGGTTCATGTGAAGGAAATCGATGGCGAACGGGTATACGGTCATATGGACTACTGCAAGCGTGATCCGTCGCTGGGGTGGCGCTTCACAGATGCCTGGCTATCCATGGCAGGCGCTGGTGATACCGGTCTCCCGCTGGGAAGAGACCCGCTGATCGAGTCCGGGGCGGTAAACGGTTTTACTGCCCCAGAATTTCCTCGACCCGTTGTCGCAATTCGGGAATGACTTGCTCTTCGAACCAGGGGTTGCGCCGCAACCAAAGGTTGTTTC